>SKLV01000071.1 GCA_007121385.1 Bdellovibrionales bacterium
AAAGCCACTAAGACACAGCTAAAAATATAAAAAATTGAGGCTTTTACTCTGGAGCAGCCTGTTTTCACTTTACTCCTCCCCGTTCCACATGGAACAATCGGCAAGTTCTCGTAGAAAGATGAGTAGAATAATAGAAACATCTTGAGACATCGGGGGAAATATGGCGCGAACAATCTGTATTGCGAATCAGAAGGGAGGGGTGGGAAAAACGACCACCTCAGTGAACCTGGCATCATCGTTGGCTGAGTTGGGACGGAGAGTTCTCATTGTAGACATGGATCCACAGGGCAATGCGTCAAGCGGCCTTGGAGTTAAGCGTTATGACAACCAGGAAAATAATATTTACCAGGTTTTGATTGGTGAAAAGTCCCTGAAGGATGTCGCTCAGTCTACAAACACTCAAAGTCTTTGCATAGCCTCTGCCAACCCGGACTTGGTTGGAGCCGAGATTGAACTTGTTGACATGCCTCATCGAGAGTATCGCCTTCGCCAGGCCATTGAATCTGTAAGTAATGAATTTGACTATGTTTTAATTGACTGCCCTCCTTCCCTCGGGCTTTTGACAGTCAATAGTCTCTGTGCTGCAGACAGTTTTATGGTGCCCTTACAATGTGAATACTATGCCTTAGAGGGTCTCTCCCAGCTCTTAAATACCTGTGGGCTTATAAAAAAGAGTCTGAACCCTGCCTTAAGAATTGAGGGGATTGTCTTAACCATGTTCGACACACGCAATAACCTGAGTCATCAGGTGGTGGCAGAGATACAGTCCCACTTTGGAGACAAAGTCTTCAAGTCAATTATCCCCAGAAATGTTCGACTCAGTGAGGCCCCGAGTCATGGCCAATCCATCCTAGATTATGATTCAAAATCTATAGGGGCCCGCAAGTATCGTGAGCTGGCTGAGGAGCTAGACCAGAGAGTTTATGGCAGTGCCCAAGAGGAGTCAGCTCCGGCTGAGAACCCCATAACCCCTCAGGAGGCCCCAAAAGCCGAAGGTGAAATGACCCTAAAAGAGGAGGGATCGAGCCTTACACAGCCTCAGAGTTCTCAGGAAAGCCCTGTAGAAGGAGAAGCCCATGTCTGAACTGAGTCAGGGGGCTAAAAAGCCCTTAAAAAAATCTCCCTTGGGCAGAGGCCTTGGAAGTCTTTTGGGGGCTGGTCCTGATGGAGCCCAAGCTGCCCAGGTCACCACTGAAACGGCGCTAAAGCTTCCCAGTCAAAACCTCAAGCCAATGCAAGAGGGCTTTATCGAAGAAGACCAAGGGGCGAGAAGTGAGGCGTCGAAGCAGGCCACTGGAGCTGAAATCCAATCAATGCCTAAAGCCGCTGTAGTTCCAGACCATGCACGAGTCTGGGAAGTGGATATTGCTAAAATTAAAGGCAACCCTAAGCAGCCACGACGTAGTTTTGCCAAGGAACCTCTTCAAGAGCTGGCGAATTCTATTCGAGAAAAGGGAATTCTCCAGCCCATTGTAGCCCGTCGACTCCATGATGGAGACTTTGAAATAATTGCTGGAGAGCGTCGGTGGCGAGCCGCTCAGCTTGCTGGCCTGCATCAAGTTCCTGTTATTTTGAGGGAAACAAAAGACCAAGAGGCTCTAGAGCTAGCTCTTATTGAAAACATTCAGAGGCAGGACCTGGACCCTATTGAAGAGGCCGAGGCCTACTCTCACTTGATAAGGACTTACCAGCTCACCCAACAACAGCTAGCGGATAAAATTGGCAAGGAAAGAGTGACCATCGCCAACACCCTAAGGCTTCTCCAACTGACTCCGGAGCTAAGGTTATGGGTCAGAGAGGGGCGCCTGTCTATGGGCCAGGCTAAGGTCCTGCTCTCCCTCTCCGACCCCAATCAGCAGCTTCAGGCGGCCCGCCAGGCTCTCGACAACCAGCTTACTGTTAGAGCTCTAGAGCGCTTGGTCGCCCAGATGCAAGCCCCTTCAGGCCAGTTTGGGTCAAAAGATTCCTCCGCTGTTTCAGAAGAGCAGGGGCTTTCAGCTAGCCTTCTGAAATCCCTAGTGGATGACCTACAAAGAGCTGTGGGCACCAAGGTCAATTTGGATTACTCCAAGGGAAAAGGTAAGGTCAGTCTTCATTTTTATTCGGATGAAGAGCTCAATCGTCTTGTGGAAAAACTTAAAAACTTCTAGGAAGTCATATGAAAGAACTGGACTCAAAAAACATCCACTACGACCTTGACGACATTGAGCCCGTGGGCCCGGGTCAGGTCACCGCCCTTTTAGATCATGGGGCGGCTTTTGAGGGAAAACTCACCTTTGAAGGCACGGTGCGCATCGGCGGAGCCTTTCGGGGAGAAATTTTTACCAATGACACATTAGTGATCAATCCGGGGGCCCGCGTCGAAGCCCAGATCGAGGCCGATACAGTGATCATCAGTGGACTTGTGAAGGGCAATGTCTTTGCTCGCCGAAAGGTCATTATGCACCCCCCGGCTATTTTTCAGGGAACGGTGACTTCCCCCTCTCTTAGGATTGAGGAGGGAGTGGTCTTTGAAGGAGCCTCCTATATGCCTAAGAACTAGTTGACCCCCCGCCCTTCAGAGGGTATCTGCTGAGGCAAATTTTCTTTTAAGGTTGTACTTTCATGCAAATACTTGAAGGCATTGTCTCTCTTGTCTCTGAAATTTTGTTTTCTCTTGGTGTCGATCACACTCTCTTTTACCATCTGGGAATTTTCTTAGTTGTTTACCTTGTTCTGAGCCAAATCATATTCAAGCCCTATTTTGCGGCCTATTTAAAGCGTCGAGAGAGAACAGTTGGCAACCAGGACAAAGCGGAAAACTTGCTGGCTGAGGCCAAGCAGCTCGAGGCCAGCTTTGCCTCAAAGGCCCGAGAAATAAACGAAAAAATTAAGGCAGTATACGACAAAGAGAAAGCTCAAGCTCTCAAACGCCAAGAGGAAATAGTGGCCCTTGCGCGTCAACAGGTAAAAGAGGGTGTGGAAGCCAACCGACAAATAATTTCTCAAGAAGTCCAGAAGGCAAAGCAGGACCTGAGTGAGCAGGCGCCCTCAGTGAGCCAGGCCATAGTGAACCAGCTCTTGGGTAAGGAACTAAAGGCATGAAAAAATCAGTAGGGGCTTTGTCCCTTCTCATTTTTATAGTTGCTCTCCAACCTCTTCCCCTTCAGGCGGCTGGCTACGGTGAGGTGGAGATTCCCTGGAAAATAATTATTGCTCAGGTGATAAATCTGACAATATTTCTATCGGTAGTGACTTTTCTTGTTAGGAAGAAGGTGGCCTCCTACTTTAAAGAGAGGTATCAAAATTACTATGATCTTGTGAATCGGGCAGAAAAGGCTCGTGAAGAGGCTGAAAAGATTCGTTCAGAAATCCAGACTCGATTACAAAAACTAGAGACCACAGCAGACGAAAGTGTGGAAAGAGCCCGAGAAGAAGCTCAAGCCATGAGTGCCAAGCTAGAGCAAGAAGCCAAAGACCTGGAGCAAAGACTGAAGTCAGAGGCTCTTAAGACCGCCGATATTGAGGTTGAAAAGGCCAAAGATAAGCTCCGTCAAGAGCTCCTGGAATTATCATTGAAGTCTGCTGAAGAGGCTCTCGCAAAGACCGTAGGAGGGCCTGAGCAGAAGCGCCTTCAGGAAGAGTTCGTGACGAAAATTCAGGTGGTGAATTCATGAAGACCTCAGAACTTTCCCTGCGCTACGCCAAAGCTCTATTCGCTCAGTCCCTCGAGGAGAGCTGCCAGGACACAGTGCTGGCCGAACTGAGAGCCCTGAGTGACCTCTTTTCCAAAGACAAAGAGATTGTAGACTTTTTTAGTAATCCTGTAGTTCAGGGGCCAGCAAAAATAGCCGCCTTAAGAGCCGCCATGGGATCCTCAGGTCTCTCTCAAATCATGCAAAATTTCACTTTGCTCTTGGCCGAGAAAAATCGTCTGAAGCTCTTTTTTGAAATTGCCGAGGCTTATCAGTTTATTTCCGATGAGCAGCACGGAGTGAGCCGCGGCTGGGTTCGCTCTGCAGCAGTCCTTGGTCCCGAAGATCGAAAGAATCTGGAGAGCCAAGTGGAAAAAGTCACCAAAAAGAGGGTGATACTATCTTATAAAGAAGACGAAGGACTCATTGGTGGTCTGATTGCTCAAGTGGGCAGCTACACCTTTGATGATTCTCTCAAATCTCATTTGAAAAGACTAAAAGAAGAACTAAACAGGAGAGCCCATTAATCATGGAAATTTCAATCCGTGCTGATGAAATCAGTCGTGTTCTAAAAGAGCAAATTAAAAACTACAGTAAGTCCATTGAGGTGAGTGAAACGGGAAGTGTCCTTTCAATAGGAGATGGAGTAGCTCGAGTGTATGGACTTGAAGGAGTCATGGCCGGTGAATTGGTTGAGTTTTCCGGAGAAACCTCCGGAATGGTTTTGAATCTAGAAAAGGACTCCGTTGGAGTTGTGGTTCTGGGAGAAGGCAGTGGCATCAGAGAAGGAGACACAGTCAAGAGGACCAAGAAAATTGTGCAGGTGCCAGTCGGTGAAGCTCTGCTGGGTCGAGTTGTGGATGTTCTGGGGAACCCCATTGACGGCAAAGGGCCCATTTCCACCCCTCACAGCCGAGTGGTAGAGACCAAAGCTCCTGGTATTCTAGCCCGACAGCCTGTCCATGAGCCCATGCAAACAGGGATCAAGGCCATTGATGCCATGATTCCCATTGGGCGAGGCCAAAGGGAATTGATTATTGGGGACAGGCAGACTGGAAAAACAGCCATTGCCATCGACACAATCATCAATCAAAAAGGCCAGAATGTATTTTGCTTTTATGTAGCCATAGGCCAAAAGCGCTCCACAGTGGCCCAGGTT
Source organism: Bdellovibrionales bacterium (assembly GCA_007121385.1). Classification (GTDB taxonomy): domain Bacteria; phylum Bdellovibrionota; class Bdellovibrionia; order Bdellovibrionales; family UBA1609; genus SKYF01. The sequence goes on from SKLV01000071.1 coordinate 4,834, forward strand.
GTGGAAAAACTCCATGCAGCTGGAGCCATGGAATATACAACTGTGATCGCAGCCACGGCTTCGGAATCTGCTCCCCTGCAATTTTTGGCCCCCTATGCGGGAGTGGCTATGGCGGAATACTTTCGGGACACAGGCCGCCACGCTCTGATTATATACGATGATTTGACCAAACAGGCCCAGGCCTATCGTCAGTTGAGTTTGCTGTTGCGTCGTCCTCCAGGTCGGGAAGCTTATCCAGGAGATGTTTTCTATATTCACTCTCGTCTTCTTGAGAGAGCCGCCAAGCTGAGTGATGCTCAGGGGGGAGGCTCCTTGACCGCTCTGCCCATTATTGAGACTCAGGCTGGTGATATCTCGGCCTACATTCCCACCAACGTGATCTCCATTACCGATGGACAGATTTTCCTAGAGTCCGATCTTTTTTATAAGGGTGTGCGTCCCGCAATCTCAGTTGGAAAGTCCGTCTCTCGGGT
>SKLV01000085.1 GCA_007121385.1 Bdellovibrionales bacterium
GGAGCCGCTGTGGCCGCCGCCCCGCTGGCCTTTTTGCCGGCTGAGCCCTGGACAACAGTACTCTGCAGACGAGCAGCTCTTCCTCTTAAACCACGCAAATAAAAGAGGCGGGCCCGACGAGCTTTGCCTGAAGACATCACCTCAATACGCTCAATGGCAGGACTCGTGAAGGGAAAAGTTCTCTCCACCCCCACTCCACCTGACATTTTCCTCAAGGTAAAAGCTCTTCCCATTCCACTTCCGGAGATCTTCAGAACCACACCTTTAAAAAGCTGCACTCTCTCTTTTTCTCCCTCTTTGACCTTCACATAGACACCCAGAGTGTCCCCTGGAGTGAAGTGGGGAAAATCCCTTTGGGCCACTTTGTCAAAAGTCACTTGGCGAACGATATCAGAGGCTTGTCCTGACATTTTTTACTCCCGGTGTAAAACAGACCGAACAGCCTTACCATGCCCCCAAAAGCCGGTCAAGGCAGATACTCACAGCCGATCTCACTGAAAGGTGGCGGTATTCATCGGGAGCGGCTCCCATAATTGGCTCCAAGGTCCCATGACACATTTTAAACACATCGTCATGGAGCCCAAAACCAGTGCCAAAAACAAGGAGAAGGGGCCGATTTTGCCTATTTTCGGCAATCTCCTCACGCAGACTGCGGAAACTGAAGGTGGTCAACTCTGGGATTTTCCGGGCCGTTGTCGCCACCACCAGGGGAGGAGTGGGATAGCTGGCAATGACCTCCTCCAAAAAGCGAGCCGTCTTCACCATACCCAGAGCTGTGCGCCGCATAGGATTGTACTTGGCCCCTTCTCCCAGCCTCCAGTGCTCCAGCATTCGCGACACAAACATCAGCTGCTCGGGGATGCGGTTGACAATATGGTAGTCCTGAAGCCCGTAACTGCGGGCCGCTCGGGCAATATCGTGGACATCAAAGTTAGTCACATTGGTGCAGATGGTATTTTTAGCCCGGTCGTAAATTGGCCAGTGCACCAATGCCAAAGAAACGGAGGTCCTCTTTAAGCCATCTGCTGGGATCTTACTTGAGCTCATTTTCTAAATTCTCCCTTTCAGGCCCAGGGAATTTAGCTCGGTTTCAGTCAATGTCAAAGCCCAAGCTAAGGCCTGTTCAAGTTCTCTCTTATCTCGTGGGCGAGCCGCCCAAAGATCAGGCCTCAAAGCCCGAGTTCGGAGAAGAGCCACCCAGTTCCGCCTTTGGGCGATCTGCTTATGATGGCCCGATAGCAGAAATTCAGGCACAGGAAGGTCACCAAAAACCCGTGGCCGACTGAACTGGGGGCACTCTAAAAGAAGCTCCCGAGCAAAGCTCTCCTCTTCACTGGACAGCTCATTGCCCAGAACCCCTGGAACAAAGCGGGCCACGGAGTCGGCCACAATAAGGGCTCCCAACTCTCCCCCACTGAGGACATAGTCTCCCACCGAGATCTCCTCATCCACATAAGTCTCAACCCAACGCTGATCTACACCGGCATAGCGACCGCACACTAAAGTCAGATGGGCCGGCTTACGCTGGGCCAACTCCCGAGCCCGGGCATCTGTCCAGAGCCTGCCCTGAGGACTTAAAAAAATCACATGAGTTTGAGGCTCCTCCTCTCGCGCTCGATTCACGGATTGGGCCAGAGGTTCGGCCAACATGACCATTCCATCCCCTCCCCCAAAAGGCCGGTCATCCACTGTTTTGTGCAGGTCTGAGGTAAACTCTCTGGGGTTAATGATCCCGAATTCAAGGTAGGATTTTTTAAGAGCCTGCCCCACCACACCAGAGTGCATAAAAGTCTCAATCAGCTGAGGAAAAATGGTCACAAACTGGAAGGTCATCGGGCCTTCACCGGTTGCGGCTGAGACTCAAAGAGTTCAAAGAAGCCCGGAGGCAAGGTTAACAATAGCTCTCGATCCTCCAAGTCCATTTTCCCCACATAGGCCTCCACAAAGGGAACCTCTAAAAGCCCCCCGTCAGACCATCGAATCTGCAGTAAATCCTGAGCCCCATTGCTGGAAAAACCCTCCACCAAGCCCTCACCGGGGTGCCCCTCCACTTTCACCCGAATATGAAGAAGCTCGGACAAGAAGGGCCTTTCTCCAGAGGGAGCCACCAATAAATCCTCGGGTAAATAGACAAAGTGCCCCTTGAGGGCTTCGGACTGGTCACGACCCTGAACCTGATGACTCCGTAGAATCAACCCCTCTTTATGGGGCTTTAACTCTTGAACTTCCAACTCCAGCCATCGCAGGGTGGACCGCAAACCCTCAGGTGCGCAGAGAAAAAGGGACCGGGGCTGAGATTCAAGCCAATCCGCTGTTTTGGCAAAGAGAAGGACATAGAGATCCCCTTTGAGTCCATGGGGTTCTTTGACTTTACCAATCAAATGTCGCCCCTCCAGACGATCCGGAGCCCTTAAAGAGACTGGGACGGGAGCATTGGCGGTAGATTGAGAAGATTTCATGACTTGCAGCAATACCCCGGTTCGACTCGCCGGGGCAAGGCCTCAAAGAAAAAAACCACCTCTTTTAAAAAAGGTGGTTTTACCAAGCCTTCTCAAGACTTTAGGGCAAAGCCCTCAAGAGAAGTTTTACTCTACAATTTCAAGAACACTGCGCTTTTGCAGTTTTGTACTGGCCGCATTGAGGATGGTGCGCATGGACCGAGCCGTTCGCCCCTGTTTACCGATCACCTTGCCTAAGTCACCTTTGGCCACCTTGAGTTCCACTACAGTGGTCTGTTCACCAATGATCTCATTCACCTCGACTTCTTCGGGCTGGTCCACCAAAGATTTAGCCATGAATTCAATCAGCTCTCTCAGACTTGTCGTATCCATTTTTTACCTCACTCGCAGTTAGGCCCTGACTCAAGGGTTCACTCGTTAATACAACCAACCAACTCTAAGTTTACCTAAATCCCCAGCAGAGTAAAATGGATTTGCTCGTTCACCCAGCGGATAAGGACTTTTAGTCCCAAGCCTTAAGACCAAGGCTCATTTTAAAACAGTAAATGAGTGATCGAGACTCAGTGAGAGGCTTAAGCCTGCTCAAACTTTCTAATAAGGCTTTTCACCCTCTCAGAAGGCTGAGCTCCTTTGGCAATCCACTCATTGGCCTTGGCTACATCCACCTTCAAGCTCTCGGGCTGGCCCTTAACGGCGGGGGAAAAGTGACCCAAAACCTCAATAAATCGGCCCTTTAGCCAACGACGGGAGTCCGCCACTGTGATTCTGTAGCGAGGGCTGTGTTTTGAACCAAATCGAGCCAAACGAATAACAACCATGAGTCAACCTCTCCTGTTTCAGGGGTCCAAGAGTTACAGGGTTTCCCTACTCAAATCAAGTAAAAAGCGGGCCTAGCGGCCAAAGCCCCCAAATCCGCCCAGGCCTCCAAGGCCAGGAAAGCCCCCTCCTTTTCGCCCCATCCCCATTTTCATCATCTGCCCCATCATCTTCTTGGCCTGCTCAAACTGGCGCACAAACTTGTTCACATCGCTGACCTCAGTCCCACTGCCCTTGGCAATTCTCAAGCGCCTAGATCCATTGAGGATTTTATAATTCTCTCGCTCCTCAGGAGTCATGGAGCGAATAATGGCCTCAATTTTCTTCATCTCCTTGTCCGGTGGGGCCATCCCCTTCATCTGCTTGGTCATCTGTCCCATGCCGGGAATCATTTTGAGCAAACTCTCCATTCCCCCCAGCTTTTTCATCATCTGAATCTGCTGGAGAAAGTCCTCCATCCCAAACTCATTTCGCGCCAACTTGCGGGCCGAGGCCTTGGCCTCCTTCTCGCTCACCAGCTCCTGGGCTCTCTCCACCAAGGTCATCACATCGCCCATATCTAAAATTCGCGAGGCCAATCGGTCCGGGTGAAAGACCTCAAGAGCTGAGACCTTTTCCCCCACCCCTAGGAATTTTATAGGCACTCCTACAGCTTCGCGCACACTTAAAGCCGCCCCTCCTCGCGCATCTCCATCCACTTTCGTCAGAACGAGGCCCGTCAAACCCAGTCGCTGGTGAAAGCCCTCGGCCACATTCACCGACTGCTGACCGAGCATGGCATCGGCAACCAACAAAACTTCATTGGGGGGCCAAAGCTCTTTGAGGCGCACCAGCTCCTGCATCAGATCCTCATCAATCTGCAGCCGGCCTGCGGTGTCCACAATAACCACTTCCACCATCTCTTGCTCGGCCCAGCGACGGGCTTCCTGCAAAATCTCTTCTGGTTTTTGCTCTGGCGAGGAAGTGAATACAGGCAGATCATTTTGCCGAGCCAGAGTGACCAGCTGATCAATGGCTGCTGGTCTATAGATGTCGGCGGGCACCAGGCCTGGCTTTTTCTTGAGCTTTTGACGGACATAGAGAGCCAGTTTGGCCGCTGAGGTGGTTTTCCCCGTTCCCTGCAAGCCCACCAAAAATAGAACGGCAGGCTTGCCCCGCACATCCAACTCTACACTCTCGCCGCCTAGAAGAGATACCAACTCCTCATGGACCACTTTGACAAACTGTTGTCCGGGAGTCAGACTCTCCAAAACCTCTTGCCCCAAAGCCTTGACCTTCACCCGGTCAATAAAGCTTTTGACCACCTTAAAGTTCACATCGGCCTCAAGAAGACTGAGGCGAATCTCTTTGATACTGTCCTCAATATTTTTTTCGCTGATACGCCCCTGACCTTTGAGTTTTTTGAGACTGGTCAAAAGCTTATCTGAAAGACTGTCAAACATTCTACTCACCTCACCAACGGCTAAAAGAACTCACCCGCAAAAGTCGGAGTGCCAAAAAATACATAAACCCGAGAGCCAGTAGCGATACCATGGCCGCTAAACCCAAAGAGACGTCGGAAACGCCCAGTACACCATATCTGACCCCATTGATAAGATAGAGCAGAGGATTGAACTGGGCCAAACCCCGCCAAAAAGGGTGCAGAGACTCAATGGAGAAAAACACTCCCCCTAAGTAGAGTAGAGGTAGCAGGATAAAGCCCCCCACAATGCTGAGCTGATCAAAGGTTTTGGCCCAGAAGGCCACCATCAGGCCCACCTGGGCAAAGACCAGCCCCCCGATAATGAGAAAGAAAAAGAGCACCAAGGGGTGCTCCACCCCGAGCCATCGCCCCTCCACCCCGAAGTGAAAGACCTGCCCCACCACATAAGTGATCAAACCCACCATCAGGCCGCGAGCCAGTCCGCCAAAGCTCAGGGCCCAGATAATTTGAGCATCACTCAAAGGAGTCACTTTGAAATCTTCCAATTCTCCGGCAAACTTGGCTCCCCCCACTGAGCTAGAGCTATTTTGAAAGGCATTGTTGAGACA
>SKLV01000058.1 GCA_007121385.1 Bdellovibrionales bacterium
CTAGAGGAGTTGATGGACCAACCATCACTGCCCCAGCGGCCCATCACTCACTTGATTGAAAAGTTATCCAAGCAGAATAGTCCTGAGGCCCGTCGCTTGAAGATTCTCTTAGAGCCTTGGGGTAAACAGAGCTTTTTTTTTTTTTTTTTGGACAACGCCAAGACTCCGACCATCGACGAAAAGATTTTTACCTACGATCTTAAGGGCCTCACTGAGTTTGAAGACTTGTCGCGGGTGGTTCAGTTGATTGTCTCGGCCAGTTTGTGGGCCCGGATTCGTCAGGTGGGCAATCAGAGGTTTTCATGGATTGTCTTGGACGAGGTGGCCTTTTCTCTGTTGAAAACCCAACCTCAATTTGTGGATGAGCTGGTTTCCACTCTGCGCAAGCACTATGCCGGGGTGGTGATTGTAGTTCAGGATTTGGAGAAGGTGACATCCAGTTTGGCGGGGTCGAGCATATTGCAGAACACCCAATCCAAGGCCATTCTCCAGCAGCGAGGCAACCCGAAAAATTATGCTGAGGTTCTCGCACTCGACAGTATAGACCAGTGGGCCATTCAGTCCCTCAGACGAAAAAAGGGCTCTTACTCTGACATTTTCTTGATTCGAGATGATGACAAGACGGTGATTCGCCATGTGCCCAGTGATCTGGAGTACTGGCTGTCCACCACGGCGCCTGAGGACAATCTGGTTCTGTCCCAGTGGATGAAAGAGCAAGGGGCTGGAGATCACAATATTACTCATTTTCTGGACTGGCGAAGGGAGGCCTCAAGATGAAGTGGCGAAATATATTTTTTATGAGCCTGTTGAGTGCCTGGAGCCTAGCTGCCTTGGGGCAAGTTCCCCTCCCACTGTCCGCGGATTCTTTTCAGCTTCAACAGTTGATTCAAAAGTCGGAAGAGCAGGTGCAGCTGTTGCGTGAGGTTCTCAAAACTTCGCGACAGGACAGTGACTCTCTTCACCGGGCCCAACAGATTTTGGAGTCCCTTTCTGAAGGTCTAGATCAGTCTATTCAAGAGTATCAGGGCAGCCCCCTGTATCATAAGGCTCTGCTGGAGATGCAAAAAGAGGAGGGCTTTGTCAGAACCTTCGAGGACGGCCGACGAGTGAGACAGTGGACGGCCGAGAGGGGTTCTGTTGGCATTGGAGAGGAGTTGGCCGAGGCAGAGTTTGATAACTTTGTCCAGTTTCAAAAGCAGAGCGTTTTGGCCAATGAGGAGGACCTGAGAACGCAGATGCGCCTGCAGGAGCTTTTGGCTGTGGCTCCCCCTGCGGTGGTACCCAAAATTCAAACTCAGGCTCAGATCGGCAGTTGGCAAAGCAACACACGGGTTTCCGCCCAGTTGACCGAGCTTCTAGGGGCCATTCAGGCCGTCCGAGAGGAGCTGAGAGCCCAACGCCTGAAGGCTGGTTCCTCCGATGGTTTAAACACCCTGATTATGGGATCTGAAATGCAAAACCAGATGCATCGAGAGAGGGAGAGGCGTTAATGGTCCTTTTGCAGCGAACTGTAGATGTCTTTCCCATCTCGACCGCGGCCTTTGGTTTTCAGGCAGGCTGGTTTGAGCACTTTTCTCCCAAGCTCATCTACCCGGCCTATTTGCTGATGGTTTTGCTCCTTGTGGTGTCGGTGGGAATGATGGTTTTACGGCGCTTTGAGGGCGTGGATTTGGAAAAGAAAATGTGGAACATTCCCCTCTTAGTGACCGTAGTGGCCTTTTGGCCTTTTTTGGTTTTGGGGCTTAAGGGTTTAATTGATGCCTTTAACACTTTTTTGGTGCGCGATGTGTTTCAAATCCCCTGGCAGGGCTTTGGCTTTCCTGAAATGGGGGGATTGAGTAGTATCTTTGGCTGGTCTGCTGAGGCTGTGGCGCGCCTTTTACCCAATTTAGCTTTTTGGATTATTTATGCTTTTTATTTAATCTTTTTCTTTTTCTTTGCCTCTTTAGGGCCCTTTGTCCTGGCCAAGGGCATACTGTTTGATGAGGTGGAGTCCTTCCTGGAGCTGGTGAAGGAGCTGACCGGGCTTCTCCTATGGCAGACCACCATTGTCGTTTTGGTGGCCTTTATTTTACCCGAAATCGTCAGCGGCCAGCCCTTTCCGCCCAATCCTCAAGCTAACTTTTACTTTTTGTCTTTTGTTTTAGGTATCATGATCTTTTTTACTCCCTCCATCACCCGCAAGTTTGGCAACCATTTGGGCAGTTCTTTTTTGCCGCCTGGGACGACTTGGATTGGAGCCATGTTGGGGGTTTCAGCCCTGGGGCGAATGACGACCAAAAGTCTTTATGGCTTAGGTGTGACCAGCTCTCAAGCTCGTATGTACTGGCCCAGCTGGAGCCAAAGGGTGATTACTGCGGAGATGCATAACAATGAACATCGCTACAATGAGGATTTGGAGAGAAGAAATCGTTTTTTTAGACAGGAAATGGCTGTACATGAGCAGATGGAGCGCTTCGCTCGGGGCGAAGAGGAGCACTCCGGCCAATTTTTTGCTCAATATGGAGATCTTACCCCCAGTTTTGTAGAGGCTCGGCATGGACGGCTTGCTCCTCCAAAGCCCATGTTGCCGGGGGAGCCAGGGCCACCCGTCTTGCGGCGCTGGCAGGAAGGCCCTCAGAGTGGGACAGGAGGACCGACTTGGCGATATTTTCAGCGAGATCCACTCATTGAATACTCTCGGCGAGCTAAGGATGAGATGAGATCTCCCAATAATGGCAAGGATAAGGACGAGACATGAAGATAGGAATAGCATGGATTATTGGCTTTTTGCTTACACTCCTCCTGTGGATTCCCTTGGGCTTTGGCAGTTCAGGAGTCCGGGAGGTTTCGGCTTCCTCCTGTGAGGTGATTCGACTGAACTTAGGATTAGGTATGACCACCCAGGTGGTTTTTGAGCAGGAGCCGAAGGTGACTCTCTATGCGGATCATCGTCACTTTCGCATTAACACCAACTCACTTTCTCCTAGAAGTTTGGCCATTATCCCATTTGTTGAGGGCTCTGAACTGAATGCTTTTCGGGATGCTCAGGGGCGATTGCCGGGTCCAAAAGCCTTGGCGGAGGCTCTGGATAAGAGCTTTAAAACAAACTTGTTTGTTTTTTTTGAGGGCCAAAATCAGTTAATGTTTCAGCTTCGGTTCGTGGAAAAGAGCCGGGCGGATTATATTGTTCGCGTGAAGCAAATTTTTAACCAGGACTGTTTGCTATGAGTTTGGAAGAGCTGTTAAAAGAGGCCGAGAGCGGCTCCCCTTGGCGAGCACAGCGCCAAAAGTTAATTCGGGTGCTCTTAGGTTTAGCCACTATGTTTTTTGCTCTGATCATTGGGGCGGCTTTGATTTTTTCCGGCCGTGGCGGAGCTCCAGAGAAGGTACGGGGGGCCGTGCCCGAGGACAGAGAATCTGTTCAGGCTTTAGCTCAGTTGATGCGCTTAAGGGAAGAGACTAAGATTCTCAAAGAGGAGGTGAGTCAACTTCAGTGGCTGGCTCAGAGAGACACCTCAGCTCAGCGACAGGAGCCCGCTCCAGTCCAGACCCCTCGGGGAGGGGCGCCCAGGGCGGCCTCGGCCACTCAGCCTGTGGTGAGCTTTGATCCCGGTGAGGGCTTTGTCACTTTGGTTCGAGAGCCCACCGAGCGGTATATTCCCACAGGTAGTGTTTTTCAGGCTCGTCTCATCACCCCCATCAAAACCTCTGTGGAGAGAACCTTTGTGATGGCAGAGACCACCAATGAATTTCGTATGGATATGGAAAGGCGTATACCCAAGGGGTCGCGGCTGATTGGGCGCTCCCGGTTAAACCCTGTATTAAAAGGGGTGATTGTTGAGTTTGACACTCTGGTTTTGCCCGATGGAATAGAGACTCAGATTAGCGGATTGGCTCTTTCGCGAAATGCCCTGCCTGAAATTGATGGGTTGTTTTTCTCTGACAGACTTCAGACCTATGGGACAGCCTTGGCTTTTGGTTTCTTGAGTGGCTTTGCCGATGCGGGACGGCGTCGAGAGGTGACTCCCATGGGGGCTCGCCTGGAGGAGTCTTTAAGTAATCAGGTCTTGGCAGGACTGAGTACGGCCTCATTCCAGGTGGCCGAGGATTTATTGCGAGATATTCGGAACAGTGCTGTGGAGTATGTGGTGGTGCCAGCCGGTGAGCCGGTTTTTGTGGCACTGACTCGACGCTACGAGCTCCAACAGCGGAGAGGGACTCAACCATGAAAATAGGAATGACTCAGTTGAGACATGTGGAGAGAGCAGATTATCTTTGGCCCCAAGGGTCTAGATGGGGGCTTTTTCTCGCTTTAGGCTTAGTTTTAATTAGCCAAATTGGCTGCGCCACCAGAACACAGAATATTGCTGCCAGTATGGTGGTGGGGGGGGCCGTCGGAGCCGGAGTGGGCTATCAGTTTGTGCACCACGGGCCGGATAAGCAGTATGAGAGGGAAAATACAGTGATCACGGCGGCGGTTTTTGCTCTGGCAACGGGCGGGGCCTTGGCCTGGCACTATCGGCAACTGGAGCGCACCAAAGTGGAAATCTCCGGTCGCTATGCCCGCTACCGTCTTTGTGATGCCGAGGAGATGCAGGCCGAGCTGGTGAGGCAGCTGGAGTTGGGAAGAGAGACCGAGGGCGCTGTGTTTGCCCTAAAAGAGGAGCAGATAGGCCGCTTGGCGATCTCATTAGATGATCATACCAAATGGGTCTACCCCAACTTTCGTCAGCGCCATTTGCCCCCTGAGAGAGGTGAGAGTCAGGTGATTTCAGAACGCTACATCTGGGAAATTGTGCGCCCTGGGCGCTTTGTGACTCGGGCTCAGAACCCCAGCTATTTTCTGAGCTTCGACAGAGAACAGGAAAAAGAGAAAGAGAAAGAAGAGGAGGCCCCATGAGATTAAAGTGGCAAAAATCAGCCCGGTGGCTCTGGGTCTCAGGTTTTGTGATCAGTCTCAGTCTTGTCGCTGGCTGTGGAACTCGGGACTATGGCGCCCCCCAAGAGCCAAAGACTTTAGAGAAAGAGGTTCGGGATGCTTTAGAGGAGCAAATGGGAGCTCAAGAAAGAGAGGGAGTTCAACCTCAAATGGCCCCTTTGCCTTTTGGTCAGCGAGTTGAGGAGTCAGAGGGCTACCTCTGGCGAGGACTGGACTGGGGTGGTGTTTCGGAAGAGCGAGTGACGCAAATTCAGGACTGGCTGAGCGACCATGAGGAGACAAGAAACAACTTCGATGCACTGGGCTTGACCATATTGGGAGGAGCGGCCCTGGGAGTTGTTATGAAGGTGTCAGGTTCTTGGTTTTTCGGCGGACCCGTTGAGGGTCATGAGAGTCATTGGTTTTGGAGAAAGCTGGACGAGGCGGCCAAGGGCACCACTCAAGGGTTGGTCAGGGGGAGTCTTTTTGCAGGGGGCTGTTATCTGCTTCTTACAGGGATAGACCCCCTTCCCTATACCGGGCTTTTGGGCCAACAGTACACAGCTCTCTCTTCGGCACTTGTCTTGGGGGGCATGAGTGCAGGAGCGGCTTCTGTCTTTACCAAAAAGTTTCTGCGCCGCAATCTCAATGACCCCAACGCCCATCTGAGCTTGTCTTTGCCTTCAAACAATGTTGTGGGCAAGGGAATGCATGCTATTCAGCAGTGGACGACTTCTAGTGTTCTTGGCCGGGGCTTGCGCTATCAGGTGGTCCCTGGTTTGGTGATTGTCGGTGTGGGCTCAGGGGTCGGGGTTCTTGTCTTTGATTTTCTTCAGACGGATTCCGAGGAATCTGAGATACGGGATTCCCGCTTTGAGTAGGCTTTATGTATTCGCTTTGGCTCTTGCTTTAAGCCAGTGGTCTTGTCAATTTCGTCGGGCTCCGGTGGACTGGCCTCAGGACAAGACCCTGAGACTGGCTTTAGCTGCCGAGCCCCCCACTTTGGACTGGAATTTAGCGACGGACACCACCTCTCGAGCCCTCATTCTAAATATTATGGAGCCGCTGCTCGATTATGAGTTCTCCTCGACGGGAGATTTTCGGCTTCAGCCGGCTTTGATTCGGGAATGGGAATCCTCAGACTCCGGTTTGACTTGGGTTGTGAAGTTGGAACAGGGAGTATTTTGGAGTGATGGTCGGCCTCTGATTGCTCAACATGTGGTGGATAGTTTTGAGCGTTTATTAAACCCAGCAACAGGAGCTTTTAATGCCTATCACTTTTATCTAATTCAGGGAGCTCAAGCCTACAATCAAGGAAAAACTAAAGACTTTAGTGAAGTGGGCATTGAGGTCCTTTCCGACTTTTCCCTCCGATTTCGACTTGAAAGTCGGGCTAGTTATTTTCCCAATTTACTGGCTCTATTTAATGTCTGTCCTATCCGCAGGGACATCATTGAGGCCCACGGGGAGGACTGGACCCGTCCTGAAAACATAGTGACTCTAGGTCCCTACCGCCTCAAACAGTGGGATCATGGACGTCAGGTGGTTTTAGAGAGATATGAAGAATACTTTTCTCAACCAGCTTCCACTCAATATATTCAGGCTCTGATTATTCCTGAGGCTTCAACGGCTTTGAACCTTTTTGAAACGGGACGTTTAGATGTGGTCGATAGGATTCCTCTTCCCGAACTCCCTGGTTTAAGAGAACGTCCCCAATTTCATAAAGTGCAGGATTTGGCTATTGAGTATCTGGCTTTTAATTTGCGAACACCCCCCTTCGACAGTGTTTTGGCTCGTCGTGCCCTGTCTCAAGCTATCGACAGACAGGAGGTGGTGCAACTTTTGGGGGGTGGACAAAGAGTGAATGCTCAGTTCTTACCCCACGGAATTTTGGGTTCGGGGTCAAAAGAAAATGAAAAAGGGGTGAGAGGCTCTCCTCAAGCGACCGCTGAGTTGGAGGCCTTGGACTCCGTCACTTTAAGTTTCTACACCGATTCGGTGGAAAGTCTTTTGGCTGAAAACCTTCAAGCTCAAATCAGCCGATCTTTGGGCACCCGAGTGGAACTGGAGAGCATGGAGTGGAGGGCCTATCTGCAGAGAGTCAACAGTCAGCCACCCGGACTCTATAGACTGGGATGGATGGCGGTCTATCCAGACCCCAATTTGTTTATGAGCTTATGGACCTCCCAATCCCATTTTAACACTTCGGGCTGGTCTCACCCCAAATACGATGAATTGGTGGCCAAAGCGGGGTCGGAAATGAATAGAGAAAAGCGCATGGAATACTATCGTGAGGCGCAGAAAATTCTTTTGGAGGAGGACGTAGTCGTTGTTCCTCTCTTTACTGGGGCCCGCCAGTATTTGATTGCGGACAGAGTAAAAGAATATCCTTTGAATTCGCTTAACAGAACCAGGTGGCAGAGAGTTGAGTTAAAGAGCCCTTGATTCAGATGAACCACTAGAGCACTAAGTGATAGAATTTTAAGTATCTCATCTGCGGCAGACAATGAGGATAGGGGTGGTCAAATCCTTGACCACTGACCCGCAAAACTTGGCCTCTGCGGCGGGCCTTTGAAAGAGCTTCACTGACAATTTGCTCAAAGTCTTGAAAGTCAATGTGGCTTGAGCAGGAGCTTAAGATCAGATCTCCGCCGGGGGCCACTCTTCGGGCCGCTTGAGCAAAAAGTTGAGTGTAGGTCTGTTGCGCCTGAGCTTTTTGTTTTTCGGACTTGGCCAGTGAGGGGGGATCGCAGATGATCAGCTCAAACTGCTCTGAGGTCTGCTCAATGTATTCAAAGACATCAGCCACTTCAATCCTATGGTCCTCAGGGGGAAGGGAGTTGAGCTTCCAATTATGTTGGGCCAGAGCCAGGGCTCCTGCAGAGATGTCCACACTGGTCACATGACGGGCCTCACCACGGCCAGCATATATAGAAAACCCTCCTGAGTAGCTAAATAAGTTAAGAACTCTTTTGCCGCGAGCTAAAAATTGGAGGTAGTGGCGGTTGTCCCGTTGGTCGAGAAAAAAACCGGTTTTTTGACCACTCACTATGTCCACCATAAAATGACAGTTGTTTTCTTTGACAGCGACCTGGGGTTGGTCCAAAGGCTTTCCCCAACACTGAGGCTCAATCCCCTTGGTCTTGATCAGGTCGTGGCGAGGTTTCAAATAGACTCGCTCAACTTCAGTATGGTGGAGCAGCCACTGGGCCAACCATTCTGAGTCCCAAAACTGATGGGGCCCCAGTCCGTCAAACTGCATCACAGCCGTTCGGTGGTAGACATCGCAGATCATTCCGGGCAAGAGGTCTCCCTCGCCATTGACAAGGCGGTAGCAGGTGGTGTGACCCTGTTGAATTAGAGATTGGCGCAGCTGGAGAGCTCGGCGGAGGCGTGCCTGAAAAAAGTCTGATGTGGGGGCTTTTTTTTCTAAGGAGAGCATGCGAACACTCAGAGGGCCCTCTGGGCTGTAGAGCCCCCAGCCTATAAAGTCTCCTTGGGAGTCTTTGATGAGGCACAAACCGGCTCTCGGAGAGTCCGGTGGCTCTCGTAAGGCCTCACGATAAACCCAGGGGTGACCTTGCAGGAGACTCTTTCTCAGGTTGCGCTGGAGTTTTATGACAGGCATGGACATGGCTATGGGATGCCATGTCTGCAAGATATATTGTAGTAAAAATAATTCAGCAGTTGAATCGGTAGATCCAAAGTCTAGACGCCACCCCCTAAAAGGGCAGCAGCAGGGGCACAAGAACCAGGCTAACCACCAGGACAATCAAGCTGAAGGGCACCCCCACTTTCATAAAGTCAGTGAAGCGGTATTGGCCCGGTCCCACCACAAGAGTATTCACCGGCGACGAGACTGGGGTCATAAAAGCCGTGGAAGCGGCCAAAGCCACCGCCATGGCAAAGGGGTAAGGTGAGACTTCCAAGTAGCCAGCCACAGATAAGGCCACCGGCGCCATAAGAATAGCCGTGGCCGTATTGGAGACAAACATGCCCAGAACTGAGGTGGCCATAAATATGACCGCTAAAAAAAGTCGTGGGGAGCCCCCTTGAAAGAGGCTGAGAAGAGCATCGGCGGCCATATCCACCCCTCCGGTCCGCTGCAGAGCTAGAGAAAAGGGCATCATGCCGACAATCAGTATCAGTGTTTTCCAGCTGATGGACTTGTAGGCACTAGAGATGTCAATGCAGCCAAAAAAGCCCATCAGCAGAACTCCAATAAGGGCGGCTTGCACATTGGGGACCAGTTGAGTCACCATCAGTCCCACCACCAGAGCTAAGATGGCCAGAGCTTGAGGGGCACGATCATGGGCGGGTAGAACTTCTTCCAATTCAGAGGGCAGGTGGAGAGGCACCAGATCATCTCCCGCCTGTTGAATCTTTTGGATATCTTCCCAAAATCCAGTCAGCAAAAGTGTGTCTCCCACCTGAACCTTTTCTTTCAGCAGGTGCTCAGAAATCACCTTTTTTCCTCGCTTGAGGCCAATCACAGTCAGCCGAGGCTCATCGCGCAGGCGAGTGTCTAACACACTTTGGCCCACCAAAGCGGACTCTGCCGGAACAATGGCCTCAATCATGCCCATTTCCTGACTGCGGTCGGTGAGATAGCGATGAGTTTCGCCCAAGGGCAGCAGCTCCACCCCAAACTTGGCAGCCAACTCCTGATGGTTCTTGGTCTCATCTGTGGGCACATCCAAGAGCAACACATCCTCCGCCTCTGTGGCGGTGGAGCGGGTGGGCTGAATCAAGACTTTGCGTCGTCCGCGAGTTCTCTCAATGGCTAAAGGCGTGATGCCTGAGCGGCGCAGTCCCATCTCGCCCAGAGTCTTGCCAATCAGTGGGGAGGAGGGCAGCACCCGCACGCGGATCTCCCGCTCTGCTAAATTGTAGCTGTCGATCCACTCGCGGAAACTGGGGCGGCGACGAGTGGTTTCGGCTGTCTCTCTGTGGTCGGGCAGCCAGCGCCTGGCCACCAGCATATAGAGAACTCCCAAAATCAGGATCACCACTCCAAAGGGAGTGATGGAGAAGAAGTGAAACCCCTCTAGGCCTTGGCGAGCCAGCTCCGCATTGACGAGCAAATTGGGAGTGGTGGCCACTAAGGTCATCATGCCGCTGATAAGAGCGGCAAAGCTCAGTGGCATCATGAGGCGAGAGGGAGCCATTCCGGTGTTTCTGGAAATCCTTAAGACCACCGGAATAAAGATGGCCACAATGGCGCTAGAACTCATCACAGAGCCCGCCAGTCCCACAGAAAACATCAAAAACACCAGTAGGCGAACCTCACTGCCCCGGGCTTGCCCATTGATCCAGTCGCCCAGGCGTCGGGCCACTCCCGTGCGCACCAGGCCTTCCCCCACCACAAACAAAAGAGCAATGAGAACAATGTTGGGGTCGGCAAAGCCCGCCAAAACTTCGCTCATGCTCACCACACCGGTGAAGGGCAGAGCAGCCAGCATGATAAGGGCCACCACATCCAGGCGTGGACGATTGAGGACAAACATGGCGATGGCCGCGCCCAGCAATGCCAACACAAGAGCCAAGTCCAGACTCATAAAATCAACCTTTCACAATTTATAAAGCGAATCCCTAACACAGGGCAGAGAGAGAGGCGAGGGCAATTCTCAGTCGCAAGCTCTTTAGCTGGCGTTCATTGATACCCCCTGCGATAAGAACCTGAATGGCTTGACAGGGGTGATGGCCTCTTCTATCCCCTCCACCAAGATCAAAGGGGGATCCATGGGGAAACTTTTATTTTCTGTGCTTATTTTATGGGCAGGTGTGGCTCAGGCGCCCGTTCAGCTTGGGAACACTGTTAATGCGGCGAATTCCATCGCAACAACTGTCATTGGAAGTGTGGGCGATGGTCCTATTGTCAATGCTCGAGTGCGGGTCTTTTCCAGCTCCGGTCAGCTGCTGACCACTTCTTTTAGCTCCAACACCGCCGATTTCAATTTTAGCTTCAGGACCCAGGGGCGGCACTATCCTCTCATTCTCAAGGCCGATCAGGGAATGGATATTGTGACTCAGGCACCGCCGGACTTTCAATTGGTGACCACAGTCTTGAGTCCTGGCAATAGCCAGCTGGCCAACCTCAATCCCTATAGCACTCTCATAGTACTTGCCGCCCAGAAGGCAGGAGATCTCAATTCATCCAATGTGTCCCGATTGAGCGAGGCGGTGTTACAGCGCTACGGCTTTGGTCTTCACTCCCAGTTTGTGCCCGATCCTCTTTACACTGAGATGGACGAGTCCAATGTCCATGTGTTTATCAAGGCCAGTGAGACTCTGGGTGAGATGATTCGTCGCACCCGAGATGCCATGGTCGTCAGTGGAGCCTCTGTGGATGGGGACGCCATTGTGGAAGCCCTCGCTGCAGATCTTGTCGATGGATGGATCGATGGTGAAGGCGCACCTGGAACGGATCCCCGTATTTCTGCTGTCGCCAATGTGGTGACCGCCGCTGTGATGCTGGAGTCTTTGAGCAACCGCCTTTATGTTTACGGAGTTGATGCCACTCTGGCCATGGACTTGGCCATTCAGCAAGTGCGCCCCAATGCCCCATTGAGCCTGAACACCAGTCAGGTGCCCATCTCCAGAGAAGCCCTGACCCAAACCTTGAGGGCTCTTCGGGCTGTTTCTGTTCTGTCTGATGATCCACGCATTGCTGAAACCTATCAAATTGTGGCCAACACAGAGCCAGGGGCCTTAGGGCTGCCCAATTTGCCTTTGGGCCTAGATGTCTTACTCAGGGGTGTGGTGTTACAAGCGGCTTTTGTGATGGATCAGGCTCTTCTTCAAGACATCAATTTGGCGGCCTACTTAGAGCCCCCTTTGGACTGGCCAGGGGAGGACTCCGAAACTGGGGAAGACTCCGAAAGCAACGAGGAGGAAGAGGGAAGTGATGAGAGTGACCATGGTGGCTCTCAGCCGCCGGTAGATGAGGAAGAAGACGAGTCGGGCTCTGAGGAGGAGCCGATTGAGGAAGAAGAGGAGGATCTGGGTGATGATGCTGACTCTGGGGGCGGTGCAGAGCCCGCCTTTGGGACAGCTCTATTGTCCTGGACAGCTCCCACTGAGCGTACCGATGGCAGCCCAGTGACCGACTTAGCCGGTTTTCGCGTGTTCTTTGGTAAAGATAAAGACTCTCTTGTTCACATCATACAAGTCAATAGCCCGACTCAGACCAGTCTACTGGTTGAGGGCTTAGATGTGGGAAAGTGGTACTTTGCCGTCACCGCCTTCACCACTTCAGGGCTTGAGAGCGCCAAATCGCAAATTGTGAGCAAGGAGTTCTTAGATTAAAAAGAAGTGGCTGGCCATAGATCTGAGCCAGCCACTGATGAGCAGAGCAGAAGGTTTTTAGATCTTTTATTGAGGGCTAAAGGGCAGAGAGGAGTGGTGAAGGACAATGCGAACCTGTCCTTTCTCATCCTTTTTAAATCCCCAAGTCTTGTCCACAGTGGTCACATTTCCCTCGGTGTCGGTCAACATCACATTGCCTGTGGTGAGGGCTGTATTGCCATTGATAAAGACGGCGGCATTTTGGTAGGCAAACTTGTCCCAGGGCTTCAGAGCAAAACCAGAGTCGTTGGGGAAATTTCTGTTTCCGCCCACAAAATAGGCGAGGGCTCCCTCACGAGTGGTCCTAAAAGTCTGCTCCCCATGGGTCAGGGTGGGCTTAAAGAGCACTGGACCTAGGTTGTAAGCATAGGCCGAGTCGATCACTCTCTCAGCAACGGCTCGAGCTCTTCGCTGGTTGGAGTTGCGGTGGGTTTGACTAATGTTCAGTAGAGCCTCACCCCAGGCCTGTTGCGCCGCACGAACTTCCTCTAAGGTGATATTGTTATTAAATACGGGCTCGGTGGGGGCTGCGGGCGAGGGGGCTGCATGGGCCGCCGTGCCCGTGACAAGGAAAAGGGTCAAAAGGGGAGTTGCAACAAATCCGGTCAATCGCATAGATCTTCTCCTGTTGATGTTAATTTTCAGGAATTATCTCAAAGGCTGTTGAATCGCTCAAATAGATATATGTTAAATGATTCATTGTTTTAAGCGATAAATCTATGGCTGGTGAAAGGGTCCTGTGTTAGTTTGACCGGGCTTATGAACCCCTGGATCAACTACCATCACTTATTTTATTTTAAGACGATTGCCGAAGAGAAGAGCATCTCTGGAGCCGCCCGTAAGCTTCGCTTGGGTCAACCCACATTAAGCGCTCAGTTGAAACAATTTGAAGAGGCCCTTGGGGTGAAGCTCTTTGAGCGACAGACCCGCAAGCTCCTGCTGACCGAGCAGGGCCATGTGGCTTTGGATTATGCTAAGAGTATTTTTAAATTGGGCTCAGAAATGTATGAGGTGATCCACGATGGCTTCAAACCACAAAGGCCCAGGCTTCATATTGGAGCTCTGCACAGTGTGCCCAAGCAGATTGTTTTAAAGCTGGTCCAGGCCGCCCTGAAAACCTCCCCTTGTCAGATTTACCTCTCTGAGGGGCGTCCGGATGAGCTATTGACGGAATTGGGAGCCCATCGTATGGACCTGGTCTTGGCGGATTTTCGTCCTTTAGGTCCTTCGGCTCAGGACCTCTATGTGCAGAGAATTGGTAAAAATCCGGTGAAGCTCTATGGAGCTGCAAATTTTCAAGCTCTGCGCCGGGGCTTTCCCCGCTCTATTTCCGGTCAACCCCTTATTGTGCCCACCTACGACAGTAAGCTTCGCTACGATTTGGATCAGTGGGCCAGGATCCATCATCTTGAGATGAATGTTCTTGTTGAAAGCCAAGACATTGCTGTCAAAAAAATGATGGCCGGGGCTGGGTTGGGGCTGATTTCGGCAGCCAGCCATGCAGTCACCCAACAGATCAAAGAGGGGGAACTCTTTGAGATTGGTTCCTTGAGTGGGGTGCAGGAGGAGCTATTTTTTTTAGCAGCCTCAAGAAAGATTCCCAACCCCATTGCCAATCAACTTTTTAAGGGCTTTAGTCTATGAGATCAGTGGAGAGGATAACCCAAAAATATTTTGCCGCCATTTCAACGATCCCTTTGCTCTAGTTCAGTTTCAACAAAGGTCTGAATTCGATCGGCTCCTTCTTTCAAGCGAGGGCAGTGAGTTTCAACAAAATGATCAGTTAAGCTGGGGGCCTTCAGGGCTGCCCGGTAGACGGCAGGGCCATCGTAGTCTACAGTAGCCACCCGGCAGGCGGGAAACTCAGGTAAAAAGTAGAAATCACTGCCAGGAAGAGTCGCAACAGCATGCTGGCTCAAAAGGTGCTGACACAATTGAGGCGATTCATCCAGTTTGAGCTGTCGTAACTGAGGCAAAAAAGATTCAAAATCGGGAAAAACGTAAAAAGCTCCCTGGGGCTCAACGCAGCCTAGGCCCATGGCCTTGAATCTCCTATAGAGATACTGACCTGTCGCCTGGTGAATTCGAGTGCAATTTTGAATGTATCTCATCATTTCTGGGTCCTGAGAATAGGCCTCTACAGCGGCATACTGGGTAGGAGCACTCACAGCACTATAAGTTTCACTGACCATAGCTGTGAGAGTCTTAATGACAGGTTTGAAACTGGGTGGAGCCGCCAAAACGCCCAGGCGATAACCACCTGCGGAATGGCCTTTGCTGAGGCCTCCCGTTGTGATTGTTCCCTCTGGATAGTGATGGGCAAAGCTGTGATGGGCCTCACCAGAAAAGTTGGTCAAAGCATAAATTTCATCTGAGATAACGATGATATTGTGTCGCCGACAAACTTCGGCCAAGGCCGCAATTTCCTGGCTATTGTAGACGGAGCCCGTAGGATTATTGGGCGAATTAATGATAAGTATTTTTTGTCGATTCACTAGGAGGTGAAGGCAAGACTGCTCAAGTTCTTCAGGAGTCAGCTTATAGTCATTGCTCTTTTTAGTTAAAATTGTGTGAACTGTCTTGCCGCGAATGTGAGCTTGAGGCCCATAGCTCACCCAGCTGGGGGCTGGAATCAAGAGAGGCCCTTCTAAAATAAAAAGAATTTGAAAAATAAGTTCTTTGCTGCCAGGTCCAACAAGCACAGTGTCTGGCTGAAACTCATAGCCGTAAAGGCTGTTTTGAAACTGGCAAAAAGCCTCCCTGAGTTCAGGCAAGCCCAAAGTGGGCAGATACTCTTTATGGTGACTGGCCTCAGCCAGAGCCTTTTGAATATTTTTCGGAACTTCAAAGGGGGACTGGCCAAAGCCAAAGTGAACTACATCTCGCCCTTCGGCCCTCAACTCCTTGACTCGTTGATGGATGGCCAAGGTGGAAGACTCTTTGAGTGAAGTGATTTGAGTGTTCATTAAAGGCTCAATAGGCAAAGTTATTTCCATAAGAGAAGTTTCCTTACAAATAGGTGTTAAATTAATCACATTTTTTTTGGGAAAAAAGTCGCTCACTCCCCCTTCCTGTGATAGTGTCCTCACACTTATCGACCTTGAGGTCAACTCTGATAACTGGACATGATTCAAAGAGCCCTCGACTATTTTAATAGTCCTTTTTTTCAGCTTTTTTTTGCCGTGGGTTTAGCCTTGGCCCTTGGCTTTTGGTTGGGCCGAGAGGTTTCTTTTCAGCCAGAGGGGGCCTTCCCTGACTCTTTGAGGCCAGCCAGTATGGTTGAACGAAGGAGGAGCCTTTCACCCACAGACTCTACAGAGCCCCTACACACTCAGTTGCGCCGGCCAACTCCTGCTGTTGATCCTGCCTCAGCTTTTTTGCCCGGCAATATGGACTCCCCCATCACAACAGCGGAGGATCTCGAGGAGGAGACACTCTTGGATCGCTGCCAGGGGGACTGGGCTCTTCTGGCGTCTCGAGAGGTGGACTTATTAGAAGATGACTTTCTCCACATGCGGCCCCTTTTTTCTGAAGACTGTGTTCAGGCCATGTTGGAAGTGGTGGATCACCCAAGGGTGATCGAGTTCCTGACAGGTTGTCATATCGGACGTTTAGAGTTGCAGGACTGGCAAATTGGGGCCTGCTTAGAGCTTGTGCCCCGAGTTCGAGACTTTGTGATTCTCCAATCGGCGGACTTAGATCCCTCTTTGCCAGATCTCAACGTGACTGAACTGGAAGATCGGCTTTATGCCGGGCATCGTCATATCTCGCAAATGTCCCTAGAAGAGCTGCATAGAAATTTTGGGTTGGCGGAGGAGCTGCTCGCCCGGAACCCCAGAAGCTATTTGGGACTCAAGAGTCAACTGCTCAATCTCTTGCTTCAAGAAGTCAAATTTGCCCAACCTGTGAGCCCCAACGACTATGCTGAACTTTTCGACCAACTTCTCATGTTTGATGTGGTGAGCCCTGAAGCGGCGATTTTATCTGAGGCCTATGAATTGGACCCCGCAGATCCATCACCATGGCTCAGCGCTCAGGAGTTAATGGGTATGGATAGAGACTTGATTCATTTGCCCTTTGTAAGATTGTCGGCTTTGAATGACCTTGAATCGCTCATGGATGTGTCTTTGGAGTACATTGATTTTTATCCGGATTCTTATCTTGGCTATTTTTATCTGGCCGAGTCGCAATGGAGGATGGGGGATCAGGCCGCTGCATTTCAATCACTGAGGATGGGTATGGACCTGCCTGACAGTGATGAAATGCTATTGCGCCTGATGTCCCAGTTTCAGAGAAGTCCTTTGGAGCGTCTTTATGAAATGGCTGGGGCCGAATAAAATAAAAACTGCCCCACTTTCCTGTTGATTAATTAGTCTATCACCCTTGGTCTCAAACGACCACGGCCCCTCCAACAAAGGCATTGACCAGATTTCATCAGTCCTCCTTACGGACCGCTCAATCACTCATTGACAACATCTAAGCTGTTTTTTGTGAGTTTGGACGGCCGACCTTCGATGACCAACCCCTCTCCCGACCCAGGGGAGACAAGAGATAACAGCGCAAGATCCTGTTTGACCTAAAGATCAATACGCCTTTTTCCATGACTCTGCTTCAAG
>SKLV01000108.1 GCA_007121385.1 Bdellovibrionales bacterium
GTGGAACTGTGGAAAGCTCTCGCATTATCACCGATCGCGACAGCGGTCGCAGCAAGGGCTTTGGCTTTGTGGAAATGTCCTCAGACCAGGAGGCCGAAGAGGCCATCCGCCAGTTCAACGGCGCCGAAATGGAAGGCCGTGCCATGACTGTCAATGAGGCCAAGCCCATGGCTCCCCGTGAAAACCGTGGTGGTTTTGGCGGCGGTGGTGGCTTTGGCGGCGGTGGCCGCGGTCGTCGCTACTAAAAGCCCCCAGAATTTTGGGGCTTTATAAGTCAGAAAAACGCAGGGTTTGACCCTGCGTTTTTTTTTGCCCGACGCTTCACTTTGGCAGACCCTCTCAGCAAATCAAAACAGTGATCAAGCTTTTAAGGACTCGCCGTGGCGGAGCCCAGCAGGGCGATGGGTTTGACCACCAGGTGCTCGAGGCCAGACTCGGTTTTGTAAGTGAGCTGGACTTCAATTGGCCGCTGGCGCTGACCGGCCAAGACAGTGCTGGGAAATCTCAGAAGCAAGGGCTGGTGAAAGTCCTGCTCGCCAGACAACTTCAAGGGGTTGGCGGCCATAATGACTTCCACTCCTTCTACATTCACAGCCACCCTCACCTCGGCCGCTTCAGGGCGGTGATTTTTGAGGTGAATTCGAAAGCGGTTGAGCACCAAGTCTTCGGCTAAGTTTTCATAGGGCGCCTCAATAGAGCGGATCACGGCCGCATAAAAGGGCTTTCTCTGGATTAAGACCCAAGTGAGGCCAAGAAGCATGACCACTGTGGCCGCTCCATAAATAAAGCCTCTCTTACCAAAGCGCGAAATCCTCTCCCCACTCTCGATCTCCTTTTCTGAGGCATAGCGAATGAGCCCCTTGGGCTTGCCCACTTTTTCCATGATTTCATCACAGGCATCAATACAGGCGGTGCAGGAAATGCACTCCATCTGAATGCCGCGCCGGATGTCAATGCCCGTAGGACAGACATTCACGCAGCGAAAGCAGCTCACACAGTCGCCCTGTTGCTCAGCGGGAACCTCTGGAGCTTTGCGCGGCTCTCCTCGCTTATAATCGTACAAGACAGCCAAAGACCTAATGTCCATCAAAGCCGATTGAATGCGGCCATAGGGGCAAACAATGATGCAAAACTGCTCACGAAACCAGCCAAAATCAAAGGCCACAATGGCGGTCATAAACATCACAAAGGCAAAAACCCCCGGGTTCTCAGCCGGAGAGGCCTGCACCATCTGCAAAATCTCTTCTCGCCCCACAAAGTAGGCGGCAAAGCTATGGCTGATCAAAAAGGAAAAGAGCAAAAACAGCGACCACTTAATGGTCTTGAGGCGAAGCTTTCTAAGGTCCATGTCCTGAGCATCCAGCTTGCGCCGCTCAAGATAGCCCCCTTCCACCCACTCCTCAATCTTGCGAAAGAAACTATCTACAAAAACCGTCTGAGGACATCCCCAGCCACACCAAACCCGGCCCCAGATGGCGGTGACAAAGGCCAGTCCCAGAGTGAGGGCAGCAAAGAGAAAAAACAAAATAGGGGCATCGTGGGAAAAAAGTCTGAGGCCAAAGAAAACAAAGTTTCTGTTGGGAATATCCAGCAAAATAGCCTGATGGCCCCCAATCTGAATCCAGGGCAAAGCCAAAAATAGAATCAAGAGAACCCAGTGAACCACTTTTCGCCAGCGAGAAAAAAAACCCTTCACTGCCGCGGGGTGAATGAACACCCGGCTGCCCGCAGCATCCACTGAGGCCAGACGGTCCTTGGGAACTTCAAGTCCTTTTTTTTGCTGACTCAATCGACCTCTCCATATCAAGCAGCCGCGCAGTCCGTATTTAGACCAAGACTCCAGAGTCTCAAATTCACTGATGAACTCTATTTTTCAAAGCGCTTCACATAGGCAGCCACTTCGGCCATGTCTTGAGCACCCATCATGGCTTCCCAGGCCGGCATACCCTTTTCCAAAACACCTTTTTGGATCACCTTTAAAATACTCAAGACATCTTCCCCATGAGTCCATTGGCCATCCACAAAGGAGGAGCCTATACCTCCCTCTCCCCCCAGACCATGACAGGCCGCGCAGCGAAGATTGTACTGCTCAGCGGCCCTGAGCATAGCTTCTTCGCTATCCATAAAGGCTAGGATGGCCGCCTCATCAAAGCCAGGAGCGGCTGCCGCTGTGGCCGCTTGCTGCTGCTGGATAAGAGCCAAAGAGGCGGCCAGTCTCTCCTCATTGCTGGGTCCCGAACCCGACTCGTAGTGCACCCAGTAGATAAAGCCAAAGATCATGGTGCCAAAAAAGGTGTACAGCCACCAGCCGGGAAGTGGATTATCCAACTCTTGAATTCCATCGTAGTCATGACCGCTAATGGGTACATCGTAAGGGCTGTTCTCATTCTCTTGTGTTTTGTCCTCACTCATCGGGAGTTCCTTTGCTGTTGTTCGAGTCTTTTGAACTGTGTTGTTCAGATGGGTCTTGATTTTCCTCAAGAGGCAACTGGGCCATTTTTTCATAGTGACCTTTGCCAGACTTGCGAAAGACAAAAAAGATCATCAGCACAAAAAATACCACAAAAATCATGAGGCCTATAAGAGTCAGACCAATATCCGTAAAAAGCGTTGAGAGGGCCTGGGACCTCATTGAAGTTTATCCTTCTGGCCAAGGGCCTGTAAGTAGGCAATCAGAGCCACTATCTGCTTGTCCCAAAGCTCGGCATAGCTCGGATCCTGCTCGGCCAAGCCCTGGGCAATGCGCCGAGCCTGTTCCTCCGCCATGCGGTCGGCCTCAGCCACTTGCTCTTCGGTGTAGGGCACACCCAACATCCTCATCACAGAAAGCCTTCTCCTTAAGCCATAAAAGTCTGTCTTTTTGTGAAAAAGCCAGGGGTAAGCCGGCATTAGAGAGTTCTGCACCACTTCTCTAGGGTCTAGCATATGGCGTAAGTGCCAAAGATCTGGGTACTTGCCCCCCACTCGCGCCAGATCTGGGCCTGTGCGCTTTGAGCCCCACTGAAAGGGCCTATCCCACATGGACTCCTCCACCGTGGAAGCAGGTCCATAGCGAAGCACATCAAAATCCAAAGTTCTAATCATCTGAGAGTGGCAGGTGTAGCAGCCCTCCTTGACGTAGATATCTCGCCCGGCTTGCTCAAGGGCTGTCCAGGGCTCAATAAACTTCTCTGGCTGGACATAGCGATGCAAGGCCAAGGTAGGGAGAAATTGAATCACTGAACCCACCAGAATGGCCAAAAAGGTGAGAACGGAAAAAGGCAAAGCCAAGCCCTCCAGCCAGCGATGTCCCTTGTCCTTCTGATGTGCTCCCGACTCCAGGCGAACCCCAGGCACAGCCTCCTCCACCAAACCAGATCCAGCCTTCACTGTTTTATAAAGGTTGTAAACCATCAGGGCAAAACCGGCGATGTAAAAGAGCCCGCCCACAATACGCACATAGTAGAGGGGCACGATCTGAGTCACCGTCTCCACAAAGTCCGGATAGACCAGACGCCCACTTTCATCGATGGCCATCCACATCAGGCCTTGAGTGATCCCAGCCGTCCACATGGAGATGTAGTAGAGAAGGATCCCTACCAAAGCCAGCCAGAAGTGGGTGGTAGCCAGACTCAGGCTATAGAGCTTGGTGTTAAAGAGCTTAGGAGTAAGGAAATAGAGCATCCCAAAGGCCAAGAGCCCATTCCAACCTAAAGCTCCACTGTGAACATGGGCAATAATCCCATCGGTGTAGTGGGCCAGGGCATTGACAGCCTTAATGGAAAGAAGGGGTCCCTCAAAAGTGGCCATCCCA
Source organism: Bdellovibrionales bacterium (assembly GCA_007121385.1). Taxonomy (GTDB): domain Bacteria; phylum Bdellovibrionota; class Bdellovibrionia; order Bdellovibrionales; family UBA1609; genus SKYF01. Next base: position 3,794 of record SKLV01000108.1, read on the forward strand.
TAAAAAGTAATGGCTCCAACAAAAAACTTGATCACGGGATCTGTGCGCAGCAGATGCCAAGCTCCTCTTAAGGTCAGAAGCCCATTGATCATTCCTCCCCAGCTGGGAGCCCACAGCATCACACTAAAAACCACCCCGAGAATCTGAGCCCAGTCGGGCAGAGCCGTGTAGAGCAGATGATGGGGACCCGCCCAAATATAAATAAACACCAGAGCCCAAAAGTGGATAATGGACAGACGGTAGCTGTAGACAGGCCGATTGGCCGCCTTGGGCACATAATAGTACATCAGGCCCAAAAAGGGTGTGGTGAGGAAGAAGGCCACGGCATTGTGTCCATACCACCACTGCACCATGGCGTCCTGAATACCTGCATAGACCGGATAGGATTGCAAAAGGCTCACTGGAATTTCGATGGAGTTAAATACATGGAGAGTGGCCACCGTGATAATGGTGGCAATGTAAAACCACAGGGCCACATAGAGGTGCTTCTCCCGACGAATCATCAGTGTGGCAAAAAAGTTGATGGCAAAGACAATCCAGACCACTGCAATGGCAATATCAATGGGCCACTCCAGCTCTGCATATTCCTTACTCTGCGAGAAGCCCAGGGGCAGGGTGATGGCGGCAGCCACAATAATCAGCTGCCAGCCCCAAAAGTGAATCCAACTTAAAGTGTCCGAGTACATTCTTGTCTTACAGAGGCGCTGGGTGGAGTGATAGACTCCGGCAAAAATTACATTTCCCGCAAAGGCAAAGATGGCTGCATTGGTGTGAAGAGGCCTTAATCTTCCAAAGGTGATCCACTCCAAGTTGAAGTTGAATTGCCAAAAGGCCATTTGCAGAGCAGCCAAAAGTCCTGCCAAAAAGGCGATCCCCCCCCAAAGCACCACCGCAAAAAGAAAATAAGTTACAATTTTATTGTCGTAGAACTCCGACTGAGTCTGTCCCTTGCTGCTCATCCTGTTCCCTTTCCAGGTTGTCTTCACTTTCCGGTTCCATCAAAAGGCGATGGGCTGGAGTCTCCAAATCATCAAACTGACCGGATCGAACAGCCCATAAGAATCCAACTATAAAAACCAATGAGAAGACAATTGTCACGGGAATCATGAGGACCAAAATACTCATAGACTCTCCCGGGCCACAGGCCAAAGAGGTTCCGAAGATAAATGGGGCTGCCTTAAGCCCTCCGGCTCCCCCTTACCCCTGCTCTCAGCACTGAGAGGACTCCAGCTTCTCAACCAGGCCGTCCCCCAAAACGAGGAGGTCAAAACAGCCAAGGAGGCCAAAGGCATAAAAATCGCTGCAAGTAGAGGGTTGATCCACCCCAA
>SKLV01000113.1 GCA_007121385.1 Bdellovibrionales bacterium
GAGATCTATGTGGAGGCCAAAAAAGAAATTGACCGGGATGTGCTGAGCCAAGTGGAGAGCTACGAGGGAGTGGATAGCCCTCTTGAGGAAGCTGCGGAAGCTTTGGTGGCTGAACTGGAGCCTTCTGAGAGCCATGAAAGCCCCATAGACTCTATGGGGCAAGGGATGGAAGGGGTGCCGCAAGAAGAGGCTGTGGCTGCAGCCACCGATGAAGAAATTTGGGCCGAGGAGCAGCGCATAGAGATGGCTGAGAGTCCCGGAGAGGTAGAGGTGACATCGTGAGTACAGAAGAAGTGACAGAAGAAGTGATAGAAGAATTTGTTGAGGAATTCGCAGAAGATATGGAAATCTCAGCGGAAGCAGTTCAGGGCGAGTTGACTGATTCAGTGGAGACGACCGCGGCCGTTGAGGCCATTGCGGACTCGGAGCTGGAGGCCTTTGAATCGGCAGAGATCGAAGAGTTAGAATTTGTGGACGAAGACCGCCTGATGTCCATTGTGGAGAGCATTTTATTTGCCACTGACAAGCCTCAGAGTTTGGCCGCCATCAAGCAGGCCTTTAAGGGGACATCGGTAAAGAGCAGTCAGCTGCGTCGGGCCTTAGATCAGCTCGCGGTGGAGTATGCCGGAGGCCAAAGGGGAGTGTTTTTAGAGGAGGCCAGCGGGGGCTATCAGCTGCGCACCAAGCCCGACAATATGGACTACTTAAGAAGGATGGTGAAAGCTCGGCCCTTTAAACTGTCGGGGCCTGCTCTTGAGGTGCTCTCTATCGTGGCCTACAAACAGCCCTGCGTAAAACATGTGATCGATGAGATCCGGGGAGTGGAGTCGGGCCATTTGCTTCGGGCTTTGATGGAAAAGGGGTTGGTGAGTTTTGCAGGCAAAAGTGAACTGCCTGGCAAACCCATGCTCTACGCCACCAGTAAAAAGTTTTTGGAGATCTTCAGTCTGCGCAACCTCAAAGAGCTCCCTTCATTGAGCGAAATTGATGAGCTCATCCCTGAGGGAATTGGCGAAGAGGATGAGGATAAGGAGAGTCTAGGAGATTTGACTGACAACTTGTCTCAAGAAGTTTTAAGTACCTACTCCCAGGGCGAAGAGGAACTGGAGCGCATCACCGATCAGCTCACTCATATCACCACCACCTCGGACTTTTTTGAGCAAGAAAAACAAAGGCAAAAAGAAAAGCGAGATGCAGAAAGAGCCCAAGATATTTCTGAGGCCTTGGCTTTAGGGGATGAGGTGGCTGAGAAAGACCAGCGCTGGCTGGAGCGCTATCAGGCCGAGCAGGCGGCCCGTCAGGCCGAAGCGGCTATGGATGTGTCTGGGGATCAAGACCCCTCTCAAGGGATCGCTGCAGAGCCGGCGGCCGAACCCCAGGTTGATGAAGCGGTTGAGGCAGTGCCCATAGCGGCTAAAGGTGATGAGTCTGAAAAGTCGGCTCAGTCCGAGCAGGAAGAGGCTCTGCGCCGGGTGGACTTTGCTCAACTGGAGAGAGACTTAAAAGTCTTTGACGAAGGCTAAGGGGGGGTTGTGCAGAGGGGGGTCTGGTTAAAGGTCGCTCTTTCCCTGTTCGTGATCTATCACCTTTTGGCTGTATTGATTCTCCCCAATCCCCACTCCATTGTGGGGCGGCGTATGGCTCCCTATCTCACTCCTTACGCCAACTTCTTTCAGCTCAACACCACTTGGAGATTTTTCGCTCCTGACCCCACTCCCAATGTTTTTTATGAATACGAGGTCATTCGTCGCGATTGGTTGGACAATGAGTGGGATGAGAGCGAAGACTGGGAGGATTTTGCCAAGCCCATCCGCTGGCCCCCCGATGACTATAAGGGCTTCTTTACTGAGAATTACAATCGCCTAGTCTATCACAGCCGCTTTGTGACTTTGACAGAGCAGAGGACAGGACAATTCTTGGTGCCCTTTCTCTGTCGCCGTCATCCTGAGGCCGGGGGGATTTCGGTTCAGTCGGTCACCGAGAAAGTGCCCAGTATTGACCGAGCCCACTTGGACCGAGGAAGTTTTGAAGACCTCACCCGCTCTTTTCACTCCCAGGCACTGCGCTTTGACTGCCCCGAGGAGGCTAAGCCGTGAAGACCCTGACTTCTTTTTGGCAGTCTTGGGAAAAGTTTTGGTTCGGGCCTCAGGATTTGGTTTTGATGTCGGTGTTTCGCCTGCTCGTTGGGGTCACTCTGCTGGCCATGTACTCGGTCAGGATCCTAGAGATCGAGCTGTTCTTCTTTGAGCAGGGATTAATGAGCTTAGCTGAAGCTCGGGATTTTTATCCGGCCTTTTATGAGCCCTTAATTTGGCTTCAGCCCCCCTCGGACACCGCTGTGGTTTTGGTTTATTCGGCTCTGCTGGTGGCTTTACTGGCCCTGGCCATAGGCTTTGGCGGGCGGGTGACGGCTATGATTGTCCTTTTGCTCCACTTGTCGCTGTTCCAGCGCAACTCCTCGATCACTTATGGGGCGGACACCTATGCCTGCTTCTGGCTATTGTTTTTGGCCATGGCCAAAAACAATGCTCACTTAAATTTAGTTAACTGGCTTAGGCGGGGGCGGCCTCGATGGTCCACCGAGGTGGAGAAAGTGGCAGATCCTTTTTCCTCTATGGCTCTGCGCTTTGTGCAGATTCAACTCTGTGTCAGCTATGCCTACACAGGCATGGAAAAACTGCGCGGCCCCATGTGGTGGGATGGCTCGGCCATTTGGGGGGTGTTGGGCAACGCCCAGATCTCTCAGTATGATTTGAGCTTTATGTACCACTTCCCTCTGCTAGTGGCCTTTCTTACTTTTGCCACTTTGATTTTTGAAATTTACTTTCCCATCGCCGTGTGGGTGCGTTCATTGAGAGTGCCTTGGTTATTGATGGGAGTGGTCCTTCATTTGGGCATTGCCCTGGTGATGGGTCTGCACTTTTTTGCCTTTCTGATGCTGGCGGCCTATGTGACCTTTTTAGAGCCCGCCACAGTGAGAAGGACGGCTGCGGCCTCTATTCGTGCTGCAAGTCCAGGCGAATGGAGTCCACTTGGATGGCCGAGCGATCGGCGCCACTAAAAAAATTAGCTCCATAAGGGCTTCCAGTTTGATTCTAACAATAGCCTGGTGAATTTCACTCCGACGTCGGAGTGATTGATCGATTGGTCGAGAAAAAAACTCAGAATAGGAATTGGGTTGTGGGAAAGCAGTGGCAGCCGGGCCAATTAGGTAGATGGAGTCGGGCTGTCGGAGAAAGCGGCTGAGAAAGAGAAGATTTGGAAATGGGAGAGTCGTCCAAATAGGGAGGGTGATTAATTTACTTTTTAGATTTTCTTGTTGACGACATTTTCGACCGCCTAAAAGCCTCAGGGCAAGGTTTTTGAGCTGAGCTTTAACAAAAAAAATGGTTTTAAGTTTTTGAGCTTAAGCATGGGGTTTCTGTGTCTCTTATAGAGGCTCTCAGTGGAGAGATGGGGGGCTTGCAAAAATCACTTTTTAAAAGCTGTGGTAGTGTGGGCCGCAAATGAACTCTCTTCATTCGTAAAAGGAGAAGGCGACCATGAATTTAAGCTCGTTAAAAAATAAACACGTCACTAACAGTGCCAACAGTGCCAACAGTGCTAAGCCTTTGACAGCCTTAAGCATGTTATCTTCCTTAAAAGACCAGGATTTGCTTCGTCAGACCAAGGAGCTGGTGAAAAGAGAGCGCCAACTGTTGACCCAGGTCTTGCATCATCTGCGCGAGGTTGAAAGGCGAAAGCTCTTTTCTGATTTGGGCTATCCCTCACTTTTTGAATATGCCGTGCAGGAATTAAAGTACAGCGAGGGCCAGGCAGGCAGGCGAATTCAGGCCATGCGCCTACTAAAAGAACTGCCTGACCTGGAGTCCAAGATTGAGTCGGGAGCTTTGAGCTTGAGCAATATCTGCCAGGCTCAAAGCTTCTTTCGGGAAAAAGAAAAGAGCCGCAAATCAGTTTTGGAATTGGAAGTTCAGAAATTGGGAGTCCAAGAGAAGGGAGCTCATGTTCACGCGCAAGTTCGGAATCAGGCGCAGAATTCGTCTGGGGTGTCCCAGAATCCTTTGGGGTCAAAGCTATCTGCGCAAGAGAAGCTTGAAGTGTTGCAGAGTCTGGAGAACTGTTCAGCCCGAGAGGGGCAAAAGAAGCTGGTCAAATTGGAGCCGGCCTTGGCCCGGCCGAAAGAGAGGGAGAGGGTGATTGCTGAGGATCTCACTCAGGTCAGCTTTGTGGTGTCGGAGGAGTTGAAGGGAAAGCTGGAGGAAGTGCGCTCATTGCTGGGGCATAAGGCGGTGGGCCTTGGTTGGGCTGAGCTGGTGGGAGCGATGGCGGAGTTGAGTTTGGTGAGTTTACGAGAGAAGAGATTTGGAAAAAAGGGAGCTAGAGAAACGGAGGGGGCTCAGCAGATGACATTGGTTGTGAATGGACCTGAGGGAGGGGCGGATGACTCTAACGGGGCTGAGGGCCCTAAAGGGGTTGATGGGGCAAGAGTCTCTGGGTCGGCCGGTGAGTGGAGCCTTGCGCAGCCCAGCCGGACTGGTAAGGCTAAGACCAAGAGGGTCCGTTGTGGCGGAGCTCCCACTCGGACGGCAGCTCCGACGTCGGAGTTGGCAAGAGGTGCTGAGTCCAAAGTAGGCAAAATTGGGCTCAGAAGAAGAGTTCCGCGTGAGGTGCAGAGGCAAGTGTGGCGGCGAGATGAGGGGCGCTGTCAGAACTGCGGGATGCAGCGGGGGCTGGAATTGGATCACATAAAACCTGTGGCTTTGGGAGGGAGTTCGGGGGCGGAGAATTTGAGACTGCTGTGCAGGCCCTGCAACCAAAGGGAGGCGGTGAAGGTGTTTGGGGTAAAGAAGATTACGCGCATGGTGGAGAGATTGGGAGTGAGGGAATGGGAGAGTGAGGGAATGGAGGAAGGAGTGAGAGATTGTGGTAACGAATGATTGTGAAAGTGAGAGATTGAGGGAGTGTGGGAGAGCTTGGGGACGAGAGAGAGTGTAGGAGTGTGGGCGCTTATGGATTGAGGGATGGAGAGGTGGAAAGGGCCTCGGTGTAGATTTGCTCGACGATTTTGATGCCGTCGCAGGCGGC
>SKLV01000100.1 GCA_007121385.1 Bdellovibrionales bacterium
CCATTTGGAACTTGGACTGATCAGTGCTCGCAGGGCCAGATACAATCACCCTCACCCCTTGGTCATTGACCGCCTCCGGCGCTTTAAAAAGCCCTGGATCAGCACCGAGGACTTTGGTCACCTTAGGATCTTACTGGAACAAAGGGGCGGTACTCCATTTCCAAATCCCGAGCCACAGGCTCATAGCAGACATGGCCGTCATAGACATTGAGACCATAGGCCAGAGCCGGATCTTGAGCTACGGCGTCCTCCACTCCCATGGAGGCCAACATAGAGGCATACTTAAAGGTGGCATTGGTCAAAGCATAAGTGGAAGTGCGAGCCACCACTCCGGGCATATTGGGAACGCAGTAGTGAATCACCCCATCCACTTCATAAGTCGGGTTGGTGTGGGAGGTGGGCTTACAAGTTTCAATGCACCCCCCTTGATCCACAGCCACATCCACCACCACACTGCCCTGAGACATGCTCTGCACCATTTTTTTGGTCACCAACTGAGGGGCTTTGCGTCCGGCCAGGAGAACCGCTCCTATCACCAAATCACTTTGAGCCACCGCTTCTTCCACATTCTGCATATGGGAGTAGAGAGTGTGAATTCGCCCTTGAAAAATATGGTCCAAGTACTCAAGGCGGGCTCGGTTCACATCCATAATGGTCACATCAGCCCCCAGGCCTACCGCCATTTTGGCTGCGTTAACGCCCACAACTCCACCACCCAGAACTGTGACTCGGCCTCGGCCCACTCCCGTCACTCCTCCCAGGAGAATCCCTTTACCACCATGGTCCTTTTGCAGATAGTAGGCCCCAATTTGCGTGGCCATTCTTCCTGCCACTTCACTCATGGGTGTGAGCAGGGGCAGGGAGCCGTCGGGGTTCTGAATGGTCTCATAAGCCACGGCCTTGACCTTGCGCTCGCAAAGAACCTTGGTCAACTTAGGCTCCGCCGCCAGATGCAAATAGGTGTAGAGTATCTGTCCCTCACGCATCAAATCGTACTCATCAGCCAGGGGCTCCTTCACCTTAACAATCATCTCCGCCTTGGCGTAGACCTCAGCCATGCTGTCCAGAAGTTTGGCTCCGGCCTGCTCATAGGCCTCATTACTGATCAAACTTCCCAAGCCAGCATCTCTCTGCACATAGAGAGTGTGACCCTCTTGCACCAGCTGACGCACACCAGCCTCAGTGAGACCCACTCGATTTTCGCTGATTTTGATTTCCTTAGGAACCCCGATAATCATGCTCTTGCACTCCTGTTAATTTTTACAGAACCTCAAAGTTGTCCCCATTTTTACAGGCTTTGGCAAGAGTCAAGTGGGGGACAGACGTCCCGGGTAAGGGCGGAATCTCCCTTCCGGGGGCCGGAGTGGCCTGGCAGGAGGCGGGGCTCCCCTGGCAACAACCAGCCATTGCTGCAAAGCGTTCTATTTTTTGGGTAGATCGACGGATCGACGGATCGACCTCTCCCTCCCGGCTGATGAAGTCAATCTCCCTTCACTCTCCCCACCCACAAACCTATCCTTGGCCATTTTTCTTATCTCTGCTCTTTCCACTGTCAAGGTATGTATCTCCTCTGAGATTATGGAGCCTAAAACTGCATTCCCTAAAAAAATAAATTCATCCGCATTGTCGATCTCACTTTTTGAAAATAGGCAGGGTAAATAGCACTATCTATAGAACTTTTTTTCTTGACGCATTTTTCGACTCGCTAAAATCCCCTCTGTTGCATTTTTCGCCCTCTTTGATTGCGAAAAAGAGGTTTCTCCTATGAAAGCTCCACTAAGGAGGCTCTAAGAAGCTCACCGGGGCTAAGAAATAGACATTCCGGCTCGACAAAAACGGCACTTTGAAAACCCATGTTATGGTTCCTCCAACTCAAAAAAAAAGGAGGACCATGAAACTGCAAAGTCTTAGCGATCGGCAATTGCTTCAGCAAACTCAGCAACTGGTGCGAAAGGAAAGAGAGATTCTCAGTGAAATTCTGCAGCACCTCAAAGAGATGGAAAGACGCAAGCTCTATTCGGACTTGGGCCATGGCAGTTTGTTTGAGTATTGTCTCAGGGAGCTGAAATACTCCGAAGCTCAGGCCGGCCGCCGCCTTCAAGCCCTCAAACTGATTCGCGAGCTGCCGCAAGTGGAGGAGCAAATTGCCAGCGGCGCTTTGAATTTGACTCACATCTGCCAGGCACAAAGTTTTTTTAAACATCTGCAAAAGGCTGGGGGTCAGAGTTTATTTAGAGACGAGAGTATAGGTTCAAGCACTGATTCATGTACGGGTGCTGACAATAGTTCAAGTTTAAGCGCAAGCCAGAGCCAGGGTGGGGACCTAGGCAAGAGGCAAGGTATGCACCCAAGCGAGAACCAGGGTATGGAACCAAGTCAGAGGGCCTTGAGCAAAGAGGCCAAACTGCAAGTGCTCAATGAAATCGCCCATAAGTCCTCTCGAGAGGCCCAAGCTCTGTTGGTGGCAAAGACCGCCCAGGCGGGACTCAGCCCCCAGTTGCCCCCGGAAAGAGTACGAGTCCTCAGCGAAGAGTATTGCGAAGTGCGTCTGATTCTGAATCAGGAGTTGCGCCATCGCCTGGAAAAGGTGAAGAGCCTTTTGGGCCCCAGGGCCTTGGGCATGACTCTGGCTGAATTGATCGGAGTTATGGCCGAACTCAGCCTTGAGGCCCTTCGGGATAAAAAGTTCGGCAAAAGAAGATCTGGAGCTAGAGATAGTAGGGCCAGATCTGGTGATATGGAGTCCAATAGGACAGAAAGTCCCACGGCGCCGGCGAAGCCCTGCGTAAAATCCAAATTGCCCCCACAGAAAAAGAAACCGCGGTCCATTTCAAAGGGTGAAAAGTGGAAGATTTGGCAGAGAGATGAGGGCCGCTGTGGGCAGTGTGGAAGTCACAAAAATCTACAAGTGGATCATCGGGTGCCGGTGGCTCTGGGTGGGAGGGCAGATCTGGAAAATTTGAGACTTCTCTGTGGCAACTGCAATTTGCGTCAGGGAATCAAGAGCTTTGGCCCTCTCCTGATGAGACGATCCGGGGAGGGCAAAACAGCTGTCAAAGGGGGCGGAAACTGCGGAAAGATAGCGGCTGAAGTGAAGCGAGCCAAGCTCGAATGAAAGGCTGGAGACCAAAATCCTAGCATGTAAAGAAGATGTAGAGACCCTTAGTTAAGAACATTGGGGAGCTGCAGGCCGACAAAAAGAAAGAGCAACCTGAAAGTCCACAGGGCCGTGCGCAGCCAATTGGTCATCACCAGTCGCCGAATCAATAACTGACGGATGAACATCTCCTGGCTGGAAGCCACCACAAAATAGTCCGATGGGGTGGAGGGGCAAAATGAATCGGATGAGTGAGATGGGACTGACAAGTCGGATGGGTCGGATGAGCCTGGGAGTTTTTCCCTTAAGAGGGCTGGAACCTCTGCGGCCAATCTTCTGTGCAGTGGGACACTGATGCCAAAAGTCACTGCCCAGATGAGGGCGATGGAACCCAAATTGAATATCCAGAACCAGTGGACCTCATGAAGTCCAAGGAGAATGGCCGCCAAAAGGAATTCGGCCACCATGGCCGGACCCACCACCGGAGTAATGGCTTGTGTGTGAAAATGGTGAAATTGTAAAAATCGATTTTCCGCCACAAATTCAAAAGTCGGGTAATGGACTCTCTGCACCAGCCAGATCACCCCACAAAGATATGCGGTGGTCATTAATTGAAGAAGAGACAAGGCTTCCACTAAAGACCAAGTCATCTGGACTTGGCTGCAAAATGAGAGATGGGGGCTTCAGTCTGAAGCTCGGTGTCAGCAGGCGAGTCTACAGAGGCGGACTGAGACTGGCCGGCTGCCACCGGGCCGGCGGAGGAGGACAGAGGCTCACTGGCACCCAACGAGCCTTCCGAGGCGGACTGAGACTGGCCGGCTGCCACCGGACCATCGGAGGAAGACAGAGGCTCACTGGCACCCACCGAGCCTGCCGAGGCCTGCTGAGCCCCCGTCTCGCAATAGGGACTGGCAGAGCAGTCTGCCTTTTTTTTTGGCAGCCAGGGGCGAACTCGGGCAAAGCCCTGATAGCCCAAATTGGCAATAGGCCTGATCAGAGGGGATTCCACCGCTCGGGCCATCCAAGAATAGCCGGGCAGAACTTTCCAAATCTGCACAAAGGCCTCCACTTCGGTGTAGATTTGACCTTCTGCGGATTTCACATGCATCACCCGGTGAACCCGCTGAGGATCCAAGCCCTCCTTTTCCGCCTGAAAGTCAACGGCGGTGATATCGATAAAGCGCAGCTGCTCAGCCCCCCGGGCCTTGCGGTAGTGATCGATCTCGCGAGAACAGAGCTGACAAAGACCATCATAATAAACTGATAATTTTGCCTTAGACATCTTGCACCTTCCCCACAATGAGGGTAGATTGTTCATATAACTATGAACATTATGACCCAAAAGTGAGGCCCTGTCAAATGTCGCAAAATAAGACAGCTTCTGCCAAAGCGCTCAAAGCCCTGGCCGATTCCGTCGGCGATTTTATTCGCTATTGGGGCTTCCGCCGCATCCATGGCCAGATTTGGACTCAGGTCTACCTGTCTTCCGACCCTTTAAGCGGAGCAGACTTGGTTCGCCGCCTCAAGGTCTCTAAGGCTCTGGTCTCCCCAGCCCTGTCCGAGCTGGAAGACTATGGCTTGATCCTTCCCGCTGGAGGAGATGGAAAGACCAAGCTCTACACCGCCGCTCCTGATGTTTTTGGGGTGATAAAAAAAATTCTTCAAAGTCGTGAGCGGAAACTGATTCAGCGATCTGCCCAGCACTGCCAAAAGCTAATGGATTTGCAAGCTCTGGAACCCGCCCTGGACGAGCCCTCCGATTTGAATACGGAGCACCTCCAACAGCTCAGTGGGATGATTCAATCCGCCGAAGCCGCCCTTGATTTGGTGGTTCATTTTGCCAGCCCCCAGGACCTCTCTCACTGGCAAGACTTGGAAAAAGAGTGGCTATGAGCGGCCTATGAATTTACTCCTTATACTTGGCAACCAGCTCTTTGATCCCAAG
>SKLV01000011.1 GCA_007121385.1 Bdellovibrionales bacterium
AAAGACCTCCACTGAGTAGACCATTTGCGGGGCTTTGCCCCGGCGGGCGTCCACGGACTGGCGCAGGATATGAAAGCTGGAGTGGTTGGGTTCCAGCCACTGGAGGTGCTCTTTGAGCTCCTGATCCAGATCCAGTTTTAGGTTGTGCAGGGTCTTGGGCATAAGTGCCAGCTTATAGCAAAAAAAAAGCCCCCTGGCGAGGGGGCTTGTAGGGTTGGGTTCAGCGGTTTCTGAGAACAGGCTTTTCTCAAGCTAGGGTCCGTTCCCTTGGTTTCTGGGTCAATGGTAATCAGCAGTCCAGCTCATGTTGGCCCGGATTCTGAATTCCACTTGACTGTCGCCGCGGGACGCATTGGTTCTGACTCCATCGACCCACCAAACAGTGGTGTAAGGGGTAGTGCCGAATTCATCCCGCCAAACCAGTGCTGTGTGTTTATTGAGATCGTAAAATGGGAAGAATCGCTGTGGGTCAAGGTTCAAAACCTGCCCAGATCGAGTCACTCCCTGCTGGGCAGTTCCATTCCAAATTCGATAGTCTCGAGTGCTGCTGTCTTGAATCCCGGATTCTTGATACCGGCAACCTGCGTGTCGACCAAAAATTACATTGGTTCTGAGGTTTATATCGCAGAGGATGGCCACTCGAACATCGGCTGTGTTGGCGAAAATGAAGTTTCCATGTAAGAAATTATAGCCAGTAGATATCCAGCTATCTATGATCCTTGATCCGGCTCTGTTCCCGGCTGTAGTGTTTGGTATATCGGATGAGCAAAAGCCGCGTTCTCCTCGATTGACTCTTATAGGCGTTCGGGACCCACCACAATAGACCAAGCAATGGCTTGGGGCATTGCAGGTGAATCGCCCAGTTCCGGCAAAAGTGGTTTGTTGGCAGGAGTTGTCAATAAGGCGAAAGTTGGTGTTACAGGATTGGGCCACGCAGGAATCGTAGCCGGTGCCGTCGATGCGGCAGACCTGCTGGCCTTGGCCGTTGGCGATGGAACAGGACCGAGTGGTGCCGGGCTCGCAGGCTCCGGGCATGCTGTTGGGCTCGCAACTGGGGTTGCGAAATTCTAAAGAGGCACGGGTATCGCCGGTTTCAACGATGTTTCCTTGCTCACAGGTGAGTTCTTTCTCGACAAAGTGTTCGGCTGTGCCCTGGGAGCCGTTGGAGCAGAGCAGAGATTCAACTGTGATTTCAGGAACTCGCTCAAACCAGTAATCGCCATGGGCGCGATCGCCGCAGTTTTGCAGTTGAATCTCTAGGGCTCCGGGACCATCTGGGCCCTGTGAGGCCAGTTGTTCCACATTGCTGCCCGAGCAGCCGGCAAGGCCTAAAGCGGCCAAGCTACAACATAAAAGAGACCATAAATTGCGATATTGATTTTTCATATTTCCCCCCATGAAAAATTGTATTCACAGGTTTACTGAGTAAGGCCTGGGCCAGGCTTAAGAACCTGAAATCCTTGGGGATCATCTGAAGGCCTCAATTTGAGGGCTGTCTAGCCTAGACAGCCTCTGTCCAGGCCTTTGACAGCTGGGGCGGGTTAAAAGGCTTGACTGTCAAAAACTGTGCAACACATGATGGCGGGGTGGGAAAAACACTGTTTTTTTATCTATTTAAGGTCCTGCCTAAGAGGGGTTTAAGCCGCCTAGTCGGGCGACTGATGGCTTTGGAGAAGCCCAGATGGCTGGCTCGGCTGCTGCTGTGGAGCTTTGCCCGCTACTATAAGATTAATATGGATGAGGCCGAGCTGCCTTTGTCCAGCTACCCCAGTGTGGCCCGTCTCTTCACCCGCCGGTTGAGATCAGGGGTTCGGCCTTTAGGAGACCTTGAGCCTCTGCATCCTGCCGACGGGGCCCTCAATGAGTGGGGAAAGGTGGAAAAGGGGCAGGCCTATCAAATTAAAGGCATGGCCTACTCTTTGGAAAAGCTCCTTCAGGATCCGTCCTGGGCTCAAGAGCTGGAGGGGGGAGTGTATGCGACCTATTACCTCTGTCCCACTGATTATCACCGGGTGCACTTTCCGGTATCGGGACAGGTGGCCCGGGCTCTCCATGTGGCCGGCCAGCTGTGGCCAGTGAATGCATTAAGTGTGCAGGCTGTGCAAGAGCTCTTTGCCATTAACGAGAGGGTGGTGGTGGAGATCTTGACCGACCGAGGCCGAGTGGCCCTGGTTATGGTGGGAGCCACCAATGTGGGCAAAATGACCATGAGTTTTGACCGCCGCCTAGTCACCAACCAGCCTCAGGATCAGCCAGGCCAGGTGGCCAAGCATAGTTACTGGCCCCCCATTCAGGTGAAGGCTGGAGACGAGTGTGGAACTTTCCATATGGGCAGCACGGTGGTGATGGTTTACCCCAAGAGCTTTTTCTCTCCAGAGGGGCAGCAGGTTCCCAGTGAGTCTCAGATTGTAGGTGGCCACCGCTGGCCCGGCTTTGTCTCGGGCCCGGTGCGCATGGGCGAAAGGGCCTTAAAGAGTTAAGTCCTCAGCCCGATTTGAGCCCCACTTTTGTTCTGGGCTGAAGGGAGACTCAGTCACTTTCCCCATCGTTGCCAATGGCTTCCACGGGGCATCCCTCCATGGCCTCACGGCACATATCCTCTTCCTCCTGGCTCTGAGGCTGCTTGACCACAAAGGCGTGGCCATCATTCTCGTCCATGCCAAAGTGGTCTGGAGCCGTCAGCACACAGGCATCGCAGGCAATGCACTCGCGGTCCACATAGTAGCGGCCCCTGACATTTTCATCGTATTTTTGGTTTTTGTCGGCCATAGATAGAGAACACTATAGCTGCAATTTCTCTTTTTGGCTCGGATTTTTCCTCGCTATTTTCACTTAAAGCCGTTAAATCTTTAGGCGCTATGTCAGATTCCAACCCCCTTCCCTTAAGTTTTTCTGAAGAGGTCTTAAGACGGCGAACCTTCGCCATTATCTCTCACCCGGATGCGGGGAAGACCACCATCACTGAGAAAATTTTATGGTATGCCGGAGTGGTCAGAGAGGCTGGAGAGGTTAAGGGGAAAAAGGGCAGCAAGAAGGCTATGTCGGACTGGATGGCTCTGGAGCAGGAGAGGGGGGTGTCCATCACCTCCTCCGTCATGCAGATGGACTTTCGGGGGCTCAGGATCAACCTATTGGATACCCCAGGACACAAGGACTTTGGCGAGGACACCTACCGCACCCTCATGGCTGCCGACTCGGCGGCCATGCTGATTGATGCGGCCAAGGGAGTGGAGGCCCAGACGCGAAAGCTCTATGAGGTCTGCCGCTTAAGAAAAACTCCCATCTTCACCTTTGCCAACAAAATGGACAGAGAGGGCAAAGAGCCCTTGGCCCTCATTGACGATGTGGAGAACACCTTAGGCATTAAGTGCTATCCTGTCACTTGGCCCATTGGCATGGGGGAGCGCTTTCGCGGGCTCTATCATCGTCTTAAGCAGTGTCTTTATCTCTATAGTCGCGACCAGGAGGAGCCGGAGGTGGTCCCTCTTCCCGGAGGTTGGCAGGACCCTGTTTTGCGAGAGAGAGTGGGGCAAGAGCTCTTTGATCAGTTGCAAGAGGAGATGGAGCTCCTAGAGGTGGCCCTGGGTGAGTTTTCTCAAGAGGAGTTTTTGGCCGGTTTAGTGAGTCCCATGAGTTTTGGCAGTGCCAAGTTCACATGGGGGGTGGATTTGTTTATGGAGCTCTTTGCCGAGAGATCTCCCCCGCCCAGGCCCCGTGTCTCCAGTGCTGGAGATGTAGACCCTTTGGATAAAAAGTTTTCGGGCTTTGTCTTTAAAATTCAGGCCAATATGGACCCTAAACACAGGGACCGAGTGGCTTTTTTAAGAGTCTGTTCGGGAGTCTTTGAGCGGGGCATGAAAGTCTACCATCCTCGCTTGGACAGAGAGTTGAAGCTCAGCTACGCCAATCAGTTTTTGGCCAGAGACAGAGAGACTGTGAACAGGGCCTATGCGGGAGATATTGTGGGCCTGATTGACACGGGAAATTTTCAGATTGGGGACACTCTCACTGAGGGTAAGAAGTTCACCTTTGCTCCAATTCCCCGCTTCTCCCCGGAGATCTTTGGTCGACTGAGTATTAAAGACCCGCTGAAGCGTAAGCAATTGCAAAAAGCCCTGCGCCAATTGGCCGAGGAGGGGGCCATTCAGCTCTTTTATGAGCCTCATTTGGGTCAACAGGACCCCGTCTTAGGTGTGGTGGGAGAGCTTCAGTTTGAGGTTTTGCTCTATCGTCTAAACGATGAATATAAGCTCGATGTAAAGCTTGAGAGAATGCCTTACAGTGTGGCCCGTTGGCCAGTGGAAGAGGCTTCAGGTCAAAGTCCCAAGGAGGGGCTTAAAGGGGGGGCTCGGCATTTTCAAGATGTTGAGGAGAGGCCCGTCGTCTTGCTGGAGCGAGAGTGGGATCTTCGCTGGTTGGAGAGAGAAAATCCCGGCATCCAATTTAAAATGAGTGCGGGTTAAGCCATGGAGAGATTTTCGGAGACGGTTTTGCGAGATTCTTTTGCTCAAGGAGGGCCGCTGATTTTAGGGATCAGCGGTGGCAGTGGGTCTGGCAAGACCACCTTGGCCAGATCCATAGAGGCCCACTTCGGCCCTCAACTCTGTGAAGTTCTCTATCAAGACTCCTATTATTTGGATCAAAGCCATCGCTTTGATCAGGATGGGGGGCAGGTGAATTACGATCACCCAGAGGCTCTCGATTTTGACCTGATGAGTCATCATCTGGAGGCTTTGGCCAAGGGCCTCAGTGTGCAGATTCCCAAGTATGACTTTGTGACTCACTCTCGACGAGGGGATTTTAAAGATTTTTCACCAAAACCACTGGTGGTGGTGGATGGTATCCTGATTTTGAGTCAGCCTCAGCTGCGCCAACACTTTAACCGCAGTGTTTTTGTAGACACCCCTGAAGAGCTGCGCTTTCAGCGTCGTTTAGAGCGAGATGTGAGAGAGAGGGGGCGAACCCCGGACGGGGTGAAGCGCCAGTTTTACTCTCAGGTCAAGCCTATGCACGACCTTTTTGTTGAACCCTCAAAGCTTCATGCGGACCTCTGTGTTTCAGGGCTCTCTGAACCCATTCATTCTTTGGAAAAAATATTTGGCTTAGGGTTTGAAAGTCACAAAAACCTTGTGTTTAAATAGAGCCTGGCGCGATTCAGCTTAGACTTGAACACAAGGAGAGTGGAAGATGACTAAAAAACTTTGGTTGTGGGTGACTTGCGGTCTAGTGGCCACATCCCTTTTGGCCTGTCAGGCCACCAATCGACAAAAAGTATCTCAAACCAAGGGAGGTCCGAGTTGGTCTGAGTCGATGAAAGGGCTGGGCGAGAGTGTGCGTCAGCTGGTTCCCTTTATTTATGTCCGAGATGGGTTTTCTGATCAGTCCCAGCATGGAAAAATTAGGTCAGCCCTTCAGCGCTTGCGCCAGGAGAGCCAGGAAATGCACCCAGAGCTAGGGGAGGCCTTTATGGGTAAAGACCCCATCTTGGCCCTTTCGGTGAATCGCATGAATGGTGATTTGGAAAGAGCTCAGGAGGCCTTTGACATGGGTCTCTATGAGTATTCTCGCAGCACCATGAAGTCGGTAATGGGCACTTGCTTTGCCTGTCACACGGCCACTGAGAGAGGGGCGCGTCCTGGTTGGAAGTGGGAAGATGTGAGCATTCATGGCCTGCGTCCTTTGGAAAAATCAGATCTGATGGTGGCTATGAGAGACTTTGATGGAGCTTCTGCTTACCTGCGTCATCTCCTCAATGACCCTGAATTTGTTCAGAATCGGCCTTTTGATTTTGAGTCAGCCTTAAGGAAGTACCTCTCGGTAATGGTCAGGGTGAAAAAACAGCCCGATGAGGCCTTAACTGAAATCAACAAAGTTCTGGAAAGGGATGGAGTTCCCTTTTTCCTGCAGCAGCAGGCTGAGGGGTGGAGGCGCTCCTTGGAGCGTTGGAGTCGCGAGATGGCCAGAGGGCCCGTTCGAACCCCTCCTCTGACTCAAGTGGATGAGAGGTTGAGGCAGGCTCGGCAAATTCAGCGCTATGCTCGGGATCATGCTGGAGATGTGGAGTACTTAAGGGCCACTCAGATTCTTCATGATTTTGTGACATCAAACCCTCCCGCTCCTCAGCTGGCTCAGGCATTTTATGCTCTTGGGCAATCCTATGAAGCTCTAGATAATGTGGGTTTCTGGAACTTACATGAGACATATTATGAGGCCTGCGTAAGAGCTTTGCCTAAGTCGGATGTGGCCCGAAGCTGCTTTAATCGACTTCAGGCCTCTGTGTTTATGGGCTATTCTGGAAGTGGAGGTATTCTTGTGCCTCCTTCGGAGCGTCAGCGTCTCCAGGAGTTGAGTGAACTGGTTAAGTAACCAGAGCCTTTCGTCTCAGTTTGAGATGTTCCTATCCTGATATCAAAAAAATATTTACCTCTTCCCAGGACCTTCCGATAGGTCCTGGGTATGAGCACCTCATTAAAGCCCATTCCCGATATTTATGACCTCAGTGATCAGTCTTCCAGTGCTGTGGACTATCAAGCCCTGGAGACAGAGAAAGCCCATGAAATTGAGCTTAAGATTCGCAGAGAACTCAGCCGACAGATAGGCCCCCATTTGGGGGAGCTTCGACAGGGAGTTCTACAGCTGGTGGCGGACAACCAGTATGATTCGGCTGTCGAAGAACTGAGTCTCTATGTGGAAGCCAAGACCAGCTATCCTCTTTTTCAGAGTCGGGTGGAATCCTATGTCAGTCACTGCAACAACTTGATATTCGCCATTCAAGCTAAGAGGGACTTTCCCTCCTCTGTGGTGATGTCCTATGCCCGACAACAGGAGCTCAGTGAAAAAGTCCGAGAGCACTTTGAGGAGTTAAAGCAGTTCTTAAAAAAAATTGAGCGGGTGGAGAGAGAGGTCAAACTGGATGATATGAGATCCACGGTTTGGTTCCTCAAGACTTTTACTTATTGTGTATTCGCCCTTTTTGCTCTTGGTTTTATTTTAGATCTATCTAGGGGAATGGCCCAATCCTTTTTTGTGGCCTTTGGAGCTTTGACCGAGGCCCTCGTCCAGCTGGTCCTGTAAAAGGTGCCCGTCGTATTTTTGCGTATCAAAGCGTCATTAAGTGTTCATCTTTTAAATGGCCTTGGGGAGCGTTCAAAATTTTGGCAATGATGCACTGATACGCAAAAATATGACGGGCACCTTTATGGGCAGGCTAGCGGACCCATGGTCACAAAGACATTGAATCTTTGGCTCTCTGTGGAGCGGCCAAAAGAGTCTGAAACCAGCAGTCGATACTCTCCAGAATCAGCTTCACTCACTGAGCTGATGTTTAAGGTGTTGGAACGCGCTCCAGGAATGGCCTGGTCGTTACGATACCACTGGAAGTTGAAGGGGAACTGGGGATCGGCCATCACCACCTCTAGGCGAAGACCAGTTTCCGACTGCACCAAAAGATCTCCGGGCTGACTGGCAATTTGCAGGCCTAAGTTGGCACGGACAAATTCCGCTGTGCGGGCGAGGTTCAAGCGGTTGCCCTCGGAGGCAGTGGTTAGGAACTGAGGGTCCTTAATGGCTGAATCTTTAAGAATGGACTCCACCATAGCGGGAGTGACCACTTGTCCTTTGGAGCGCAGATAGCCAATCACCAAAGCCCCAGCTCCGGCGGCAATGGGGGCGGCCATAGAGGTGCCCTGAATGGGATTGTTGGAAATGCGATTGGCATAGCCGCTGGGAGACAGTCGGGTGGGGACGGTGGAGAGAACGCCTGTGTTGCCATTGGAGCCAGGGGCCATCAGCTGCACCTGTGTAGAGCTAAAGTTGGAGAAGAAGGAGCGCCTTGAGGTGGCGACATCCACTGAGCCCACGGTAATGACTCCATCAATATCACTGTAGGAGGCAGGATAAACCGGGAAGTTGTCTAAAGAGCGACCATCATTTCCGGAGGCAGTAAAGACAGTAATGCCCGCATTGACGGCTTCTTGCAGGGCCTGTTGCAGATCCCGGCTGGGCAGAGCTGTTCCCAAGCTTAAATTGATGACATGAGCTCCCTGAGCTATGGCATAGCGGATGGCGTTAATCACGGGGCTAAGGCCTCCCTCCCCATTTTCATCCAGAACCTTTAGGGCCATGATTTTGATTTGGCTGGTGCCCACTCCAGAAATTCCAATGCCATTGTTGCTGGCGGCCGCCGCCAGGCCGGCCACATGGGTGCCATGAAAGCCACTGTCCATAGGGTCATTGTTGTTGTTTAAGAAGTTGTAGCCCCGTCCGCTCCACATTTTAGGAGCCAAGTCGGGATGGTTGTAGTCCACCCCGGTGTCAATGATAGCGACAATCACCTCCCGGGTGATCTCCTGATCATTAAAGCCGACCTCTCGAGAGCGGGCCAAGTCGATGCTGGCCATCTCGGGCTGGCTTGAGAACAGAGGGTCATTGGGTGTAAATAGCAGTTGGACCTCGGCATCTGAACTTAGGCTGAGGAGGCAGGGGTCAGCTTCAGCCTGAGTAATAAGCTCTTCCAGTGGAGTTTCCGCTTCAACTTTTAAGGGGAAAGACTGGGTGCTGAGTTCTGAAATTTGAGGGTGGCTCTGCATCATTTGGATGGATAAAAGATCCCTGAGGATTTCGGAGTCTCGGGGGTTAGCAGAGAGAGCCTCGACACAGTCCAAGTCCACCGTTACGACCAAATCGGAGCCTGGAGAAATTTGCAGTTGATCAGTAGGAGAAAGTTGGACTTCCATGGCCGAACTCAGCTTGACGCGACCCCCTGGGCTCCCTTGTCGCTCCAAGTGATGGCTGAGCAGGGAGACTTTGCCCTGAGTGTAGAGTTGGTCGTCTCCTTGAGTCTTCGCAGAGGGAGAGCAGGAGGAAAGGTCGAGAACGCCAGAGTTAGAAAAGTCGTTTTTCAGTTGGAAGCCGGGACCGCAGCCTGAGGCAAGAGCGGAAGTCAGAGAAAAAAGTAAAGCGAAAAACAATTTCTTGAACAAAAAATCCCCCTCTATTGTTCCTGAAGCTGTTCAGCTTTTATGCAAGTGTCTGAGTCTTGACAGACACTCCTTATTAGCTGCGCGAGAAATCAACTTTCAGGAGACAGGCTTATGGGGATGCAAGGGGAGTGCCCGTCATCTTTTTGCGTATCAGTGTGTCAAATTAGGACAGAGGCCCAAGGGAGAGGTCTCGTCGCCTCAAGGCCCACCACAAAAATTGGCGCGCTGATACGCAAAAAGATGACGGGCACCTAGCGGAGGTGGCGGCGCAGTCCCTGAAGGACAGCCAGGTTTTGGGCGGAGCCTGGGGCCAGGCGACCATTGACAAAAATAGCTGGGGTGCCTCTGACTCGAGCTCGTTGTCCGGCGGAGGCTTGAGCCATAATGCTCTCGAGGGTCTCAGGATCCTCTATGCACTCAAACAGTTGGGGCCAATTGAGGCCAATATCCTCACTGATTCTTTCCAAGACCTCATCAGCCGCACTTATGGCGCGAGCGGAGGAGATCCGTTCAAAGCGATCAAAGAGGGTGTCATGCATCTCCCAGCCCTTTTGGCCGATCTGCTCACTGCAGACTGTGGCCTTGGCGTAGCGGCAGGAGACCCCATCCCCTTCGGGGAGTCCTGGATTGCAGGTTCCATCGAGCGGAAAGGCATAAAAGTCGACCCTGACATCACGGTGCACCTGAGTCAGAGTCTTGAGAACAGGGGCCACCCGTTGACAGTGAATGCAGCGAAAATCGGCAAATTCGGCCACCACCATGGCTGCATCTTGGGGGCCTTTGCTCAGGCTGGGTTCAGCCGCAAAACTCACCAGAGGGGATTGACTCCAGTCAAAGATAGCTTGCTGCAGGACTTTCTCTAAATGCTGAGCGTCGTACTGGCGAGTGAAGTTCACATGGATAAGTAAACTGAGCAGGGGCACAGCAGCCAGAGACCCAAGGCTTACGGGAGACTCCGCCCAAAGTCGTAGAGGGTTTTGGAAAAAGGTTGAAAAGAAGGGCTCGGTCTGCGCTCTCCGGAGAAGCTCAAAGTTCACCAGAGAAAGTCCATAAAGCACTATACAAAGAGGACAGTAGGCGGAGAGAAAAAAGGTGGAGATTGCTCCCATGACCACAGAAGCTCCTAGGGCCACTGTGCCCAACAAAAAGGCAAAAGACAAAAGGCGCCCTGGATGATCTGTAAAGCGCAGAAGAGCCCCTAATAGAAAGAGGGCCAAAACGATATGGGTCACTGCTCCCCAAAGGGATACGGGAATGCCAAAGAGGTTGCCATAGGGGCTGGCCGCCGCCACATCGCAGTTGAATTGGGAGCCCAGATTGCAGATGGCGGACTCGACCGGGGCACCAAAGTGTAGGGGGTACCAATGTAGAGTTAAGTGGAAATGAACGCCAATAGAAGCCAAAGTGACTAAAAGAGCGAAAACAATTTTTTTATCCATTTTGTAACCTCACAACTCCTTGGGATTACAACTAAATTTGCCTTGTGGGGCAAGAGATATATGCCAGGACCCCCGAGATTGAGAGCTTGATTTCGTTGACCCCCTTTGCCAAATTAGTAAGCAGGGCGGCAAAAAATGAAAAGACACAATCACAAACAGTGGCTAGCAGCGAGACGGCGACTGCTTCAGCAGACTCGGCTCCAGGTGGCCCATCTCCTAGGACCTCAAAGCCAAGATCTGACCCTCTATTCAGCCGCTTATAAAGAGGAGTTTAAGGGCCTCTGGCGAGAATCTTCCCGGGAAAAGCTTTTGCGGCGCATCCAGGCTGCAGACTTTGTGCTGGGGGCTGACTTTCATGCTTTTGCCCAGGCGCAGAGAACCCATTTGCGTCTTTTGCGCAGCCTGGACTCTCGTCGGCCAGTGATCTTGGCTCTTGAATGTATTGAAAGTCGATATCAAAAGTCTTTAGATCGGTTTATGGCTGGTCAGCTCTCAGAGGCCGACTTTCTGAAAGAGGTCCGATGGAACGAACATTGGGGTTTTGCCTGGAGTCATTTTCAGCCACTGTTTCAATTGGCTCAGGATCGAGGTTTTCCTGTGGTGGCTCTCAATCGCTACGAGCCCTCGAGAACGGCTCAAGGCTTGGAGCGCCGAGATCGCCATGGAGCCAAGATCTTAGTCCAGGTGAAGAGGCGCCATCCCGACAGTTTGGTCTATGTGCTGTATGGGGATCTGCATTTGGCAGAGCCTCATTTGCCTCAAGCCATTCAGGAAGCGGCGGGTTTGAAAGAGCTTTCATTGGTTCGAGTTTTTCAAAATGTTGAGGAACTTTATTTTCGCTTAGCTCGAAGAGGCCTTGAAACTCAAGTGGAGGTCCTGGAGGCCTCTCGAGATCGGTTTTGTGTCCTGGGCTCGCCTCCTTGGGTGAAGTGGCAAAGTTATCTTATTTATCTTGAGCAGGCCTATGATCGTGACTTAGAAGAGGAAGAAGGAGTCGGCAGTGCTGTGGATTATACAGACCATATTCACTCATTAATTCAGTTTATGGCACAGGATCTGGGGGTTCAGGTGAAGAGCAACGACTTGGCTGTGTACTTGCCTCAAGATGAACTCATTGACTCTCGCCTGGAGAAGGCAATGAGCGCCTCAGAGCTTCGCCAGGTCTATCACTTGATGGATAGTGATCGGAGTTTTTATCTGCCTCATCTGGGTCGTCTGTACTTGTCTCGGGAAACCGTTAATCATGCCTCGGGTTTAGCTGGCCAATACCTTCACTGCAAACTTTCGGGTTGCCAATCTTGGTTTTGGCGTCAGCCTGAGCACTTTCTTCAGCGTATTTGGGTTGAGGCCGTGGGCTTCTTTCTGAGCAAGCTGGTCAATCATAAGAGGAAGGCCGATTCCGTGCGAGACTTAAAGGCTCAGTTAGCTGCCACTCAGCCGAAAGATCAAGGGCGAGAGAGTTTACTATTAGCTCTGGATCAGCGTCTCAGCGAAGTGATTTATGTTTACAGTGGCAAGGATAGAGTTAGAAAGTTTGCTCCCCGTCATAAGAGCAGCTACTTAGAGGCGGCCCGAATCTTGGGGGCCATGATGGGTGAAAGGCTTTATTTGACCTACAGGGCTCAGCGAATGCCTCCAAAAACTCTTTTGCAAATACTCAGCTACAATCCTGAGAATAAAGACTTTTTGAAGTTCTATAGGGGGCTGGTGAAGCGCCTGGAATCCCAGTCTCTTTTGCCTCAATGGATTAAGGAGGTCTAGACTTTGGCGGCCTGGTACTTTTATCTCAAAGAGGATCTTACTCAAGGCCCAGTTCCTGCTTCTGAGATTTTGGAAAAGCTTCATCAGGGGGATTTGACGGTTCTAGATCCTGTCTGTCGGGAGGGGGAATCAGAGTGGAAGCCCATTAGCGAGCAGGAGGATCTGCGAGAGGCTTTAAGCTCTAAGCCTTCAGAGGCCTCGGTGTCGAGTGATTTATGGGTGGCTCTTGTCCCAAAGCCCCTGCATCGCGGTAAGGGTTATCTGCAAATTGGCCCCATGACTACGGATCAAGTTCGTCGGCAGCTGGATCAGGGGAAATTGCGCTATTCGGATCACCTTTGGCGACAAGGTCTGAGTGAATGGAGGCAGATTTCTGAAATTGAGGAGTTTTCCCCTCTGACTCAACGACCTGTTGAGGGGGGGGCATTGAATCAGGAATTAACTCTTCCGCCAGCCCCCAATTGGAGCTCCAGAGAGCTTCTGGAGTCTGTTCTTAAGGCCTCCGATCTTAAGCCGACCTCCATTCGCCGCTCATCCAAGCGGCAAGAGCCTGAAGTTTTGCCGCATGAGGTGGATCCAGGTCAGGAGTTAGTGAGTGAGTTCTTAGAATCAGGAAAGCCGCCGAGTCGACCCAAGACAAAGCCGCGGAGAGCTCCCGACAAAGGAGTGAATTCGAAAAAAACAATCAAGCAGAAGCCCAAGCCCTCTCGTGCGGGTCATTTTGTTGATCGCATTCGGCGGCATCAGATTTTTATTCACCCACCCCTGTGGTTGAAGGTTTTACCCCTGATGCTATTAATTGGGGGATTCGTCGCCCACCTTCTGTGGACATCATCGCCCCGCTGGTCAGTTCCCGAGCCGTGGTGGCCAGGGGCCCATTTGGAAGGAGAGGAAGTTATTCCTTCCGCTCCTTCCGCGCCGACTCCATCGAAGCAAGAAGCACAGGCTTCGGCTTCTCGCAAGAAAAAGGCTGCAGCCCCTCAAAAAAAGGCCTCGCCGCCACCTCCCGCTGAGGAAAGGCGTCGGGCGAGTTACCTACGAGTCCGAGTTGAGGGGGCTGCTGCGGGTCGGCCAGTGCTTCACTTTCGCTCCGACGCCAGTTCTCACTTTCTCATCCGTATTTTAGTTCAGGCTCGCGCTGGGCATGTGGAGGACCGATCCCATGTTTGGCAATGGCATCGCTTCACTCGTCCAGCAGGTCAGGAGTTTAGGTTTTCCTTCTCCGAACACAAGTTGCCGAGGGGGAAGTATAAAGTGAGGGCTCAGGTGAATGATCAAATTGTGGAGCTGGATGTGGTTTCTGGTCCTAACAATCAAGCGCACCGTCAAAAGCTGGCTCAGACTTTTAAAAAAAATAAATGGGTGTATCAGCAGGAAAAGCGTCGATTGTGGAGGTTAAGTCAGCAGTTGGTTCGGGCGGAGACCAGAGGAGTGGCTCCCCGTGGGGCGAGCTGGACTCAGGTCCGGCAACTGAACTCCAACAATATGGGAAATTACGTTTTTCCGGATCTTTGGCTTAGAATGAAGGATTTAGACGAGCAGTTCCAGTCGGCCCTTAGGGCTCCTCCGACGGAAAGAGAAGGGCTGCGAGCGCAAGTTCGGCAAAATTTGCAGGCTTACCACAGAGAGCTGGCTCGCTTTAGTCCCCTGGGGCCCTAGGAAGGATCTACCCTTAATTTAAACTCTTTTCCCGGTCTAAAACGAGGGACTTTGCACTCGGGAATAATCAGGCTGGTTCCCGTTTTTGGATTGCGCCCAGTTCGAGCTTTACGCCGACTACGATCAAAAGTGCCGAAGCCAACCAGTTTGACTTCGTCCCCTCGAGAGACAGCCTGGGTAATGATCTCCAAAGTGGCGTTGAGCACTTCCTCGCTTTGAGATTTCGGCATTCGAGTTTTTTGCGAGAGCTGTTCAATCAATTGCGCTTTATTCACATCTCACCCCTTGGGTTCGGAAAGGTGGGAAGGCTAAGGTTGAGGGGGGCTTGGGTCAAGAAAATTGAGCTGGCAACCCGCATGAAGTTTTGATAGGTTGGCTCCATGTTGGCTCAGATTAAAAATAAAACAGCCCAATTGTTAGAAAAAATTATTGACAGAGAAGAGGGGGGCATCGTCGCCCTTCTCGAGAGGCCTCGAGACCCATCCCATGGGCAGCTGGCGTTTCCAGTTTTCTCTTTAGCTAAAAAGATGAGAAAGGCGCCGCCGCAAATCGCGGCGGATGTGGCGTCTCAGATAGAGTCTTTGAATGACCCCCATTTGGCCAAGGTTCAAGCGGTCAGTGGCTTCGTCAACTTTCATTTTAGGCCGGAGTTTTTGCAGTCCACTGTGAGCCAGGGAGTGTTGAAGCAAGACCCGGCTCGGGTGGGCTGGTCTAAGCAGGGGCAAGGGAAGAGGGTGGTGATTGATTACTCCTCTCCTAATGTGGCCAAGCCCATGAGTATTGGTCACCTTCGGGCGACCGTGATTGGGCAAGCTATTTGTAACTTGGCGCGCACTCAAGGCTTTGAAGTCACGGGCCTCAATCATTTGGGAGACTGGGGGGTGCAGTTTGGAAAGTTGGCTTGGGCCTTTGAGAACTGGGGTCAGGACTACGACTTTCAGGCTAAGCCTTTTGAGTCTTTGTACGCTCTGTATGTAAGATTTCACGCAGAAGCGGAAGCCCGCCCTGAGTTGGATCAGTTAGGAGCTGAGACCTTTAAGCGCTTAGAGGAGGGGGATAAAAAAATCACAGATCTATGGCGCTGGTTCGTGGATATTTCTCTTAAAGAATATCAAAGGCTTTGGGATCTTTTAGGAGTTCATCATGACCTGGTTCGGGGCGAGTCCTTTTACAATGACCGGTTAAAGCCCACTGAGCAGATTTTGGAAAAGAAGGGGCTCTTGGAAGAGAGTGAGGGAGCTATGGTCGTCCGCTTAGACGAGGAAGAAATGCCCCCTTGTCTTATTCGCAAGTCGGACGGGGCCTCTCTCTATGCGACCCGAGATATAGCCAGCGCCATCTATCGTATGGAGGAGCTCAAAGCCGATCTCAATTTGTATGTGGTGGGAGTTGATCAGAGCCTTCACTTTAAGCAGGTTTTCGAGGTTCTTGAGAAGATGGACTATCCCTGGGCCAAAGACTGTCATCACATTGCCTTTGGAATGTATCGATTTAAAGATCAGGGTAAGATGTCCACCCGTCGAGGCAATGTAATTTTTTTGGAAGATGTGCTGGAAAAGTCCATTGATCTGGTGAGAAAAATCATTGCCAAAAAGAATCCAGACCTGCCCGATTCAGAAAAGGTGGCTCAGCAGGTTGGGGTGGGAGCCATTATTTTCAATGATCTCCTCTATGACCGAGTTAAAAACGTGGATTTTGACTGGGAAAAGGTGGTGGATTTTGAAGGGGATAGTGGGCCCTATGTTCAATACTGCCATGTTCGCTGCTGGAGTTTGATGCAAAAGTATGGAGCCCCCATTGGGGATGAGTTTGTTGCACCTCTGGATTCTCCAGAGGAAATAGAATTGCTTAGGATTTTAATGAGTTACGATGAAGTTTTAAGGATGGCTTTTGCCAGCTTTAAGCCCCATTTGGTGGCTAATTTTTTGTTGGATCTCTGTCGGGCTTTTGGTCACTTTTACCATCAACACAGGATTTTAAATGCTTCACAGCCAGAGATCGTGGCCTCTCGCATGACTTTAGTCCGTGCCACTCAGGTGGTCCTAAAGTCGGGTCTTGGGGTGTTGAATATTGAAGCTCCCACAGCCATGTAAAGCCTGAAAGCCATTCTGCCGATAAAGAGTCCATGACAGTTCAGCAAAGTGCCTTAATGGCTTTGACGATGGCTTTGATTTGGCTCGGTGCTTACTTTTCTTTTCAGCAGCACTTTTCTGCAGAGCCCGTCTATATACAGCAACTGGAACGCCTGAGTTCAGAGCTTGAACGAGAGCGAATGCGAACTCTCTTAGCTGAGATGCGAATGCGGGATTTTCAGCAGGAAGTGGCCGCCTTAGTTCCTCAGTGGTTGGATTCTTTGACCCCAGGTCAAGAATCTTATCCATTGCGGAATTTAGCCAGTGTGACAGCGGCCCCCCCGAGCCCCTCGGCTCACCGCAATAGTGCGGCGGAGATTCTGCTTGAAGAGGGAAAGCGGGAGTTTCGGCAGGGGCAGTTTGCCCGAGCCATTCGCTCTTTTGAGTTCTTAATTGAACAGCAGGGCTATTCGCGGCACGCTGTGGAAGCCTACTTTTTGCTGGTGGAGAGTCACTATCAGCTTCAGCAGCATGAGCAGGTTCTGGCTCGCGTGGAGCAAATGATTCAATTGTTTCCCGGTCACGAGTTAACGGGGACAGCGATGATCCGCATGGGGCATGTTTTTGAGTACCGCCGGCGAACTCATGAGGCCCAGGCCGTATATCGTTCTCTGATTCAACTTTTTCCCGGGCGGGCCGTGGCCTCCCAGGCCCAAGAGGCCCTGAGTGAGTTGGAGTTTTGATGGGCTTTAGGTACTGGCCCCAGATCTTAGTTTTTATTTTGGCCTATGGATTAGAAGTGGAAGTTCAGGCCGCTCTGGAGCAAGGATCTTGGTTCAGTGAGCCGGAGGGTTGCGAAATGAATTTGGAGAATTCACCGGAGGAGTCCGGCTGTCTGCTTAGAGCTCTTCCTGCGCAAGGGGCCAGTCAGCTGTCTTGGAAGGGGGCTCAAGTTTACGCCTTCCCAGGGACTGTCATTTTTGTTCAAGGGGAAGGCTTGCGTTTGCTCAAGGGGGAGTTAATTTTGAAGGACTCCGACTTAGAGCTTCAAGACCGAGAGGACGCCTCGACCATTGTTCTCGGCACTGAGTACGGCCGGATGATTTCTCAGGCTGGAGTTTGGCTTATGTTGAAACGAGAGGCCGATCACTGGATGGAAGTGGATGTTTTAAGGGGTTCTGTAGATTTAAAGCTTTTAGGGCACCAGGAGAAGTTAAGTGTTGGTCAGGGGTTTTCCCTGCGTTTTGGTCCGGTGAACGAAAAGGGTTTATCTCAGGTGGAGCTGCCTCAACCTGTGAGGGTTCAGTCCGTCCTGATGAGGTGGCTGAGGGGGACTCAAAAAGACCCAGAGGTTTGGCGAACCAAAGTCCAGTTGGTACTTCCTTCCTGGCAGACTGCCGCTGAGGAGATAGCCCTGTGGCAGTCTCAAACTGTGCTCAGGCACTTGGCTTCAGTCCAGGAGGAAGAGCGAAAAAGGGCCCAGAGGGCCTTGCAGAGACAGCGTGAGGACGAGGAGCTTCGCCGGCTATTTCGTCAAAAAAATTATCTAGAGTAAGCTTGCAACTCTATGATATTCTTTGAATTGAATCTATAACTTTCTCAGGAGGAGAAAGAATGTCAACTGTCAACAGCAGCTCATCGGGTGGCTCCCGTGACACAGAGGCGGTTCGCCGAAATCGCGAAGAGTATCAAAAAAAAGAGAGCGAGTTGGTTAAGAAGCATCACAGAGATATTCGTCGTCTTAATGAACAACATGCTCAGGAGATAGAGAGGCTTCAGAACTTACACGCCAATCAAGTCAGTGACTTAAAAGGCAAGTCTCAGAAAAACCTATCCCGAAGAGATATGCACTATCAAAAGCAAATCGATGATTTAAGGCAAATGCAAAGAGCTCAGCTGCAGAAACTGTCTGCAGAGCACGAAATGGAAAGACAGAGGTTGCGTGAGACCACTCAGCAGGACAGTCAACGCCTTAACCAAAGCCATGAGGAACGAGTCACTCGCCTCAAAGACCATTATGAAACCCTAGTTTCTCGACAGGGGGAGCAGTTTCGCGAGGGGTTGGAAAACCTAAGAGAGAACCAGAGCCGCACGATTCAGGAGAATAGGCAAAAATTAGAGGCTCGGCACAAGGAAGATGTTCAGAGGATTCAGCAGGACCGAGATCAGCGACTCAGTCAACTGCAAAGGGAGTATCGGAATTATCGTCGTGAAACCACGGATCAAAGGCAGAATCAAGACCTCAAACATATGTCGGACACTCAGAGGATGAGTGATCGGCATATGGATTCGGTGATACAAGAGCGCAGGGTTTTTCAGCAAAATGAAGCTCATCTTCGCGAGGGTTTTCGGGAAGGAATGGAAAGGCAGAGGGAGAGGTTGGAAGAGGCCCGGCTGAGGGAGGAAGAAGCCACTCGTCAGGCTCAGCGCAACACTCGAGCTGATGTGACGGCGCGGATAGACTCTCAGGTTCGGCGACTGGAGAGTGAAGTGGCGGCTCTGAAGGATGCCAAGACAAGACAAGAGGTCGAATTGAAGAGATCCAAAGAAAGGGAGTTGGACAATCTACGTCGTGCCTATTCTGCCAATATTTCGGATTTAGAAAGACAGCGTCAGGAGATGGTTCATCAGAATAACGACAGACGCTCCGAAGCCATCGATCAGCTGCGGCGTGAAAACAGCGAGATTATGAAGCAGAGTTCACGCTATTACCAAGGTAAGTTGCAAATGGAAAGAAGTCAGAGTAGTCAGGCTTTGAGTTCCACGCGCAGTCAGTTGGAGGCGGAAAAAGCTCAGCTCAGAGATCGTTCAGATCTACGAATTCAAAGAGTGACGGCTGAAACTGAAAGGAATCTGCAGAGACAGAGAGAGACCCAGCAATTAGCTCTGGAGGCTCAGCGAGATCACTATGAGAAAAAGATGCAGGAGCTGAGAGAGTCACTTAAGACTGAGAAATTTGAGTCGGAGGAGAGGTTGAGGGAGCAGATGCGCAGCAGAGAGGCAAGACACAGTCAGCACTTGGCCAGCGTGACAGACACCTATGAGCGTCAGTTGGCTGAGTTGAATGATCGTTTGATGCGAGAGTCTCGCTCTTCAGAGGAGAGGATTCGCACCACTGTGGAAGGCCTGCAGAAAGCTCATCACAAGGAGCTGGAGACGCAGAAAATTCAGTACGAAACTCGTATGGCAAAGAGTCAAGAGGATCATCGAGAAAACCTCAATCGTCTTGAGAGAAGGCATCAGGCTCAGATGCAGGAGCTCTCGGCCAACATTAAGAGAAGCTGATATGTTAGCAGATCGAAGAGTAAAAATTGTGGCCACAGCGGGGCCCTCTCTCAACAGTTATGAAGATGTCTGTCGGGCTCTGAGGGCGGGCATGAATGTGACCCGTTTGAACTTCTCTCATGGAAGCTCTGAGCAGCATGCTGAAGTGATTAAGAACTTGCGCCAAGCCTCTAGGGACCTCAAAGCCCCGCTGGGTGTTTTGCAGGATCTTCAGGGCCCTAAAATCAGGGTGGGCCGCTTTGCAGGAGGTGGGATTGAACTGCAGTCTGGAGAAGTTGTGACACTCTCTCCTGAATTTGCCCTAGGAGAAAGTGGGAAGATTCCCACCGACTTTAGCTTACTTCCCAGTTGCTGCCAGCCCGGCACCCGCATTCTCCTGGACGATGGTTTGATGGAGTTGAGAGTCAGATCTGTCAAGGGCTCTCAGGTTGAGGCCGAGGTGGTCTATGGGGGCTTCCTGAAGGACCGCAAGGGAATGAATTTACCGGGGGCCAACTTGCCCGTAGACCCATTGACTGAGAAAGACTTGGTGGATCTTGAGTTTGGCCTCAGGCAGTCTGTGGACTATGTGGCTTTGAGTTTTGTGCGCCAAGGTCAGGACATTCGTGACCTGAGGAAGCTTGTTGAGGACCGTCGACCGGGGACCAAAATTATTGCCAAGATCGAAATGTTGGAGGCCTTGGATCACTTGGAAGAGATTATCGACTTGAGTGATGCTGTGATGGTGGCTCGAGGAGATCTGGCTGTGGAGGTGGGGCATAGCCAACTGCCCATTTTGCAGAAGAGCATCATTCGCCTCTGTAACAGTGCCGCCCGTCCGGTGATCACAGCCACCCAGATGTTGGACAGTATGGTGGAGAATCCCCGCCCCACAAGGGCGGAGGTGACGGATGTGGCCAATGCCGTTTTAGATGGCTCGGACGCTCTGATGCTTTCAGCAGAGAGTGCCAGTGGTAAACACCCCTTTCGCTGCATTCAGACCATGCATGAGATCATTCAGGAGGTGGAAAAGAGCAGTGGGTTTTTCAATGCCATAGAGGTTGACTCTGAACCAGTGGAGGTGGCCCAAGCTATAGCCGCCAGTGCCTGTTTAACGGCTCTCAAGATACAGGCTTCAGCCATTGTCTGCCTGACGACCACAGGAAAGACGGCCACCCTGATCTCCAGCTATCGGCCTTCCGCCAAAATTATTGCTGTCACCACTCAACTGGAGACACTCAACCGCTTGGAGTTGGCCTGGGGGATTCAGACGTTCACCATTCAACCCTACAACTCGGCGGATGAAGCTATGGCTGAGATTGAAACCACATTGATTCGCTATGGTCTGGTTCAACCTGGTGAGTTTGTGGTTCTGACACTGGGGACACCTGTTATGCAAAAGGCCAAAACCAACTCTTTAAGAGTGTATCAGCTCAAAGGCTCTGAGGGGCTCAAGCCCTTAACCACTGATGAGATGCCCCTGCGCTGTCGCCCCTAGCCTCGTCCAGGAATTTTTTTAAGAGCGTAGACAATTTCCCAGAAGGGGATAATCTTTTCGAGATCGGCCAAATTAAACCTCACAAGTACAGCACCGCCCTCAGCAGACTGCTTGTCTTCAGTGAGCCCCTTCTCGGTTAGGGAGTCAGCGTCATTCACACCAATAAGTTGGTTGAGGTCACGCATGGAGTTGTTCTGCATTTCAGTCAGAGAAATCTTGACCATCCCCTTGTCGTCGGGATCGACCTTCCGGCCGTAAAAGGCTAAGGCCCGCAAGACTGGAAGCTCTTTTTCTGTGACAGTGATGCGCTTGGCCTCTTCGGTAAAAAGGTAGTTATTATACCAGTCCACAAAGTCAGTGAGCAGCTGGTGCTTGAGGATGGTGATGCGTTGCTTGCCCTCCCCCAACTCCTCCACCTTCATAATGCCTAGGCCACAGAGAACATCCATCAATTTCTGCATCTTGTGAGTGGGCTGCTGAAAAATTTGAATAGTGTAGTTGCGAAGAGTCCAAGAGGGGACAACAAGTGTGCCGTCTTCCGCTTTTTCTCCCGACTTGAAGCCGATAAGGCTGATGATGGCGCAGAGCCGGGTGATGGTATGAGGAGGGAACATCTCCTCCGCCTCATTTTGTGCCGTCTCTAAATTCTTGATTCGCTGATTGGCCTGGCGCAGATGAGAGTTAACGGTTTTGACCATGGCTTTGAGCCATTCGGGAAAAGTTTTAAACTGG
The DNA here is from genome assembly GCA_007121385.1 of Bdellovibrionales bacterium. Lineage (GTDB taxonomy): Bacteria > Bdellovibrionota > Bdellovibrionia > Bdellovibrionales > UBA1609 > SKYF01. The sequence goes on from SKLV01000011.1 coordinate 21,407, forward strand.
GCATTGAGGGCGGCAAAGGGGAGGATAATGACTTCGGTGTCGGTGATGGCCTTGGCTCCGGCGCTGCGAGGCTTAGCGTCAAAAAAGGCCATTTCCCCTAGCATTTCCCCAGTTTTCAGTTCGGCTAAAATAATTTCCGAATTGCCTTTGGCCTTGGTGATAGCAATGCGCCCCGATTTAATGACATACATGGCGTCAGGGTCATCACCTTCGCGAAAGAGGACATCCCCCTTTTTAAGTTTTGTGGCTCCCCCTGGCATAGCCTCTAACTCCCTTTTCCGCTCACTGGAATGTCTACACTCATAACTTTTAAGTTTGGAGATATTCTTAGAGGGGCATCTGTGATTTTTTGAATCTCTTCAGGGGTGAAGCCCGGGGCCACCTCTTGAAGTACAAAGCCCTCGGGATCTATGTCAACGACAGCATGGTCAGTGACCACGCGGTGAACACAGTGGATGCCAGTTAAAGGGAGATTGCAGCTTCGCAGGAGCTTAGATTGTCCGCTCTTGTCTATATGTTGCATGGCTACAATCACTCGGCGTGCCCCTGCCACTAGATCCATAGCTCCTCCCATCCCTTTCACCATCTTGCCTGGAATCATCCAGTTCGCCAAGCAAGCTTTTTCATCCACTTGCATGGCTCCCAGAACAGTGAGATCCACATGGCCGCCGCGAATCATGGCAAAGCTATCTGCAGAGGAAAAATAACTGGCTCCAGGCGCTGCAGTGACTGTCTGTTTGCCCGCATTGATCAAGTCTGGGTCAACTTCATCTCTGCGAGGAAAGGGGCCCATGCCCAAGAGCCCATTTTCACTCTGTAACATAACCTTTTTTTCGAGAGGAATAAAGTTGGCCACTAAAGTGGGAATGCCAATTCCCAAATTCACAACAAAGCCCTCTTCCACCTCCTGAGCGATCCGGTAAGCAATCTGCTCTCGGCTGAGAATTTGGCTCATCAAAGCCCTCCTTCATTTAAAGTCAGCTTTTCGATGCGCTTTTGATAGTTCTGACCTTGAAAAATTCTTTGGACAAAAACGCCGGGGGTGTGAATTTGGTCTGGGTCCAGCTCTCCCACTTCCACCAATTCTTCCACCTCGGCCACAGTGATCTTTCCGGCTGTGGCCACCATGGGGTTGAAGTTGCGAGCCGTTTTGCGAAACACTAGGTTGCCAAAAGTATCTCCCTTGTAGGCCTTCACCAAGGCAAAGTCGCCAGTGATGGCCCGTTCTAAAATATAAGGACGCCCTTCAAATTCTCGAGTCTCTTTGCCCTCAGCCACCAGTGTTCCTGCCCCAGTGGGTGTGTAAAAGGCGGGTATGCCAGCTCCTCCGGCGCGAAGGCGCTCAGCCAAAGTCCCTTGGGGCACGAGCTCCACATCCAGTTCACCATCGAGGAACTGCCGCTCAAAAGTGGCATTTTCTCCCACATAAGAGGAGACCATTTTGCGAATTTGACGAGTTTGTAAAAGAAGGCCTAAGCCAAAATCATCCACCCCTGCATTATTGGAAACACAGGTGAGGTTCTTAGCTCCCATTTTTACCAAGGCCTCAATGCAGTTCTCAGGGATTCCGCAGAGGCCAAAGCCTCCCACCAAAAGGGTCATATTGTCTTGGACGCCCTCAAGGGCTGCTTGAGCATTGGGGAAAACCTTACTGTGGTTCATTGGTTTTCCACCACCATGGCCACAGCTTCTCCTCCGCCAATGCACAGGGTGGCTAGACCATAGCGGCCGCCCCGGCGTTTAAGAGCGTAGATCAAAGTGGTCAGGATTCGTGCTCCGCTCGCTCCAATGGGATGGCCCAGAGCCACAGCTCCCCCATGGACATTGACCTTTTCATGAGGAATTCCCAGATCCTTCATGGCCACCAAAGTCACCATGCTAAAGGCCTCATTGATCTCATAGAGGTCGATATCTTCAGGTTTCAAGGAAGCCAAGGCGAGGGCTTTTTTCACGGCCCCCACAGGAGCAGTTGTAAACCATTTAGGATCTTGGGAAAAAGTGGCTGAACTCACGACTCGGGCCAAAGGTTTAAGGCCGTGGCTCTGCAAAGCCGTTTCGCTGGCCAAAACCACTGCCGCCGCCCCATCGTTGATTTTGCTGGCGTTGGCGGCGGTAATACTTCCCTCTTTGTCAAAGGCGGGTCGCAGTTGACCCATTTTATCAAAGCGAGCCCGGGCGGGCTCCTCATCCACTTCAAATTGGCTTGTCTCTCTCCCCATCTTGACTTGAACAGGGGTGATCTCCTCTTTAAACCAGCCCTCTTTTTGGGCCTGCTGGGCTCTTTCATAGCTGGCCTTGGCAAACTGATCTTGTTCTTCCCGGGAGAGCTTATATTCTTTCACGCAGATCTCTCCCGCATTGCCCATATGAAAGTTGTTATAGGGGTCCCATAGCCCATCTTTAATCATGGAGTCAGTGAGCTGCTGATGTCCCATCCGGTAGCCGCCTCGCACATTCTCCAGCAGGTGAGGAGCCAAAGTCATATTCTCCTGGCCCCCGGCAACGGCCAGTTCACTATGTCCCAACCGTAGGGAATCGCTGGCCAGCATAATGGCTTTGAGGCCTGAGCCGCAGACTTTATTGATCGTCATGCAGGCCACCGAGGGGGGGATGTCGGCATAGAGAGCCGCCTGGCGGGCTGGAGCCTGCCCCGCTCCGGCTGTGAGCACTTGACCCATAATGCACTCCTGGATGTCTTTGCCTGAGACCCCGGCCTGAGACATGGCGGCGCGGATGGCCTGGGCCCCCAGTTGGGGGGCTGGGGTACTTTGAAAGGCTCCCTGAAAACTGCCAAGGGCCGTGCGCTGAGCTCCAACAATGTAAACAGAGGGGATATGGGCCATGAGCAACTCCTTTGTGAAGTTTGTGAGATCCCAGATCTTTGGTTTTTGAGCAGTGCTTGTCAAGTGGAGTCAAAATCTCTCTCTTCAGCCCTTGAGGCTTGACGGAGCGCGGTAAAAGGGGGAACACTGAGGCTCTTAGATATAAAGATCCAGAAGGAGGGGAGCTGTGGCTGGTTTAGTGACTCTGTATAGACTTTCTATTTTGGCAATTGGTTTGACCCTGGCTCTGCCAAATTCTGCTTTGGGGGCTGAGAATCAGGTAAAGGTCTCGGGGCAGGGTGAACAAATCCCCCTGAGTTTGGATGTCTTGCCAGAGGACTCCTATGTTTTGCAAGGGTTCCAGGGTCGGGTTCGAGTGATTCCTGACGAGGGAGCCCAAAGTTTGAGAGTCTTTGTGCGACCCCGGCAGGCTGAGAGCTCTTCGGCCCTTATGCAGCGCCACCAAGAGGAATGGGGAGTGAGCTTGGAGCGCAAGTCCAATGTGATTCAAATTGAGGTTCAAACCCCCCAGTCCAAGGATCTGTGGCATGAAATCTTGGCTAAGGAGTCGGCCGCACCTCATTTTGACTTGGAGATTCGCGCCCCATTGAGACCTCTTGATGTTCATTGGCGACGGGGGGAAATTGAAGTGAGGTCCTGGTCCGCAGCTTTAAGTGTTTTCAGTCATGAGGCTCAAACTTTGATTGTGGGGGGTCAAGGGGTCTTAAATATTCATCAACAGTTGGGCGAGGTTCGGGTGATTCAACGAGAGGGCCCCCTTGACCTAAACACTTTTTCTGCTCGAGTTCGGCTGGAGAAGTTGTCAGGTGATATAAGGGTCGATAACTTTGCAGGGCAGACAGAAATCTTCGAGAATGAGGGAGAGATCTTTTTGGCCGGCTTTGAGGCGACGCAAAAAGTTGTGGGTGGACGGGGGCGTATAGAGTTCAAGCATCAGCGCAGCCCCCTCAGGGTAGAAAATTTTGCTGGGGACCTGCGGGGTGAGTCAGAGCAGGGGGAAGTAGTGGCCAGCTTAAGAGGAGAGGCCAATGTGAGAGTGATCACCAAAGAAGCCGCTGTAAACTTGAGCTTGCCGGGTTCCGGGGCCTCAGTGAACTTAGGCAGCCAAGAGGGGGCCATAGACAGTCCGGGCTTTTTGCGGGTGGATCAAATGCCCCACCTGAGGACGGCTCGAGGGCGTCTCAGAGGGGGGGAGAGGGGCAGCGTCTATGTGCGCACTGAATCAGGAGAAATTCGCTTGCGCTAAGCCATTGTATTTGTTGTTGACCTCTTGGTGAAAATCCCTCAGGTTTGTGCTCATGGCAAAAAAGAAAAAAGTGGTCAAAAAAGCGGCAAAAAAATCCACTGCAAAAAAAGTGGCAAAAAAGTCCAGCCCTAAAAAGCTAACAAAGAAAGCCTCATCCAAGCCGGCGAAAAAGAGCTCGGCCAAGGCTAAGACAGTGGCTAAGGGCAAGAAGAAAGCTCAGGCCAAGGTGGGGGCGAAAAAAACTGTGGCCTCAGCCAAGTCAGCGAAAAAATCCACCTCGGCAAAAGCAAAAGCAAAAGCAAAAGCCAAGGTTCCAGAGCTTAAAAAGCCAGCTAAGGCCTCAAAAGGCACTGCAGCAAAGAAAACAGAGGGCTTAGCAGGACTGGCCAAAAAAATTGTTGCCCAAGCCAAAGACAAGCTGATGGCCTCCACCAAGAAGGAGGCCGAGGGCAAGAAGGCATCCAAAGCAACAAAAGACAAAAAAACGAGATCTGCTCAGGCGAGAGAGTTAGAAAGGGCTAAGGTTACAGAGGCCGCCAAGCCTGTCAAGTCCTCCAAAAAGCCGATAGCCGATGAGGAGGATTTTGATGCTGGCGATGACTTTTTTGATATGGATTATGAGTCCGAGGAGGCCGAAGGATCTGTAGATCAAGAGGGCCCTCGGGAGCGTCGTCTCTCTGATGGAGATGAACAGGAAGAAGAGGTGATCCTCACCGATGCTGAGGGTCGAAGATACTGTCGCGTTCGGGACTGTGACCAGGTGGCTGTGGTGGAAGGCTATTGCCGCTATCACTATCTTATGTTTTGGAAGCGTATCCAAGTCCGTAAGAAAATTCTGACTGAGGGAAAGCTGGCGCGCTACATTGAAGACCTAACGGCGCGCTACCCTGACAAGTATTTGGAAATGCTAAAAAAAGATCTGCGCAACGAAAAAGATTTTTTGGCGGCTATTCAAGAGTTGGAGATTGATGAGTCTTCGGAGGACTCTGACTACGAAGATGAAGCTCAGAACTACATTGAAGAAGTTCGGGGTATGTCCGAGTCCTCTAGTCGAGAGGATGAGGACTACTGAGCTCTCTGCGAAAGGGACATTTCAAGTCTCGGGCACTCTCTCACATCCACAACAAAGTTGCCAATCTCATCTCGCCAGACCTCTCGGCTGGCGGGAAAGCTTAAAACCTCACCCCGATGGGGGGATCCACTGGAGCGGAGGCGGCTGCTGTTGTTGGCTTTGCGGCTCTCAATATGCATGCGCTGAATAACTTCCGCCTCGACCAGGTGGAGGCGCTGGGTCATGTTGCGGATTTCAATGAGCTCCTTTTGAGCCAGTTGGCGAACTTGATTGAGAGCCTGTTCTTGGGCTCGACGGATTCGACCCTCAAGGCCTTGGTTTAAAGGGTTCATCTGGAGCCTTGCCAGGAGTTGACTCTCTCTGGTGAGCTGGGCGGTGAGTCCAGTGAGGTGAAGAATATGAGTGTCAGTGAACATCCTTCTCGGCATCAGGGCTGCAAGTTCTCCCATCTTCTCTCGGCTCTTGCCTTGAGCCATTTGATTTAAGGCGCTTTGAATCAGCGCCAGGCGCTCCGAGCTCTCCAGTTGGGCCAGAGCTTGAACTCGAGGGCCAAAGCGTCGCTTAAACTCCGTTGAGGCCCGAAAAATAGCTGGATAGTCGCAGACCGAAAGGTGGGCCAGGTTCAAAAGGACAAATGGCTCAGGGCCAAGGGCGTGGCGGAAAAAAACTGTGACCAGAGACTTCATTTCAGCCAGGGCCTTTTCGGGCTGGTCCAGGCGCAGATAGGTCCAGGCCAGCTCCTCTCGGGCCTCCAACCATAAATCTGAGCTTTTGGGAATGGATCGGTAAAGACTTGGGGTCTCATTGAGTCGGTTCATCTGAAACAAAATACGGGCCTCAGTCAGGTTCAAGAGATCTGCATCAAAGATCTTTTGTGAAGACCGGCGCAGGCGGTTTAAGTCCCTCAAGCTGGACTGGGGCCGATCATTGGCCGCAGCCAACAGGAGGCGATTCCACTGGTCTCGCTGCTCTTGGGCCTGCAAAACTTCTGTGGGAATAATTCCTCTAAAGCGAGGGCTCCAGCTTAAGTTCAGGTGCTTCAGGACGGGATCATCGACTTTTAGGTTCTCCAGCCAAAGTTTTTTCAAGGTGGGGTGCATTTGTTGGGGCTGTGAAATCCGGTTTAAGCTCTCAATCCCAGTGATCTTAAGTCCGGATCGATACATTAAGTAAGCTTTAAAGGCCTGTCCATCAACGGAGCGAGCAAAGCGGCTTTGTCCAAAAGCCTGATCAAACTGGCTGAGGGCCGCAAGGTGGTCCTGGGCTTTAAAGTGTGTGGCAAGGGCCTTTTGCTGTTCAGTGCTCTGGGGAGCAAAGTCCAGAGCTTCTGCAATAGCTAGAGCCCCTGGGGAGAGGTGAAGGGCGCCGAGCAAAATGAGGTAAAAATAGGCCTTGCGCAACATGGTTCACTCCTAGAGTAAAAATCCAAAAGAAAGAGACAGCACGGTCACATCCAGGGGACGGGGGCCGGACTGAGGTTGATCTGTGTAAGATTGCCAGCGCGCCTCAAGGCGAGTGGAAAAGGATTGAGTCAGCCAAATGCCCACTCCCCCACCGGCGGTCATGGTTGAGGCAGAGCCGGAATTCAGTCTCACCTGACCATAACCTAGAAGAGTGTAGAGATCGAACTGAGCCACTCGTAGATCAAATAGGTTGAGCTTTCCATAGACGGGGTACCAGCTGAGAGTGGCAAAGGCCGTGTCTTTTAAGTAGTCAGTGGCATCAAAAAAAGTGCTTTCCGGTCGCAGCACAGCGTTTTGGGCCACCCGTGCCCCCTCGCGACTCAGACTGTTGGAGGCCTGGTAGTAGCGAGCCCCCAAAGACCATCTGGGGTTGATGTGAAAATCCATCTGTAGGCCTAAATTGTCCGTGAGGGTGTAGGGGTCGCCACCGGCAAAATAACCATAGCCAGCAGCCACCTCTAGGCGAAGGGTTCGTGAGACCTCTCGCTCTTGAACAATGCGGGCTCGGTTGCGGGGGGCCATTTGGCGGGCCTTGCGCAAAATGGCCTCATTGCCACCCAGGGAGTTCAGGTCGGACTGAAGGTTCTGGGGGTTGGGGGTTGAGTTTCGGGCTTGGGCATGAGCCTGAGCAGTGCCGAGTCCAACTAGGGCAATCATAAGAGTGATTATGGGTTTCATGGCTATTGGCCTCCTGTTGAACTCTGGCTCTCAGAGCTCAATTCAAAATTAAAAATCTTTTTTAAGGGCAAGCTGGAGAGCTCGCCATCTGAACTCTGGGCTTGAAGTCTTAATTGAGCTTGAATGCGGCTGTCTTCAGTTTCAACTCCACGAGCAAGGGCTCCTAAAGTCGGTCCATCCAAAACAAAGTGGTACTCCCAGTGTCCATTCTTCATTCTCCGGGGTTTTGGCTGTTGGGGGTCGAGGAATGTGGCAAAATCAGCTCCAAAACCAGCTTCTCCCGGGAAAAAGTAGACCAGAGGTGGAAACTGTAGGCCTCTTTCTGCGGGGTCTATCACCTCAACCACAAAGTGAAATGTCTCACTCTCCTTGAGGTTAGTGGGAAAGGGGGAGAGCCTTTCAACTCGCGGGCGATCTGAGTCTCTTTGCAGGATCAGGGGCAGAGTCAGGCTTTGAAGGGTGGCCTCTTCGGACTCTCTCTTGATAAGAATTTCTATGAAAAAGACCATATAATCCTGCTCTTCATCCAGCAGGTCCTCTGGTGGAGTTCCGCTGAGTTGCCACAGGGCCTCAGTGGCATTGGAGGCCTCGACCTTTTCCCAGGTGACCCAGCCGGGGAGTCCTTGGGCCTCCATTTGAACCTCTGCTGAGTCGGGCTTTAACCCTTCCGCACTCACAAGGTGAGAGGAGGTCTTTCCGGGAAAGAAGTTGAAAATCCGCCCTGGGAGGCTCAGGTTTTCATTGATGAGGGCGTAAACCTTTTTTTCCAATCGGTTGATTTGGGCCAATTGCTCGGGGGTCTGATAGTTTTTAAGCTCTGGGTGGGAGTTCAAGGGGTCAGAGGCTCGATCCGCTGGGTTGATTCCACAAGCCGCCAGAGCCAGGCTCAGCCCTCCGACTAAAAATGTTTTTTTCAATGTTTTCACACTCATCGTCGATTCTCCTTAAATTATCCTTGGCCTACACGGCGCAGAACAAAGGGGTAAGAGACTTTGACATCCACCTGCCCTTTCGGCTGGGGGAAGGTCCAATTGCGAAGTCGGCCGGCAATGCAGTTCTCCACAGCTTGAGATCGAAGACTGGTGTTCGCCACTTGAGCTGTTCGCACTCGACCATTTCCTCCAATAACAAAGTCCATAGTGACTCGACCGGAGAGAGAGGGGCTGGTTTGCAGCCCCTGCTCGTAGCAGTAGATGATCTGACCAATGTTGCGCTGAATGACCGCTGCAATTTGATCCCGGTCTAGGCCTCCTTGAATGAGAGCCTCCTCTTCCAGAGGAAGAGTATAGCCTCCAGAAACACCGGCAAACTGAGTGGCTCCGTAGCCAGGGCGCCCTCCACCCTTGCCTCTGGTCCCATAGCCTCCAGCTCCTTGAGCTTTGGCATTGTTGCCCACTTTGGAAGCCACAATGCCTCGACCTGGCTGAGTGGCATTCACCCCGCCCACTCCACCCCAGCCGGAGGAGCCCGAACCTGCCGAGTTGTTGCGGGCTTGAGGGTTGAGTCCTCCCTGGGTTCGAGACCCAGACTGAGTGCCGCCAAGAGCACCAAGGGCCCCCATCTTGGAAACATCTCGAGGTCTTTGAGTGACCGCCTTTTTGGGAGTGGGTCGCTGAGTGGTCTTGTGTTGGGTTTGTTTAGGTCGAGTGGTTCGGTCGGCCACTCTGGCCTGATTGTTTTTCGGGATGGGGCGAACTCGGGTTTCACTCATTTTGACAGTCTGACGAGGGCGGGGTTCGACCCGCTTTTGTTCAGTGATATAGATAATTTGGTCTTCAATATTGGGAGTGGGTTTAAAGAAGAAAGCGACCAGCATAATGGCCAAAACTGTGCCCACATGGGCCAGAGTAGTCCATTTGGTCAAAGCCATGAGGTCAAGGTTCTCCTCCTCACTCCAGGTCTGAGAGGGGCTCAAAGTCAGGTCCTCTCCTGTCTGAGCCTGGCGCAGTCGGCCCAGCTTTCCCATTTTAAGTGGCTTTCGGATCAAATCCTCAGGGGTCACTTGGGCAATTTTTTTAAAGGGTCGATTCAGTCGCTCAAGTTCAGAGGTGTTGGCCACGAGTTCAAGGCGCCGATTATCAAGGCAAAAGACAACTTCAATCGGTTGATCGCCCCAAGGCATCACTCGGGCCACCTGACCGAATTGATTTTCAAGAATTAATTGAGTCTGTTTCATGGCTCAGTCCTTTACCTTTGCTCAACCTGCTTTTGCAGGCGATCCTTAAAGTGCATTCTTAAACCCAAAAGTGGCCCCATCAATTTATCGTCCTCTACGGTGGCCACCGCTTCGCCGGCTGAGTTGTATCGGCCGTAGACATTAGAGGGATCAAAGCGAATGTCCGTACTGAGCTCGGCCCCGGGAGGAAGACTTCGCGCGGGCACCTTTCCGGATGCCTGATTGGGGCGAGTCGAATTTTGAGCTGAAGCATGTGCGGAGAATATACTGATAAGGAATAAGTTGACCGATAAAATAACAGCTAATTTTTGAGAAAATACGAGATGTTTCATAGTTCAATTCTCCCTTGTGTTTCTTGGGCGTCGCACTTGGGCTTCAAGGCGAGAGGGCTGTTGTGACGGTTGAGCGAGGATTTGATCAATTCGATTTTGAGTGGCTTCAGGGGCCAACCTCTTAAGCAAATTCAACTCAGTTCTAATCAGTCGGCGGATGTTCGGGTTGGCTCCTCGAAATTCCTGGGCCAGTCGATCCAAGTTTTGCCTTTGAGCCCAAAGGCCATCAAGAACTTCTTTTGAACTCTGGGCTTGGTCTCTGTAAACTTGTGCCTGATCGCGGAGAAGTTGGCGATACTGAGCTCGCTCCGTCGGGTTTAGGCCTCTGGGCGTGGGTAAATTGATCAGCTCTCTATAGAAGCGGTCAAATTCGTAGTTCAGAAGATTGACTAAGACCACCTGCTCAGTCCAGTCAGATCTATCTAGAGCTTGCTGAGCCCTTTGCTCCAGCCCTTGAATCAAGTCAAGCCGCCGTTGAATCGAGCGCTGCAGTTGCTGATCAGAGCTAGTGGTCAGTTTATGATTGATCAGTGGGCGAAAATCGGCTCGCCAGTCTTCATGAAAAAGAGTTCTTTGCAGAGCTTTACCGGCCTCTGAGTTTCTTAGAGCCCTATTTTTTAAAAGGGTCTCAGCCTCTTGGCGATTGGCTCTGATTCCATAAGACTCCAGAACCAAGTTGGAGAAGAGAATGGGGCTGCGCTGAAGTTGACCGCGGTTCTGACGAATCATGGGCCAGGGGTTTCTTTCCAGTAAAATCAGCTGAGCCAAGGCTTCATTTTTCTTCCGTATATTAGAAGTAGAATCAACAGCTTTTTGGTAGTGACTTCGGGGTGACCGCGAGCTCAAAACAGCCAGATGGGCGAGTTTCATTTGGTGATCGTACATTTGCGCTCGAGTCACATTCATTTGAGAGAGCCAGCGGTAGGCGCTGGAGTAGTTCTCTTGCTCCTCTTGGGAGTCAGCCATAGCGGCCAGGGCCAGGTTTTTATCAGCTTGGGAAACTTCCCTTATCTTTATGAGCTCTTGACCAGCACTCAGGATCTCCTGGTGGTCCTTTAGCTCTATTCCTAACAGTAGACGATTTTTGAAAAAAGCTTGGCGGTCTTTGTTCGTAGAATTGTTAGGCGGCGAGCTGGTCTTCATGCGGCGGAGCAGTTCGGATTGGCGGCGAGCCGGTTGTTTTTCGTTGATCACTTGTTCAGACTCATTGATGAGGGCGCGAAAGCCGATGAGGTTAAACTCTTGAGCTTTGGCGGGGAGAGCCTTAGCCAACTCTTGTGACCAAAGCTGTAGGTTTCTGTTGTCTTTAAGGAGAGCTAGTGCATCCAGGGCCAAATCGGCGGCTAAGCTCTGGTAGGAGCCAGACTGAGAATTGAGAGCCACCTCTCGGAACTGATCAGCGGCCACTCGATATTGAGCCATGGAGTAATTGAGTTGGGCGCGCTGGTAACGCACTTTATGGCTGTGTTTGCCATTGGAGTTAAGATTGAGGTAGTGATCATAAGCTGCTGATTTAAAGGACTTATTTTTACTGGCCTCAGCGGCTTCAATCTCTCCAAGTAAAGCTCCCTCAAAAATGGTCTGAATCTGCTGAAGGTCTATGTCAGCTGGCCTTGAACGTCGACTTCTTAGCTGGCGGTGAGCTAAGACTGAGGCCTGACGATAGGTTTTGACAGCCAAGTCATGGTTCTTGAGGTGGTGGGCAAGCTGAGCTGAGCGGTAGATCATATCCGCATCCTGGGGAAAAGTGGCTGTGTAGATCTCATAAGCTTGGGAGAGGTGAGCGGGGGGACGGGTCTTAGCCACTCGGTGCCAGGTCAAGATAAAGCTGCGGAACCGGGACTGGATCTCATTGCACTCCTCAGCTCGTCGACGACAGTTGAGCTGGCCCCAAAGACGGGCGGCCTCAGCATAATTTTGCAATGCCTCAGAGGGCTTGCCCAGGTCGAGCTGGAGTTGAGTGCTGCGAATTTGCACATCCAGCTCTTCGTGAGCCGTAAGTCTAAACTTTTGCCGATAGAGTTGGAGGGCCGCAACCGCAGCGGACTTCTGACCTAGGCGATCAGCTTCGGTGGCTAAGTAAAAGAGGTTTGATTTTTGGCTTTCTTGAGGCGAGAGGTCCAGAAGCATTTGCAAGCTGGCCGAGGTCACAGGAGCTCGGGCCAGAAAGGTGGCCAAGTCACGGGCGGCATCTTCATAAAAACTTTGCGGAACTCCTGAGGCAGGTTGGCGAAGGAGGCGCACCAGACGATCCGTAGCGGCCCTCTGCTCTCCGAGATTGAGTAGACTCCATGCCAGTCTGTACTCCACAAAATGTCGCCCGGGAGTGTCAGCAATCTGGAGGGCGGCCTCAAAGTGGCGACGGGCCTGTTGAAACTGGCTATTGCGAAAATCCATTTCTCCCAAACCAGTTAAAGCCTGACCTCTTAAGCTCGGACTGTACCTTCTGGGGTTATCTAAAATGGACTGGTAGACCCGGCGAGCCTGCCTGGCCTGACCATTGAGTTGATGCAGATGGGCTTGCTGTAAAAGAATCCTCTCCTGCGCTTCAGGTTGGGCTTGGGGGAAAATTTCTCGATAGACTCTCAGGGCTTTTTCTCTGTCTTGGCGGCTTCCGAGGCAGGAGTCGCAGTTTTTTTCCTGCTCAGCCATAAACTTGAGGCGAGCTCGATCCGCGTAGAGATCGGCAAGCCGGGAGGAGATGGCCCACTTTTCATCCAGCTCTCCGTGGTAGGACTTGAGCACATTTTCCAGCTTTTCAATCACCAAGTCGTGGGTGCTCAAATCCATGGCCGTAGACCAGCCAAAGAGGGGGATGAGCCCCATGAGCGCAGTGCTCCAGGTCCATTTTTTTAGCTCAAAAGATAAAGGTCGAAACCCAAACATTCTTAACTCCCTGCCTTAATCACGGCAAAGCGCACACGATGAAAACCAGTGCGAGCTGCAGACAAAAGGACGGGGCTCATTTCGGCAAACTGGGAGCGTCGATCAGCTTGGATAATTAAAGTGCGCAACTCAGAGGTGTCCTGGGCCGCATACTCTTCAAGAGTTTTGAGCAGTTCATTGGCCGGGATCAGTTGATCGTTCAAAAAGATTCCATCTTGTTGAAGTCGTAAGACCAGGCCCGCCTCGATGACCGAAGTGTTGACGGCTGTGGGGAGTTCGATCTCTCCCTGAAGAGTCACTTCTTGGGAGGCTGAGGTGTTAACTAATAGATAGATCACCAAAATTGAGAAGACATCCACAAGAGAAGTGAGAATCAAAGTGCTCACCAGGGCCATTTTCCCCAATCCCGCCTTGGGTTTTAAGGCGGACTGCTGAGCGAGAGCCGATTTCATGCTGGTGTTGGCGAGAACTGTTTTCATCTTCTTCTCCTTTTCAACCAAGCTCTCCTTAAAGGGGAGCCACTCCAATCTCTTGGATAGCCTGCTTCCTGGCCTGATCCATAACAATGATCAGGTTTTCATAGGCTGTGGATGCGTGAGGCCGAACAATGGCTGAGTTGAGTTGCTCCACAGAAGCCAAAGCTTCTTTAAGGGAAGCTTCGGCTTGGTTCAGCTGAGTGGCCCGCCGGTTAAAGTGAGACTTTCCCTGAGAGTCTTTGACTTCCAAGTTCAGTCGGCCCGATTCCTCAAATGTGATAAACAGAGTCTTTTTGTTCTGTTCCTCAGAAGAGGACTCCGTTCCGTGAGCCTGAGTGATATCCAGGCTAGCCAGGTGGATCCAGACGGTGCTCAGTAAGAGAAAGGCAATGCATACCGCAAGCATGGAGATCACTGGCAGAAGGTTGATTTCAAAATCGAGCTTTTCCTTGCGCTTCATGGCTTAACCCTTTTTCGTCCTTACGGCCCGTTTAGGGATGCTGTCATAGCTGTAGCTCAACCAGTTGAAGGCTCTTAAGGCGGCTTGGTTCAAGTCATCGGCCAACAAATTGGCGCGATTTTGTAATATGGCATAGGCGACGAGGGCAGGAATAGCCGCAATCAAGCCGTAGGCGGTGGTGTTCATAGCCAGGGCAATTCCCTGGGTCAGGAGAGCCGCTTTTTCTACGGGATTTGTGTTGGCCACTGAGGCAAAGGCTTGAATGAGTCCAACGATGGTGCCCAAAAGGCCCAAGAGGGTTCCCACATTGCCCAGCATGGCCAAAAAGCCTGTCCGCTTTTCCAATTGGGAGTTTTCGTGGAGGAGGATTTCGTCCATCCGTGACTGAATTTCGTCTCTTCCACCCATGTCAGCTGCGGCTTGGGCCCCGGCCTTAACGGCCTTAGCCACGGAGTAGCTCCCGAGCTCTTGCGCCCGGCCAATGGCAGTGGCCAGTTGCCCTTGTTTGATGTCGCTTTCAAAGACCGACACCAGGCGCTTCTGGTTGGGCCGACGACGCAGGTAGAGGGCATAGCTGCGCTCAATAATAATCACAATTGAGGCCACTTGTATGGCCAAAATGGCCCACATCCAAAGGCCTCCGGCCTGGAATGCAGTTGATATGGTTTGAAGAGTTGTCATGGGTACGCTCCATTCTCATGCCAGCCCTCAGTGGGCCGGGGTTAAACATCGAATGGAGGTAGAGCAAAGGCGGTGCCAGGAAATAGAGGGACTCAAGGGGGGCTGAACCCCCTAAAAGAGGATAAAAATGATCAGTGGGTGACAATTATCGGCCTCTTGGGCCCCTTATTGGTCCTCGTCGCCGTCCAGGCCCAGCTGGGCTTTGATGGCCTGGAGCTCCTCTTCGTCCTTGGGGTCAACTCCTTGGATCAAGCGGTCATCCTTTTCGCTTAAAAGACGGCTGGCCTGGTCTTCCAGCTGGCTGTTGTCGGTGGAGTACTGAATATGGAGCTTTTTGTTCTCCACCTCAAACTCCATCCAAATCCGTGGCAGGTCCTGGTCCTCGCCACTTTGAAAGAGATCTTCCAAAAGGGTGGCCGCCACATCCACTCCCAAGTGAATGAGCTGAAGAACATCATCCTTCCCCTTTTTGTAGGCCAAAGAAACTTCAAAATTGTTCTGTTTGAGCTGGTTATTGGGTAGATAGCCGGCCCGTAAAAGAATTTCCTCAGAATAGAGGCGGCCCTCGACAAGAAACTGACCTTGCTGGGCCTGAACGGGAAAGGATTCTGCAAAGGCCTCGCAGACCTGCTGTAGATAGTCCTTGGGAATAGAGGTCCACTTTTTTGAGCTGGGCAGGCGAGGTTCCATAAAACTTCCTTTGTAGGGATCCGGCAAAGTTTGACCTTTACCCGAGGCCCAACTATATGTCTAAGCGAAAAGGAAGTTTAGACCACTATGGAAATGAAAGAAATTCAAAAAACGCAGGGTGTCTATATCTCCACCTATGGCTGTCAGATGAATGTCAACGACAGCGAGAGGATGTACTCTCTTTTGGAGATGCTCAACTATCAGCCCGTCAGCTCTCCCGATCAGGCCTCTCTAATCATCATTAACTCCTGCAGCGTGAGGGAAAAGCCAGTTCATAAGGTCCACTCGGAAGTGGGACGCTATCGTGAGCTTAAAAAGGCCAATCCCGAGTTGCGCATTGGGGTGGGTGGCTGCGTGGCTCAGCAGGAGAAAGATCGACTGCTTAAAGATGTACCTTTGTTGGACTTTGTCTTTGGCACCGACTCTATTGATAAACTTCCTGAAATTGTCGCTAAGGTGAAGTCGGAAGGGCAGCCGGTTGTATCAGCTCGTTTTGAACATCAGCAGCCTTATCACATTGAGACCCTCATTAAGAATCCAGGGGTTTCCACCTTTGTGAATATCACCAAGGGCTGTGATAACTTTTGTACTTTTTGTGTGGTTCCCTTTACTCGGGGGCGAGAGCGCAGTCGCCCCCTGAAGCACCTTTTAGAGGACGTGCGCCGTCTTGTGGATCGAGGGGTGAAAGAAGTGACCTTGCTGGGGCAGAATGTGAACTCCTACACATCAGACTGCGGTACAAACTTTGCGGGCCTTCTTAAGGCTCTGGCAGAGCAGACTCCCATTCAGCGCATTCGTTACACCACATCCCACCCCAAGGACTTCAATCAGGAGTTGGTGGAAGTGATGCAGG
Source organism: Bdellovibrionales bacterium (assembly GCA_007121385.1). Taxonomy (GTDB): domain Bacteria; phylum Bdellovibrionota; class Bdellovibrionia; order Bdellovibrionales; family UBA1609; genus SKYF01. The sequence continues at coordinate 37,263 of SKLV01000011.1, forward strand.
CCTGTCGTGATAAGCTCTGTGAGTATATTCACCTACCTGTTCAGTCCGGCAACACTCAGGTGCTGGAGCGTATGAATCGGGGGTATAGTCGTGAGGAGTACATCGAGAAGGCCCAGATGATCTTCAACACCATTCCAGGAGTGGTTCTCTCCACAGACATCATTGTCGGCTTTCCAGGAGAGACCGACGAGCAGTTTGCCGAGACTTTATCCTTACTGGACGAAGTACCCTATGAAAGCCTTTTTGCCTTTAAGTACTCTCCACGGCCCTTCACAAAGGCAGCGCGCTTTGAAGGTCAGTTGCCGGAAGAGGTGAAGTCAGAAAGGCTGAATCGTCTTTTTGAGCGACATCGGGAATTGGCTTTTCCTATGGCCAAGAAATATGAAGGGCAAAACCTAGCTGTCCTCGTTGAGGAGTATGACTCTGAGACAGGGCGGGTGAGTGGCCGGTCAACGCAGAACAAATTGGTGCATTTTACGGGCTCCCAGGAGCTGATTGGACAGACAGTATGGGTGAAAATCAAAGAGGCCTTTCCGCAAACTCTGCGGGGAGTGCTGGTTCAGTAAAAGCCGAAAATGAGCGAGGGGCTGCTTCTCCAAAAACGGCTGGCTCTGAGCAGGAGTGGATTGAGCTTCTCCCCTATGGGGTGACTGTGAGCTTGGACCGCTCAAGGCCGATTATGCTTTTTAAGAGCGAAGACGGGGAAGAGGTTCTGCCGGTTTGGCTTTCTCCCCTTGAAGTGGGAATAGCTTTGACTCAGAACCAAAGACTGACATCCAATGTGAGCCCCCATGATGTGACAGCTATGGTCCTTCAGAATCAGGGGTTGAAGTTGGAACGCTGTGACTTTGTTGAAGTGCGAGGTCATCATCAGTTTGTCGACCTTCATTTTAGTGGTTCTCCTGGCCTTACTCATCTTCGGGTTCGCGCCGATCAAGCGGTGTCGCTCTGTCTTCATCAGAAGGTCCGCTTTTATAGCCTGGCTGAGGTGATACAGGATTCTCGCGTCCAGCACTTGGAGACTTTTCAGCTGATGGGGGATGATGTCGGGGGAGATGAGCCTCCCTATTTTCAATGAGATCGAGGGGCAATGATGATTTTAAAGGCGAGAGGTCAAGAGCCAAAAATTTCAGAGGGATGCTTTATCGCCCCTTCTGCTGACCTGATTGGGGATGTGGAATTAGGGGAAAACTGCTCTATTTGGTTTAACACCACCTTGCGGGGAGATGTGATGCCCATCCGCATTGGCGATGAGAGCAATATTCAGGACAACACTGTGATCCATGGGACTTATAATAAAGCGGCTGCGGTGGTGGGTCGGCGAGTCACTGTGGGTCACAGTGTCATTCTCCATGGCTGTGAGGTTGGGGATCACTCCCTCATTGGTATGGGCAGTGTGATTATGGACCTGGCGCAAATTCCTAAAAACTGCGTGGTGGGGGCGGGTTCCTTGGTGACAGAGGGGGCTCGCTTTGAAGAGGGAATGTTGATTCTGGGTCGTCCAGCTAAGGCGTTAAGGCCGCTGCGCCCAGAGGAGCTGGCCTTTTTGCAGCAGTCCGCAGATAACTATTTGCACTATAAAACTTGGTACGAGTGAGGTGGGTATGAGTTTAACTTTTAAAGGCGAGTACGCACTGACTTTCGACGACATTTTATTGGTGCCGCAATACTCAGAGATTGTCCCCTCGCAAATTGCTACGGAGACATTCTTCGCTCGGGATTTGCATCTAAAAATGCCTATTCTGTCCGCAGCCATGGACACCGTGACGGAAAATAAGGTGGCTCGAGTGATGGCCCAACATGGAGGCTTGGGAGTGATCCATAAGAATATGGATATTGAAGCTCAAGTCCTCGAGGTGGAGAGAGTCAAGAAATATGAGAGCGGGATGATTATGGACCCCATCACACTGGGGCCGGACCATCTGGTTTCGGAGGCTCTTGAGTTGATGAAAAAGTATTCTATTAGTGGAGTGCCTATTACCGTTGATGGAGAGTTGGTGGGAATTCTCACCAACCGGGATTTGCGCTTTGAGACTCAGGTCCATCAGCCCATTCGTAACATAATGACTGGCAAGGACAAGTTGGTCACAGCTCCCGTGGGGACTGATCTTGAGCAGGCCAAACAAATTTTGCACCGCTATCGTATTGAGAAGTTACCAGTGGTGGATGACCACAATCGTCTTAAGGGTCTTATCACTATTAAGGACATTGAAAAGGCCAAAAGCTTTCCGCAGGCCACTAAAGATAAACATGGTCGACTTTTTGTTGGCGCAGCTGTGGGGGTGGACGAGACCTCACGAGAAAGAGCCGAGGCCTTGGTGGCAGGAGGGGTGGACTTGCTCTGTGTGGACACAGCTCATGGTCACTCGAAGAATGTGGTTTCCATGGTGTCTGAACTGCACCGGCGTTATCCTGACGTGATGGTTGTCGCTGGAAATGTGGTGACTCCTGATGCCACTGAAGCTCTTTTTTCAGCAGGAGCTGATGTGGTGAAGGTGGGTGTGGGACCAGGAAGTATTTGCACCACTCGAGTGGTCTCGGGCGTGGGAATGCCTCAAATCAGTGCGGTGATTGAGTGTGCCGAAGTGGCTAAAAGGTGGGGGCGGAGTATTATTGCAGACGGGGGAATTAAGTTTTCTGGAGATTTGACTAAGGCTTTAGCTCTAGGAGCCAACTCGGTGATGATAGGCAATTTGTTGGCTGGTTCTGATGAAAGCCCAGGCGAGACTATTTTGTATCAGGGGCGGACTTATAAAGTGTATCGGGGTATGGGTTCTTTAGGTGCCATGCAAAAAGGCAGCAAGGATCGCTATGCTCAAATGGATGTCACTGAAGTGGATAAACTGGTGCCCGAAGGCATTGAGGGCAAGGTGCCCTATCGGGGTTCCGCCAGTGGAATTCTTCACCAGCTTGTAGGGGGATTGCGCTCAGGAATGGGCTATTTGGGGGCTTCAAACGTTCAGGATCTGCAGGAGAAGGCCCGCTTTGTTCGGGTGACTCCTCAGGGCTTGAGGGAGAGTCATGTTCATGATGTGAGTATCACTAAAGAGGCTCCCAACTATCGTTTAGAGTAGAAGGCTTAATGAGGGGTTTATGGACGGCGGATTTTTAATTCTGGATTTTGGCTCCCAATTCAGTCAGTTGATCGCTCGCAGACTCAGGGAGTTTGGGGTTTATTCTGAGCTTTTGCCCTATGATGTGCCCATAGCTGAACTCAAAAAGAGATCGCCCCAGGGCCTGATTCTCAGTGGGGGTCCCAGTTCAGTGAATGATTCCGACAGCCCCTCTCGTGGCGATCTGCCAGAGCTTCTGGAGCTCGCGCCCACTCTGGCGGTCTGCTATGGCATGCAATGGGTGGCAGATCAAAGGGGAGGGAAGGTGGTTCGGGCTCAACATCGAGAGTACGGCCTGAGTGAAATCCACTGGCTGGAGTCGATGGGACCCTTTCAGCAGGGGGAGAGCCAAAAGGTCTGGATGAGCCATGGGGATGTGGTGGAAAGCCCCCCTGAAGGCTTTGTGGTGGCGGCCCGTTCCGAGCAAGGTTATGCGGCGGCCCTGAAGTCAGACCGAGTGTGGTGCCTGCAGTTTCACCCTGAAGTGACCCACACCCAAGGGGGGAGTGAGTTCCTCAAGAGCTTTGTCTTTGACTTGTGTGGGGCTCAGCCCAGTTGGCAGGCCCCTAAGATTGTTGAACACCTGATAGAGGAAATCCGCTCTCAAGTGCCAGAGGGTGAAAAGGTTCTCTGCGCCTTAAGCGGGGGAGTGGATTCCACTGTGGTAGGCACTCTTTTAACCCGGGCTTTGGGAGCTGAGAGGGTCCACTGTGTTTTCGTAGACACAGGCCTTTTGCGTCAGGGCGAGTTTGATCAGGTCCTTGGGACCTATAAGGAGCTGGGGCTCAATGTTCACGGAGTAGATGCCTCAAGTCTCTTCCTGCAAAGGTTAAAAGATATTGCTGATCCTGAGCAAAAGCGAAAAATTATTGGTCACAGTTTTATTGATGTCTTTAAGGATGCGGTCAGCCATATGGAGCCCATTCAGTGGTTGGCTCAGGGGACTCTTTATCCAGATGTTATTGAGAGTGTGTCCCTGCGAGGGTCCTCGGTTACCATTAAGTCCCATCACAATGTGGGTGGCTTGCCGAAAGACCTAGGGCTCAAGCTGGTCGAGCCCCTGAGGGAGTTGTTTAAAGATGAGGTCAGGGCCATTGGTGAAGAAATGGGCATTCCTCATCCTGCTCTTTGGCGTCACCCCTTTCCTGGCCCGGGCTTAGCCATTCGGATTATGGGGCCAGTGAATGAGTTGGACCTTAAAATGCTGCGTCAAGCCGATGCCATTTATGTTGAGGAGCTTAAAAAAAGTGGTCTCTACGATCAAATCTGGCAAGCTTTCTGCGTTCTTCTTC
>SKLV01000152.1 GCA_007121385.1 Bdellovibrionales bacterium
CCCTCCCCCCTCCCCCTCTCCTGGGGAGACCGCTCGTGGGGAACCTATGGAAATTATCTTCGAGGCTTTGGACCGGGTTCAGATCTCCTTTCGCAGCCCTGGACGAGGGGTGGAGAGAATCATATTGGAGCCCGATCAGGTCCACACCCTTCGTGCTCAAGGAGTTTTAGCCGTGGAGCTCAGTGATGGGGGAGCCGTCAATGTGATTTTAAATGGAAGGGATCTGGGAGTGCCAGGCGATCTGGGCCGGCCCAAACGACTTCGCTTTCCCAATTGATTTCAGGAGACCTCTTGAAGCGCAGTCTTTTTGCTCTTTTTCTTTTTCTATTTTTTGGTTTTTTTATCTACGGATTGATTCTCAACCGAAGCCCATTGCTCATCATCCCCCATGAATTAGTTCCTCGTCATCCTGTTGGATTTTATGACTACTCGGGAGTTCTTCATATCCACTCCAAACTCTCCCTTGGAAGCAGCCCCATACAGGACATCGTGCGAGCTGGCCAAAATTCAGGGCTCGATTTTTTATTTATCACTGACCTCAACTTTTATGATCGACCTCTTGAGTTGACCGGCTATCATAATCAACTTCTGGTTTTTATTGATGGCAAATACTCTTACCTTAACTCCCGCCTCATCAATCTAGATGTGAGTTCTATGGATCATCTCACCGGGGTGGGAAGAGCTCAGGTGGTTCTGACTGACCTTCTCAACCAAAAGAACCGATCTCCAGGCTATGGAGTTTTTATTCTCGCTCACCCCTTTAAACCTGGCTTTCAGTGGACCGGTGAATACCCCATTGGCCTTGACGGGCTGGAGATTATTAATTTGCGCCACCTCTGGCAGCAGGCTTGGCTTCACCACCGCACCTCCTTTTTGTGGACCCTCTTAATTTACCCTTTCAATGATCGCCTGGCCCTCTTGAGAATTTTTCGCCATCCCCGACAGGAAGTGCAGCTCTGGGATTCGCTCAGTCAGCGCAGGCCCACTTTAGGTTTTTCTGGAGCCGATGCCGGATCCAAAATCAGAGCTGGACGAAATTTTCAACTCAGATTCCCCAGTTATGAGACTCTTTTCAACTTCTCTCGGATTCATGTCTTGCTGCGCTCTGAGCTCACTGGCCAAGCTCTTGGTGACCGAAAAAAAATCACCTCAGCGATCAGAAATGGACACTTTTATTTTAGTCTGGATAGTTTAGCCAACCCAAAGGGCTTTAATGCCTTTGTGAGAAGCTCCTCAGGAGACACTTATCCCATGGGCAGTGAGCTCCCTTTTTCCGAAAACCTTCGGTTGACAGTCCAATTGCCCCAGCGTCCTCTGGTTCCCTTTGAGGTGGAGGTTTTTAAAGATGGAGAGCGACTTTTGACCTCCAGTTCCGTGGAGACCGAGATTTCCCTTCATGGGCCTGGAATTTATCGAGTACAGGTTCAGGTTCGCCCCTCACTGCCTCTGCCCGATGGCTCCCGATGGATACCTTGGATCTATACAAATCCCTTCTACATACGACCTTAAGGAATCTCTACCACCAGTCCCTCATAAGGGTCGAGTTGACAGGCCAACCTCTCTTGGGGAGAAAAGCCCCTCATCTCTGCAATTTCTTTTTCCAAGTCATTACGAGAGGGCAAGTGGCTTAAGTCACTTCTTACCAAAACTCGACAGGTGGTGCAGCTTCCCATGCCCCCGCAGGAGTGCTCCAAGTTGATCTTGTGTTTGAGGGCCACTTCCAGAACCGAAGTACAGTCAGCGATATCTAGAGGCACATTATGGGGCAGTATGGTCATTTCCTGTTTCATTGATTGAAAAAATATTAAGTCCTAGGTTATAAAAAATCATGCGTTTTATTGCCTTTGACTTAGAAACAACTGGAACCTTACCCGGAGTGGACCGGATTGTAGAGATTGGGGCTGTGCGGGTCGTGGATGGAGAAGTGGATTCCGTTTTTTCCACTTTGGTGAACCCCGGTATATCCATGCCTGAAGCCGCTTCTCGAGTGAACGGAATCACCGATGATATGCTCATGGGCAAGCCAGTGATTGAGGATCTCCTGGACCCCTTTGCAGAATTTTGTGGTCAAGACAGCTTAGTCGCTCACAATGCTGTTTTTGATGCCCAATTTTTGTCGGCAGATATAAAAAAATATGAATCTAAGGCGGGCCAGGGAGTGGTTTTGGACACATACTCCATGGCCAAAAAGATTTATCCAGGACTAGCTAACTATCGCCTGGGCACCTTGGTTCAGCACTTAGATATACCCAGCAGCCAATTTCACCGGGCCGAAGAGGATGCCTCATACTGTGCCAAGCTTTTTTTAAAAATGATTGAGAAAATCAATGGCTCCAGTCTTGAAATGCCCCCCTTAGAGAATCTGATCGCTCTGACCGGACGGGAGGCTCTGTATTTGCCGCAGATTATCCCCCAGCCCAAACAGCTTTCCCTGCTCTAATAGACTTATTAATAGATAGCCTTGTGGGCTATGGGAAAGCGCCGGCCGCGACCAAAAGAGTGTCCTGAGAGTTTTAAAATAGGCGGAGCTTGCCAGCGCTTGAATTCACTGGCCATCATAGCTCTTAACACCTTTTGGTCCAAAGCCCCCTTTGGAGATCTATAGCCTTCCACCAATTTTTCTACGGCTCGATCCAGCTGGGGGTAAGGGGGTAAACTGTCCTCATCTTTCTGACCAGGGGCCAATTCAGCACTGGGTGGCCGCTGAATAATAAAGGGAGGAATCACTTCTCTATCTCTGTTGTAGTAATGAGCCAACTCCAACACTTCTCCCTTGACCAAGTCCCCGATAGGACAAAGGCCCCCACAAAGGTCTCCATACAGTGTGCTGTAGCCCATAGCCAGCTCACTTTTGTTACTGGTGTTGAGGAGCAAACTGCCTTGGTGATTGGAATAAGCCATTAACAAAACGGCCCGCAAACGAGCTTGAAGGTTCTCTTGAACCAGCCCAAAGGGAATGGAGCCAAAAGCCCTCTCAAGAGAGGTCATTTTAACCTGGAAAGTGTCTTCAATGGGAATTTCATGACAGGCCATTTTCAAATTTTTGGCCAGTTGGTGGGCCGCCTGCAAACCCTGAGGGTCAGTAAAAGGGCCAGGCAGAGTGAGGGCCACCACATTGTCAGGCCCGAGGGCCTCTACAGCCAAACTGGCCACCACTGCAGAATCGATTCCTCCACTTAAGCCCAAGTGAACCTTGCTGAAACCTGTTTTGTGAACAAAGTCTCTCAAACCCAATACAATAGCTTGGCGCCTCTGTTCCACCAAGGGCTTAGGTAAATGGGCCAAGTTCCCTTTTTGGGCTTGCCCCTCCGCTAGATCTAGGATTCTAAAGTCCTCCACAAAGCGCTGGCACTGAAGCAAAATCTTTCCCTTAGAATCCACAGCATAGCTACCCCCATCAAAGATCATCTCGTCCTGACCCCCCACCATGTTCACATAGACCATAGGGGCTTTAAAGTGAGTGGCCGTGGTCTTCACCACAAACTGACGCATCTTAAGCTTTTCATCGGTAAATGGAGAGGCACTTAAGTTAATGACCAAATCCACATCTTTACTTTTCACCTGCGTGAGAGGGTTTTCCCCATAGCGAGCGGAAGCCGGAGATAGTGGGCCAGACCAAGCCCAGATGTCTTCACAAATGGTCACCAACAGTTTTTTCCCCTTAAACTTAAAGACATTGTCTTTTACAAGTCCTGGCTCAATATGGCGACTCTCGTCAAAAATATCGTAAGTGGGCAGGAGCTGTTTGGGAAAAACTTTGGACTTTTTGCCCCCTTGAAGGAACAAGGCCGCATTGAAGTAGGCCTTTCCCTTTTTTTTAGAGTTGGGAACTATGGCCCCGATAAAGACTCCAATGTTTTTGGGAATTCTTTTTTCTAGGCGGTGAAGCTCTTTCATCTGAGCCTCGACCACCCCTGGACGCTCCAGCAAATCCATGGGGTGATAGCCAAAGAGGGTTGCTTCAGGGAAGACAACCAAATCACAAGCCTGAGACTGAGCTCTGTGGACTTGCTCCAAAATCCGCTGGGCATTCTCAGCAAAAGCTCCCAGATGGGGGTTCACTTGAGCGAGAGCAATCTTAAAATTCAACATAAGAGGGCCAAACTAGCATTAACTCTAACTGGCGTCCATGGAGTTGCGGATCTGCATGGCCTGGGTAGCTAAGAAATACAAAATGGCTATAATCAGAGCCGCCATCAGGAGGAAGCGCAAAAAATACCCAAAAGTGAGAGGCTCTGGCTCCTCAGCCTGAGCCGTTGCAGGCCTTCTCTCCACTTTAATCTTCTGAGGTCTTAAGTCCTGACCATCATCTTTTTTAAGGGGGGTCATGGCTCTCCTTTGCCCCTCTTCTGGCTTTTTCCTGTCTTCCACCCAGCCAAAGCCCTGGCCCATTCTTTGTCTTCTACGAGCCTCTTCCTGTTGACCTGACTCAATTTGGCCTGCCCCCAAGAAGTCTGAACTTCCCGTGTCTCTCTTGTTGGCGGCAAAGCGCCCCTCTTGACCCCCCACTCCACCAATGGCCCGAGGAGGAGGGCGGCGGCCGGCAGCCCAGCGGCCCCCTCCTCCACCACCACCAGCCGCCCCTGCAGCTCCCTCTCCAGCCTGACTTCCCGAATGGACTCGACCCTGTCCCTCCCGGCCCTCTCCCCCTTCCCCAGACAGACCCGCCCCGCCGGCCCCAGGGCCCCCGGAGCCCACCAGGGGCCGACCCGAGGCCAGAGAAAATGGGGCAAAATCCTGGTCGCAAACTGCCCCCATGCCCTCTTGTCCCCCCAAGCTGGGGAGCTCGCCGGTCTCAAGGATACAGGCCAAATACTCGCCAAAATAATTTTGCGCCCACTGCCTAAAGGCATCGTTAAGCTGATACACAGCTCCCAACATCACTGCCACAGTGAGGGCGAGAATTAAAATGTATTCCAGAACCGCCTGGCC
>SKLV01000032.1 GCA_007121385.1 Bdellovibrionales bacterium
TGACTTTGACTTTGGTGATCCAGTGGCCAGCCAAGAGGCTTTGCCAGCTGAGGACTTCGGCTTCGAGGACTTTGGCTTTGATCAGGATTTTGATGCCTCTATCCCAGCGGACCCCACCCCTTTCGCCGCACCTCCAGCTCCCTACTCTCCCATGGCCCAGGTTACTGACATCCGCTACTTGGCCAATCAGAGGGGGGGGACTGTAGTTATTGAGACCTCTGAGCCCGTTTCCCACCAGACCCGGTTCAGTCCTGAAACCAATCAGTATGTGGTCGATATCACGGATGTCTCCCTCCCCGATCGACTCAAGCGTCCCTATATCATGAAGGATTTTGATGGACCCTTTGCCTCCATCAATGCCTATCAGTCGCCCGGTGCATCCACCGCTCGGGTGGTCATTCAGCTGCGAGCTGCGGGAATTCCTCAGCCCATTGTCCAGCAAGAGGGGTCTACTTTAATGGTGATCCCCTCTGGCTTTGAGCCCATGGCGCCGGAATCACAAATCGCTCAGCAACCAGTTGAGCCGAGGATCGAAGTGGATGATCAGAGCTGGACGGAGTCCTTTGATGTGCGGCGGGCGGCCCAAGATGAGAGAGCTCTTGGAGCGAGAACTCTGGATGAGTTTCTCACCGGCAGCAGTATTTTTTATGGCCGGGAAATCTCCATTGAAGTCAAAGAAGCCGATATTCGAGATGTTCTATCCCTGATTGCCAGCGAAAGCGGAATCAATATGGTCATCTCTGAGGAAGTGACTGGTAGGCTAAGTCTTAAACTGCGTCGAGTTCCGTGGGACCAAGCTCTGATCACAGTGATGAGAGCCAGAAACTTAGGCTATATTCGTCAAGGGAGTGTGATTCGCATCTCCTCTTTGGCCAACCTACAGCAAGAGGCAGCTGCAGCTAAATCCATTATGGAATCACAAATGGCCTTAGCTCCCTTGCGGGTGAAAGTCATTCCTGTCAGCTATGCCCGAGTGGAAGACATGGTGGAGCAGATTGAGGTGTTTTTAACCAAGGACCGGGGAAAAGTGGTGGCGGATGCCAGAACGAGTTCCCTGATTGTGACAGACACCGACGATGTTTTGCGCCGAGTGGAGAGGCTGATCAAGGACTTGGACACAGCTCCGGCTCAAGTGTTGATTGAGGGAAGAGTGGTGGAGGCCAGTGAGTCTTTCCAAAGGCAGATTGGAATTAACTGGGGCTATGATGGAGTGCCTGTGCAGATTCTTCCCTCAGGAGGCTTCGGCGGAGCGCCCATCAATATGCTTAGTAATGTTAACTCAACCCCCGTTTCCCCTGCTGCCATTCAGGAGTCTCCTCTGTCTATGGGACTGAGAATCGGCCAGTTGCCCCTTTTTGGTAACTTGGATGCTCGTCTCTCTCTGGCGGAAACGGACACCCTTGTCCGAGTTCTCTCCTCCCCTCGTGTAGTGGCTATGAATAAAGAGAGAGCTCAGATCACCCAAAAAGGGGAAAATGTGACTTTCTCCACAGTGGTGGACTCTCAGGGACAGAGCACCCGCAGTGTGGTCCGTACCCCCGTGGTGGTGGAGTTAGGGGTGACTCCACAAATCACTTCGGATGGCAGCATTATCATGGATGTGGAGATCACAAGGGAGTTTGCGGGGCCGCTGCTGGATGCAGAAAGTCTGGCCCGAGAGATCAATTCTCGCAGCGCGACAACCAAAGTTTTGGTCCGCAATGGAGAGACAGCGGTGATAGGGGGGCTCTATCAAAGTGATCAGCTTCAGTCGGACACAGGGATTCCCTGGCTGAAGGAGATTCCCATTTTCGGCTGGCTCTTTAAGGCTCGAAATATGGAGAGAACCAAAAACGAACTCCTCGTTTTCTTAACGCCACGAATTCTCAACTTGCAGAACCAATTTAACTCCCGCTCGGCGGTTCAGGGGAGTAGTTTTGATTATGAATTTTAGGGGACCCAATCGGCAGTTGAAAACCTAGGTCTCTCTGGGGTAGTTGAAAGGCCATGGATCTTTTTGAAGCGACTCAGGGACAGGGACCGGCTCAAGACAAAAGGCCTCTGGCCGAGCGGTTGAGGCCTCAAGATTTTTCCCAGTTTGTAGGTCAGGAAAATCTCCTGTCCCCCAACTCTTTTCTTAACCAGGCTTTGCTTGGGGGACAGGCCCTGCCCAATCTGATTTTGTGGGGGCCTCCGGGCACGGGAAAGACCACCTTCGCTCAACTGCTCTCCACTCGTATTCAAGCCCGCTTTCTCAGTGTCAATGCCATAGATACAGGGGCCAAGAAACTTCGTGAGATCGGCCAGGGGTCTCGGCAGCACCGCCTGCAGCAGGGCGAGTCCACCATTTTGTTTATTGATGAGATCCATCGTCTGAACCGGGGCCAGCAGGATGTTTTACTGCCCTTCACGGAGAAAGGGGATTTCACTTTGGTGGGAGCGACCACCGAAAATCCCAGCTATGAGCTCAACAGTGCTCTTTTGAGCCGATGTCGGGTTGTGGTTTTTGAACGTCTCACAGCAGAGCAGCTGATGCAGTTGGCTCACAGGGCCTACCAGGAGATGGGTGTGGAGGGGAGGGAGCTGCTGACTCCGAGGGCTGAAAAGGCTCTTTGTGAAATGGCTCAGGGGGATGGACGCCAGCTCCTCAACCTCCTTGAACAAGTGTGGGCTTTAAAGGTCCAGGCGGCGGGTGCCATCGGTGAGTCTCCAGCCTTTGCTCCTCTGGACCTGGAGGATCTGAAGTCCCTGTCCTCTTCTTTGACTCTTTACTACGATCGTCAGGGGGATGAGCACTATAACTGTGTCTCAGCCTTTATTAAAAGTGTGCGCGGAAGTGACCCAGATGCAGCTGTCTACTATCTGGCTCGGATGTTGGCGGGGGGCGAGGACCCCTTATTCATTGCCCGTCGCCTAGTGATTTTGGCCTCGGAGGATGTGGGCAATGCTGACCCTCGCGCTCTTGGAGTGGCCGTGGCGGGAGCCCAAGCGGTGGAGTTAGTGGGCCTTCCAGAGGCGGCCATTAACCTGGCCCAGGTCACCACCTACTTGGCTTCGGCCCCCAAATCCAATCGCTCCTATCAGGCCTGGACCCAGGCCCAGGAGTTGGTGGCTCGAACTGGGCCTCGACCTGTGCCCTTGGCACTGCGTTCAGCTCAGACCAGATTGGCACGGGACTTGGGCTTTGGCCAGGGTTACCAATATGCTCATGAGGGTCCTACAGGCTGGGTGAAGCAGCAGTTTTTTCCTGAGGGTCTAGAGGGGACTCAGCTTTACGAGCCCAGCAATAGAGGCTTTGAGAAGACTATTCGCGAGTACCTGGCTTGGATGAAGGGGCGAGGGACAACTGATTCTAAAAAGGTTTAAAAGCACAGACGCAGATGCAGTCTTTCGGGCCATCCACTCTCTTGGAGTGCTTGGTATTGGCGGGGATCACTATCTTATCTCCCGCTCTCAATAAAAGCTTGTTGCCGGCTATATCTAGGAGCATTTCTCCCTCAGCCACCATGCGAACCTCATCAAAGGGGTGTCGGTGGTCTGGGATAAATGTCTGTGCCGAGAAGGGCTCTTCAAAGGGGTTTAAGCCCTCAGCCTCAAACATCAAGAGGATTTGGCGACGATCGGGAACTAAGGGGGCCTGCCAGCGCATAATGAGCATAGTGAGAGTCTTAAATTGATTCGGTCCCCTTGGCAAGATGTCTTGTTTTGTAGCTTTTGGCAGGGAAGATGGTCCAGACCTACAGGACATGGGGCCAAAAATGGGCCAAGAGCCTCAAGTCTGGTGGGGGCTCTGACGACAATGAAACTGTTAGTTAACTTTAGACCTTGGGGGAATTTTGAGCAAAGCAGGAGCCACTCACTCCTTGGACTCGAGCGGGATAAGGATATCGGAATTTATCGAATCCAGTGAGGGACTGACACTCCGAATTTGTGATCAGGAGCGATTGCAAATTCATCAAAGGGCTGACGGCAAGATTATCTCTTTCTCTCAGTCCGAAATTGAAGAAGTTTTGAGTCGCGCAGATGCGGATGGAAAGCCTTTTTTGCAGGTCAATTTTGTGGATGGGCGGAAGATCCTGGTGACATCAAACTTGATTGGTTTTAAGCCAGCCTACTTGGCGGATCTGGACATGAACAAGTTGCCCAAAGTAGTGACCACCCCGGACCTCCTCAGTGTGGTGGAGGCCATTGAAGATGCACTTCAAGCCGCGGAAAACAGTCGGGCGGAGGTCGAATTGTTGCGTCGGGTCTTCGAGTCTGTGCTTTTGGGGGCTGAAAATGTAGGCTTTGACATTCAGCCAGAAAAAGTTTGGATGCGGAGTTTAACCAGTTATCGCTCGGCGGCAAACGCCTAATTAGCCTCTAAGGTGGCGATATTAATGAAAAAAAACCTTTTCTGCTAGAATCCTATTGACCTCAAGCCAAGTCCCCTGCATTCTTCCAGGCTGGTGAAACGACTGGGGGCATAGCTCAGTTGGGAGAGCATCTGATTTGCATTCAGAAGGTCGCAGGTTCGATCCCTGTTGCCTCCACCAAGTCCTTCACCCCTGAGGTCTTTGTTCCCCAAAAAGAACAAAAAACCCCTAAAAAAAGTGAGATTTTAGTGTTGACTCAAATAACCGGCTCCACTAAAACCTCAGAACTCGCAACTTTGCTCTTTGAAAACTAAATAGCTAGTCATAAAGAAATGGTTTTTAGGGCTCTTTCTGGAGTTCGCTTCAGATAGAGTTAATTTCTTTGTTAAGCGTGTTAATTGTAGAAACCTGCGATAAGCAGGTTCCTGCACAAAATAATGATACGCTGGAACAAATTCGTATTTGAAATTCGATTTAGAATTTTAACTGAAGAGTTTGATTCTGGCTCAGAACAAACGCTGGCGGCGTGCCTAATACATGCAAGTCGAACGGGGAAAGTTCCTTCGGGAGCGAGTACTAGTGGCGCACGGGTGAGTAA
>SKLV01000163.1 GCA_007121385.1 Bdellovibrionales bacterium
CAGGATGTCCCTCAAGGCTTTGGCGGATCTGACGGCCCAAGTCTGGGCGGGCGATCAGGCCTCGGCCCAGAGCCACATCATGAATGCCAGTGACTCTGACCATTTCCCAATAGTCCTCCACCGACCAAATGTCTCCATTGGCCACTACGGGAACCTGAGGGATGGCCTGAGCCATTTGGGCAATGTACTCCCAGTGGGCGGGAGGCTGGTAGCCCTCCAGTTTGGTGCGAGCGTGGATGGTGAGGCGATGGGCCCCGCCTGCGGCCACCGCTTGAGCAATGTCTAAACAAAAGTTTTTGTGATCAAAGCCCAAGCGGACTTTAGCACTCACCGGCACTCGGCCCCGGGCGGAACGACGAACCGCGCTGATGATGTGAAAGAGCCGCTCCGGAGTTTTAAGTAATGTGGCTCCTCCATCGTGACGATTGACGGTTTTGGCCGGACAGCCGAAATTCAGGTCAATCCCAGGGGCTCCCAGCTCAATGGCGAGATCGGCATTTTCACTTAAAGTCTCAGGTGAACTGCCCAAAAGCTGCACCCAGACGGGCACTCCCGCGGCAGTTTGTCCCCCGTTTTTGAGTTCTGGACAGTATTTATAAAAAACATGGGGAGGGTTGAGCTTGTCTGTGACCCGCACAAACTCCGTAGTGCACTGGCTCAAACCCCCTATCTGCGTGAGCAAATCGCGAAGAACAAAGTCCACGATCCCTTCCATAGGGGCGGAGGCAATCAGGACAGATGACTTCCTTTCCAACTCAAAGACCCTGAGCCCACTTCACAATATACTGGAACTCTTTAGCCGTGACGGGTTGAACCGAGAGCCGTTGGCCTTTTTTGAGGACGAGCATTTCCTTAAGAGCCTGAGCGCCCCGCAACTGTTCGAGAGAGATGAGTTCTGGAAACTTTTGCCGAAAGCGTAGGCGCACACAGTGCCAGCGTGGGTTTTCTCGGGTGGATTTGGGGTCGTGGTACTCAGACTTTGCATCAAACTGGGTAGGATCAGGCTCTGCCAAACCGCAGACTTCAGCCAGACCGGCAATGCCCGGAGGGGTTGCATTGGAGTGGTAGAAGAGAACTTGATCTCCTAGCTGCATGTCCCGTAACATAAAATTTCTGGCCTGATAGTTTCGCACCCCCTCCCACAGGGTGGTCTTGTCGCGCTGAAGATTATCGATGGAATAGACTTCGGGCTCTGACTTCATGAGCCAAAATGAAGGGCTTTTTGCACTTGTCTTTTTCATAGCAGGAACTAAATTCATCTGCGGTTGAGAAATCAAGGCAAAACGAATTGACTGGTCGCATTAGCGGCGAGGACCGCTTCAGGTAGGCATTGGGCGAATAATCAGGAGGGAGCTGAGATGTTGGTTCAACAAGTGAAAGACAGCTATTTGGTGATTTTGCCTGTGGGCACCCCCTTGGTGGCTGGGCTCACTCAGGTGGTCAAAGAGCACTCCATCCAGGGAGGAGAGGTCTCTGGATTAGGGGCCCTAAAAAATGTGGAATTGGGTTTTTATGAGTTGGCCCAGAAGGACTATATTCGCCAGCTCTTTGCCGATGGGGACTACGAATTGATCTCCCTGGTGGGCAATATCACTCTGCGCAACAAAGAGCCCTATGTTCATGTTCATGCCTCCTTGGGGCGGTCTGATTTTTCAGTTTTTGGTGGACATTTGTTTGAGGCCACGGTGGCTGTGACGGCAGAGATTCACATTCGGCCTTTGGGGGCTCTGCCAGAGCGCGAGCTGGACCCGGTTTTGGGACTTCAAGTGATCACCCGTTGCCCAGCTGAGGCAAGCTGAGGCAAGCCTAGACAGAGCCGTATTCTTCGACCATCGACCAAAGTCATTTGCGCGTCGAGTGTTGGGGAAGGCGTTAAAAAAATTAATTATTCGTTTATTGCGATGGAGTGAAAGGAGTTTTGAGGATGGAGTACAGGATAGAGAGTGACAGCATGGGGGAGATACAAGTTCCTACAGACCGACTCTGGGGAGCTCAGACTCAGAGGTCCCGGGAGAATTTTAAAATTGGTGGAGATCGATTTCCCCGCGAAATGATCTGGGCCCTTGGGGTGTTGAAAAAAGCCGCCGCTCAGGTCAATGCAGAGCTCGCCCTTCTCGATAAAGATAAGGCTCAATGGATTGTGAAAGCCGCGGAAGAGGTCAAGCAAGGAAAGCTGGATGAACACTTCCCCTTGGTGGTTTGGCAAACGGGAAGTGGTACCCAGACCAATATGAACAGCAATGAGGTGATTGCCAACAGGGCCGTTCAGTTGAAGGGGGGGAGCCTAGGCGACAAGAGCATTCACCCCAATGACGATGTGAATAAAGCTCAGTCGTCCAATGACACCTTTCCCACGGCCATGCACATCGCTGTGGCCGAGCGTTTAGAGCGCCGCCTTCTTCCGGCTCTGGAGGCCTTGTCAAATGCTCTGTCCAAAAAACAAAAAGAGTTTAACGATATTGTAAAAATTGGCCGCACTCACTTGATGGACGCAACTCCTTTGACTTTAGGTCAGGAATTTTCAGCTTTTGTAACCCAGCTGGAGCAGGCTCAGGCGCGAGTCAAAGCGGCTCTGCCCGCCGCTTTGGAACTGGCATTGGGAGGTACCGCTGTGGGCACGGGGCTGAACACCCATCCTGAGTTTGCCCAAAGAGTGGCCAAAGCCATTGCTCAGGACACCGGCTTGCCCTTTGTGAGTGCGCCAAACAAGTTTGAGGCTCTTTCTGCCCATGATGCTTTGGTGCAGGTGAGCGGAACTTTAAAAACTTTGGCCTGCAGCCTAATGAAGGTGGCCAATGATATCCGTCTGTTGGGGAGCGGTCCGCGCTGTGGGATCGGCGAGCTCAATTTGCCTGCCAATGAGCCAGGCAGCTCCATTATGCCTGGTAAAGTGAACCCCACTCAGAGTGAGGCCATGACCATGGTCTGCGCTCAGGTGATTGGAAACGATATGGCGGTGGCTGTGGGAGGTTGCCAGGGACACTTTCAACTTAATGTATTTAAACCCATGATTGTCTTTAATGTTCTCAACTCCATCCGGCTTCTTGCTGATGCCTGCGACTCTTTTAGAGTTCACTGTGTTGAGGGGATTGAGGCCAATCGCGCTCAGATTGAAAAACATCTGCAGCAGTCCTTGATGTTGGTGACGGCTCTCAACCCCCATATCGGCTATGACAATGCGGCCAAAATTGCAAAAGCAGCCTATGAGAACAACAGCACCTTGCGGGCCGAGGCGGTGCGCTTAGGTCTGATGGAGGCCGAGATGTTTGACCAAGTGGTTCGGCCTGAGCAGATGATAGGTCCGAAAGCTTAGAGGTTGGAGTTGAAAGGCGATATGCCGGGAGAGACAAAGTGTCTGTGACAGGGTCTGCAGAGAGCATTCCTTCGGCCTCTTTGGGACTGGCCGTGGGAGTTTTTTTGAGCTCCTCCGAGCGGCTCAGCCCTGTTTTTTATGCCGAAGCCGAGAGGCTGGGTCGGGCTCTGGCTCGCGCGGGCTGTTCCATTGTCTATGGTGGAGCCAGTCTGGGCGCTATGGGGCGTCTGGCCGATGCGGCCCTTCTCGAGGGCGGAAGAGTGGTGGGGGTGATTCCGGACTACGACTTTGCCCTGGACATTGATCACCGGGGTTTGGCAGAGATGCATCGAGTTTCTAGCTTACACGAGCGCAAGGCCAAGATGGATCAGCTGTCCCAGGCCTTTGTCGTGTTTCCCGGAGGCATAGGGACTTTAGATGAGCTCACTGAGGTGATGGCCCTCACTCAAGTGGGGCAGAACAAAAAGCCCGTGATGCTTTATAACTTTCTTAATTTTTGGGATCCTTTTCTTGAACTTTTGCAGCTACTTCAGCAGCAGGGAATGATTTCTCAGCCAATAGAGCAAATTATCCAAGTTCACCAGGATTTGGATTTGGTGGTCGACTCTCTGAGGGGAAAGCTGTAGACTCAAATCTATGCTCTATCCTGCTCTCGACCAGCTTCAGTCCCAGCCTCAATCTCAGGAAAAGTCCATTGGCTGGTTGGAGAATCCCGACATTCGCCCCTATGTCTTTGTTCGCCAGGAGAATCGCATTGTTTTTCCCGGTCAGCTCTTTGAGCTGGATTGGTTTCCTCGAGAACCCATTTATAAGAATCCCCTGCACATGGAGAATTTGCCCTTTGCCGACCGCATCCTGGATTTGGAGACTCGTCTCTTTGCCCAGGCCAATATGGCTATGCCCCGCTGGGTTTTTTACGATTGCGGAGTGATGCCCGGATTTGTGGCGGGCTTTGCGGCTCGCCCCAAGGCCTTAAGCCAAAAGGTGAAGGAGGTGATTGGGGCCTCTTCAGGGCTTGAGTCTTTGGACTCAGAGGACTGGGTGCCGCTTTCTCTGTTTATTATTATTCCCACTATGGGCGAGGGGGAGTGGGTGGCTCATAACTTAAGTTCCATCAACGCTCTTTTGCCTAAGATAGAGCGTTTTTATGGATTGGGTTTTCTCACCAAGGCCTTTGCCCTTTGGTATGCCAATATTGAAATTTGTTGTGGTATGACTCAATGGGGATCTCCTTCTCTGAAGCTTCACTCTCATTATGGCGCCTTTGAAGTCTTGACGGCTTACACTCCGGTGCACTCCTACGCGCAGACCTTGACTTATCGACTCAGTGTGGACCCGCGCTATTGGTGCCACTTTTTTGACCAAAAGCCCAATAAAGAATTTATGGAGAAGTATGAGGAGGCCGGCTTTCAGGTTCATCCCAAAGAGGATAAGAGCCTTAAAAGCTTTCAGCGCAAGATTGAGTTGGGTGAAGGTCCCTTTTTTTTAGATGCCAATGAAATTCTCAGTCAGCCTTTAGATGAGCCACTGAGAGTCTATCGTCCCATTTCTAAGGAGGCTAAAGAGTGTTAGAGTCAGAAAAGCTGCCCGCTGTAGCGACCAAAACCTATCGATTCTGCAAAAAATGCGACTGCGATCGCTATCATGTGGTTTTGGCTCACACTGGACTTCAGACGGCAAAGTTGGAGTGTGAGGTTTGTAAGAGCAAGTCCACCCTTAAGCTCTCAATCAAAGCCTCGGGGCGCACCTCAGCAGTGACTAAAAAGACTTCCAGCTCCCGCAAGAAAAAGGCTCCCTCTGCAGCGGCCGTCGCCAGTCAGTGGAAGGAGCTTTTGGCCAAGGTCAACTTGGAGGCCAAAAAGCCCTACAGCATGCGCCAGAACTTTCATATGGATGAGGCCATTGAGCACCCCAAATTTGGGGTGGGTGTGGTGACCGGAGTGGCCGCCCAACAGATTCAAGTGGTCTTTGAAGGGGGAGTGAAGGCCTTGGTTCACAACCGAGCTTAAGGTCCAGCTTGAGGTGTTCAGTGGGGGGGCTTGATTTTTTATGCCCAAAGTAAATTCCATTGGCCTAAGGGTTCTCACTTATAATCTTTGGCATGGGCTTAACCCTGAGGGTCAGCTGTTGTTCGAGGAGCTGGAGCCTCAAAGTCGGCGTCAGCGGCGATTTCAGCAGCAGGATCAGGTGATCTTTAAGGAGGCCTTCCCTCATACTCGAGGTTTTGATGTGGCCTTTCTTCAGGAGGTCAGTCCGCTTCCGAAAAGACTTAAATCTTGGCTGAGTCAAGATTTCCTGCGCGGCCAGGGTCAAATGGACTCAGCAGGCCTTAAGCTTTTTGGTCTTGGCCCCCCATTCAATTTAAAATCGGGGCTAGTCACTTTGACCCACAGAGACTGGTCGGCTCGAAAGCTTAAGTCCCTTCAGCTCTCAGGCCGGGCCAGTATCTCCTCTTGGGCCTCACTTCAGTTAGAGGAATCCCGCTGGGCTTTGGCCCACGAGATGCTTCATCCGCAGTGGGGAAGGGTGTTGTTGATCAATGTGCACCTTCACCATGGCTTACAGTGGGACCATGAAGTGGAGGCCGCTTTGGAAGATTGGGTTCAAGGCTATAAGATTTCTCCCCATGACCGGGCCCGAGTCTTTGCTCTCCTTCGAGCGGGCAGTCAGCGACGGCTCAAAGAGGTCCAAAGGCTGTTGCGCTTTGTCGCCGAGGCGGAATCCGCTTATGGGTTGGTGATTTTAGGGGGAGATTTCAATTCCACTCTCAATACCGAGGAGTTCTCCCGCCTTCTTGAGGCCGGCTTTGTGGAGGCCTGGTCCCAGTGGGGACGAGGTGGCCAGGGGCTCAGTTTTGACCCAGGAGCCAACCGGGCCAATCACCAATTGCTGCAGCATTTTCACCCTTCTTGGCTCAAGGAGCTGGAGGAGATGAAAAGAGAGCAAGGGGCTAGTAGGGCTCAGGCCGAGCGAGCCGGGGGAGCTTTGGAGGCTTTGGAGGCTTTGCTGGGCCAGTTGGAGTCTCGTCCGCGCCGCATTGATGCTCTGCTTGTCAAAAATCGCCACCCAAGATTTAAGCCGAGCCCTCAGTCCTCGGTGAGGTTGATTGGTGTAGAGCCCACTTTGGGTTTGATGCCCTCGGACCACTTTGGCTTGGCCCTGGAGCTTGTGGCGGAGTAAGCCTTGTCACTGAGCTTGGGCTTGAGTAAAAGGGGCTTTTAACCCTTGCCCCTTTCAAGGAGGTGTCACTGTGGTGTCTCCTCAATCCACTCCAGGTCCCGTGCAAAAAACTATAGAAACAAAACTGAATCAGGCCTTCTCACCCCTGGTTTTGCAGGTCTTTAATGAAAGTCATATGCATTCTGTTCCCCCGGGATCCGAGAGTCACTTTAAGCTGGTGATGGTGAGTGAGCAGTTTGCAGGCCTGGGGCGGGTGGCCCGCCAGCGCCAGGTCTACCAGGAGTTGGCCGAGGAGTTAAAGACATCGGTTCACGCTCTCTCCCAACATCTCTTCACTCCTGAGGAGTGGGCTGAGCGACAACAGAAAGGGGTTGCACCCTCTCCTGAATGTGCCCACAAAAAATAGCCTTTAAGACTTCTGTCTCAAATTGAAACGGAATTCGATTTTTTTGCCTAATATTTGGTGAAATAAATTGAGACGATTTGATACTTGGCTACAATAAGATTGGGGTAAGGAGGAAGTATGCCTTTTGGATCTGCTTCTAAAGTTTTGCTCTCCCTGGTTTTTTTAGGTGGAGCTTTGCTTTTCACTTTTCACAACTGTGGTCCAGTTCATATCACCCATCAGAGCTTTCCGCCCATAGGGGAGGAGGTCACTCTTCCGGTGATGGGCTCAGTGGCTCAAGAGAAAGGGGCGGAGGCTGTTCACACTTTGGTCTTTGTGCAGGCGGCGGGCCGGGAGCTGCGGGAGGATGAGGGCTATCGTATCCACTTTTATACCCAGTCTGACGAAGGCGAGGAGTTGCTGTGGGATCTAAGCCTCACTGAGCTCAGGGAGATGTTTTTCTCCACCTCTTGTCCCCAGAGATTAAAAAAATATTTGGAAAACGCCTTTGGTGGGGATGGGCTCTTTTGCAATAGCAGCTTTGACGAAACCTTGATCAGTCGGGTAGAGGCTGTCAGTGAAGTTCCTGGAGTGAGGCCTCGGGAGGCCACTTCTGCTCAGGTGGAGTTTGTCAATCAGGGCGACCAAGTGGTGGCCATTTCGTATCTTTTGGAATAGGGGAGGTCAGATGAAGTCTCCGAAGAGATCCTTTTTTTCACCATCTGCGAGCTACAAATGGCCTCTTCTAGCCCTGCTTCCCTTAGCTGTCTTGGGCTGCTCGGATGTCCGGTTCAGTCAGAAAACAGGGGATCCCAGTCGCTTGGGAGATATTCCTCCCCCCACCTTTGGCGAACCTCCAGATCAAGTGGGTGGGCCCGGTGATGGCAGTGGAGGTGGGCGAACTCTGGATCCCAATGACCCTCCCCCCTCATTCGGACCCCCCAATTTTGGAGACGGGATTTTTGACTTTGTCTCGGCGGTCAATCGCGCCAATGTGTGGATTGCCTCCAACACGGCCAGTAACTCCCTTACAGTTTCTCATATCACCTTGGATGAGGAGGGGCTTTACCCAGTTAAGAGCTGGTCAACACCTTCGGCACCGCAGCTGGGTAATAGAACCTATGTCACCGAGGTTGGGCTTTTTGTCGGTAAGCAGGGAGGGGTGATCTATCGGGTGGATCCCGACTGGCCCACAGATCGCGAGGTGCAAAAGGTTTGGGAGATTCCTGATGCCAGATCAAGAACTCGAACCTGCTTGACCTCCTTTAGGAATTTGGCCGGTCAGAGCTTTTTGGGGGTGGCTTGGGAGAACAATAGCAATCAGAGAATGTTCTCTCGCATACCTCTTGATCCAGCCAGCCCTACAGGTTTGAACTTGGAGGCCATCGAGAGTGTCAATATTGGTGGCGAGTCAAGGCATGGCAATGCTTATTGGAGCTACGGCTGCTTTACTGACCGGGAGAGAGGATTCTTTTGGGGAGGGTGGAATTCCAACACCTCCTTTTTTGGCATCAATCTAAACACTCTCACGGCCCTTGAGCCCAGCACCCATGCTCCCAACAGGGGTCATGTGAACGAAGACTTGGCTTCGGTGTTTGACGACCCGGGACTGGGTCGCGACCGCTCCTATGCTCTGTCTGGGGACAATAGTGGTAACATTATCTCCGGCCCTGGCCTCTACACAGCGGTTCACGATTCTCGCCACGATTTGGTCTACATGACCACTTTTAGCTCCTCTCGGCTGCGGGTGGTGCGCCGAGCCTGCTTTGTAAACAGAGCCCGCTGTGCAGAGGGGGTTGACTGGGTGGAAGTGAATATGTCTGATGTGGGCCGTGGAGGCCCCTTAAGCACCCTCAATGATGGTCGGGTGATTATGGTTGTCAGAGGCAACTCCTCCCAAGTTTATGTTCTCAGGCCCAACCAGCCCTCGGATTTAAGTCAGGGGATTGGGGCCACTCGCATTGCTGAGGTGCCCGGCAATGCCTATATGTACTATGATTTTACTGGGGGCAGCCTCTACTCGCGGGACATTGACCT
Source organism: Bdellovibrionales bacterium (assembly GCA_007121385.1). GTDB lineage: Bacteria > Bdellovibrionota > Bdellovibrionia > Bdellovibrionales > UBA1609 > SKYF01. The sequence continues at coordinate 8,916 of SKLV01000163.1, forward strand.
TGCTGTGGACTTGTCCCAAATCAAGGGGTTTCAGGCGGGTCGCCCTGTGACAGCCCTATACTTTTCCTGGCTGGCTCAGGCGGGAGGGCCTTCTGCCTGGCAGGGCTTGACTCTGGAAGCTCGCTGTTACTCGGCGGGCCAAACTCCAGGAGACTTTGCAGCAGTTCAGCCCGTTGCCAACGCGGGCCAGGTCACATCCTTGCAGGTTCCAAGCTGTATCAATCAGGCGGTGAATCGATTGGATTTGCGCTTGCGCGGCTCAAGTTCTGGGACGGATTTCACCCGCACCAATCAAATTCGCATTTCCGGAGTGCAATAGGAAACTCAGGCAGGATAGCCTAGCTGAAAGGAGGGGGCAAAAGCCCCCTCTTAAGCTGTGCTCAGCTCTTTGAGCTGTTGATGGATTTTTTTAAATAGGGCTTGTCGAGCCTGAGCCTCCAGCTCCTGCCGTGAAGGGGGAGCTGGCTTATCCCAATCCATAGTGCGGAACATCTGACCCACCTCTTGGGCCAAATGGGCGATGCGATTGACTGGATTCTTTTTTTCCGTCATAGATCAAAGCTTACAGGGCTTAAGTCCAAAGTCAAGGACCCCAGCAGACTCAAAGAGGGAGGTGTTTTCGTGTCCCAAGATATCATTTACACTATGAAGGGTGTGAGCAAAGTCTATCCACCCAACCACTATGTGCTCAAAGACATTTACCTCTCTTACTTTTACGGAGCGAAAATTGGCGTTTTGGGGCTCAATGGAGCTGGAAAGTCCACTCTGCTGCGAATTATGGCGGGAGAAGACCAGGACTTTTTAGGCGAGGCCTTTCCGGCTCGGGATTTTAAGGTGGGCTATTTGCCCCAAGAGCCCAAATTGGATGAGTCCAAGACAGTGAAGGAAAATGTGATGGAAGGCCTAGGGGCAGTTAATGACTGGCTCCGCGAGTTCAACGCCATCAGTGAAAAGCTCTGTGATCCAGATTTAAGCCCCGAGGAGATGGAAAAGCTCATTGAAAAGCAGGGCGGCTACCAGGAGAAGATCGAAGCTGTGGATGGCTGGGAGATCGACTCTCAAGTGGAGCAGGCCATGGAGGCGTTGCGCTGTCCTCCCGGAGACTGGCCCGTGGAGAAGTTGTCAGGAGGGGAGAGGCGCCGAGTGGCCCTTACCCGACTGCTGTTGTCGAAGCCTGACATTTTGCTTTTGGACGAGCCGACTAACCACCTGGATGCGGAGTCGGTGGCTTGGTTGGAGCACTACCTGCACAAGTTTTCCGGTACAGTGATCGCCGTGACCCACGATCGCTACTTTTTGGACAATGTGGCCGGTTGGATTTTGGAGCTGGATCGGGGCGAGGGGATTCCCTGGAAGGGCAACTACAGCTCTTGGCTGGAGCAAAAGGACCAGCGCCTGGCTCAGGAGCAGAAGTCTGATCAGCGCAAGATGAAGACCTTGGAGCGGGAGTTGGAGTGGATTCGGATGTCGCCTCGGGCACGCCAAAGCAAGAGCAAAGCGCGGCTCACCTCTTATGAGAAAATGCTCCAAGAGCCTTCGGCTGAGAAGCTCAAAGAGCTGCAAATATATATTCCCCCGGGGCCCCGCTTGGGCGATGTGGTGGTGGAGGCTGAGGGGGTCAGCAAGGGCTACAATGATATTCTCCTCTATGAGAATTTGACCTTTTCCATGCCCAAAGGGGCTATTGTGGGAGTGGTGGGGCCTAATGGGGCGGGTAAGACCACCCTGTTTCGCATGATCACAGGTCAGGAGAAGCCAGACCAAGGGAGCTTTAAAGTGGGCTCTACAGTTAAGATGGCCTATATGGACCAGGCCCGGGACAAGGTGGACCCGGAGCGAACCGTTTTTGAGGAGATCTCTGAAGGCCAGGATGTGATCCGACTTGGAGGAAAAGAAGTGCCCTCCCGAGCTTATGTGTCTTGGTTTAACTTCTCAGGCGGTGACCAGCAGAAGAGGGTGAAAGATCTCTCTGGGGGAGAGAAGAATCGACTCTATTTGGCCAAGATGCTCAAAGAGGAGGGCAACTTACTCCTGCTTGACGAGCCCACCAATGACTTGGATGTGAACACCATGAGGGCTCTTGAAGAGGCTCTCTTGGAGTTTGCCGGCTGTGCCATCGTCATCAGTCACGATCGCTGGTTCTTGGACCGGATCTGTACGCATATTTTGGCCTTCGAAGGGGACTCCCAGGTGGAGTGGTTTATTGGCAACTATTCGGAGTACGAAGCCGCCCGCAAAGAGAAGCTGGGAGAGGATGCTCTGACTCCGAAGCGGATTCGCTACCGCAAGCTCTCCTCTTGAGCCAGTCTCTTTAGGCCAGCGCAGAGCTTTTGATAGGCCTCCTGAGCCTGTTGAAACTGGGGGCCAGAGTTCTTCTTGCCTCTCTGTCGGTCGGGGTGGAGGCGAAGAGCCTGCCTGCGCCAGGCCCTCTTGATTCCAGATAGAGTCACTTTATCAGCCTCAAACTCTAGGGTGAGAAGGGCCTTTTGCTCCTCTGGGTTCAAGGTTTCCCGGTGCCAGCTGGGCTCCGGTTGAGGAGTCGTGGGAGCTGTTTTGGGGCCTTTGGCTGTATGGGGCTCTACTTTTTTTCCTAAGTCCGTACTTGAGTAGAAACCCTTTGTTCTCTTTTTGAGAGGACTGAATCTTAGGGTGAGAAGCTCTGCTGAGAGGGGAGAGTGAAAAGCTCTAGGAGCCTCTGCAGGAGAGGGCGAGAGGGGAATTTCCTCCTCCATTTTTTGTTTTAAAACTTGGCGAAAACTTGCATCCCCATTCATAAGAGTCATATCGGCCGGATGGGGCTGGGGCCTGAGGCCAGTTAAAAAGCTTAAGGGAGGCAAATTTTTCTTTGGACATACGTCGGCATTTCAGTATCATCTTCTTGTGAGCTAAAAGATTAAAGGTAAACGACCTTTATAAAAATAACGGAGGGAACAACAATGGCTAAGAAGAAAAAAGCCGCAAAGAAAGCAACCAAGAAGGCCACAACTAAGAAGGCTGTGAAAAAAGCCACTAAGAAGGCCACAACTAAGAAGGCTGTGAAAAAAGCCACTAAGAAGGCCACCAAGAAGGCTGCTAAGAAGGCCACCAAGAAGGCTGCAAAGAAGGCTGCAAAGAAGGCCACAACTAAGAAGGCTGTGAAAAAAGCCACCAAAAAAGCAGGTCCCAAAAAGGCGAAGACTAAGCGCAAGCCCAATCCCGCTTTTATGAAGCCCCTGACTCCCAGTGCCGCTCTGGCTGATGTGATCGGAGCTTCTCCTCTTCCCCGCACTGAAGTGGTGAAGAAGATGTGGGCCTACATTAAAAAGAACAATCTTCAGGACAGTAAAAACAAGCGCAACATCAACGCCGACAGTAAGTTGAAGGCTGTTTTTGGCAAGGCTCAGGTCACTATGTTCGAAATGACCAAGCTTTTGTCCAAGCACTTGCGCTAGATTCAAGGGACCCTGGAGCTCCAAGGGCTGCCTCAGGGCGGTTTCCTTGGCCGGGTTTTCTCGTTAAAGGCCCACAGTTTCACACTGTGGGCTTTTTTTGTGCCCCCTTCGGGAGCCAGAGCTGGACCTCGGCCCCTGAGTTTGTTACACCTTGAGGCCTATGATGCCTCCTCTCACCCCAGAAGAAGTTATTTTAATGCGTCAGGCGGGCCGTCTGGCCGCTGAGACCTTGGCCTATGTGGGGCAATTTGTCCGTCCTGGGATCAGTACCAACGAGCTGGATAAAATAGCCCACGATTACACCTTAAGTCAGGGAGCCGTCCCAGCCCCTCTTGGTTATCATGGTTTTCCCAAATCCATCTGTACTTCGATCAATCACTGTATCTGTCATGGGGTTCCCGGAGAAGAGTTCCTGCAAGAGGGAGATATCATCAATATCGATGTGACTTGTATTAAGGAGGGTTTTTACGGGGACACTTCCCGGACCTACTTTGTGGGCGAGGTCTCCGAGAAGGCGCGAAAGATTACCGAAGTGGCCGAGGAAGCCATGTACAAGGGCATTGAGCAGGTCAGACCCTTCGGCACTACAGGGGATATCGGTTTTGCGATTCAGCGCTATGTGACCAAAAAGGGTTATTTTCCAGTGCGAGAGATTGGGGGTCATGGGATTGGGCGCAAGTTTCATGGGGAGCCCTTTGTGCCTTCCTATGGCAAGAAAGGGCGCGGCGAAAGGTTGATTCCCTGGACCTGCCTCACCGTTGAGCCTATGATCAATGAAACTGGGGCTCCGATCAGAGAATTTTCCATTCCCGACTCGACGATTCGCTACTATGAGACCGGGGATAAGACTCTTTCGGCCCAGTTTGAACATACAATTTTAATTACAGATTCAGGCTACGAGATCTTAACACGTTTAGAGGATTGAGAAGCCTAAATCCTAGCCAAGGAGAGCAACAGTGAGCCAGACAGGACAAACTATCAGCGAGCCGACTAAAGGACCAGTGAAAGGGGTAATGCCAATGGGAGAGATGACCAAAGCGACCAGCCAGGCGGACTACAGAGTCTGCAAAGAGGCCATGGAGGACCCTAAGCGTTTTGAGGAGTTGGCTCGTTGGGGGCGAGAGGAAATCAAGGTCTCTGAAGGTGAGATGCCCGGGTTGATGGCCCTGCGCGAGGAGTTTGGCCCTAGTCAGCCCTTAAAGGGGGCCAAAATTGCAGGTTGTCTGCATATGACCATTCAGACGGCGGTTCTGATTGAGACTCTCACCGCCTTAGGGGCTGAGGTGCGCTGGAGTTCTTGCAATATCTTTTCCACCCAAGATCATGCGGCCGTGGCCATCGCCGCCGCGGGCATTCCTGTCTTTGCCTGGAAGGGGGAGACTGAAGAAGAGTTCAACTGGTGTATTGAGCAGACCATCACCGGTTGGGGGCCGGAGGGCTATGACTTGATTTTGGACGATGGGGGTGACCTCACCAATATGATGCACGAGCCCCGCTTTGCCAAAGTGATGGAGAAAATCATTGGGTTGTCTGAAGAGACCACCACTGGAGTGCATAACCTAGAGCGCCTGCACAAGGAGGGCAAACTCAAAGTGCCGGCCATCAATGTGAACGACTCTGTGACCAAGTCCAAGTTCGACAACCTCTACGGCTGCAGAGAGTCCTTGGCTGATGGCATCAAGCGGGCCACCGACACCATGATCGCCGGCAAAGTGGTTGTGGTCGCCGGCTACGGCGATGTGGGCAAGGGCTGTGCCCAGAGCATGCGCTCTTATGGGGCCCGGGTAGTGGTCACCGAGGTGGATCCCATCTGTGCTCTGCAGGCGGCTATGGAAGGTTTTGAAGTGGTGACCATGGAGCAGGTGGCGGACAAGGCGGATATTTTTGTCACGGCCACAGGTTGCTGCGACATCATCACCGAGGCTCACTTTAACAAAATGAAGCCAGGGGCCATTGTCTGCAACATTGGCCACTTTGATATTGAGATTGATATGGCCTGGCTCAATGCCAACACCCAAATGCGGGAGATCAAGCCCCAAGTGGACATCCACCGCTTTAAGGATGGCCGCGAGATTATCGTCCTAGCCAAAGGCCGCTTGGTGAATTTGGGCTGTGCCCACGGTCATCCTTCCTTTGTGATGAGCAACTCTTTCACCAACCAAGTGATGGCGCAGATGGAGCTATGGCAAAACCGCGACCAGTACCAAGAGGTCAAGGTTTACCGCCTGCCCAAACACTTAGATGAGAAGGTGGCAGCACTGCATTTGGGCAAATTGGGAGTCAACCTCACCCAGTTGAGCTCCAAACAGGCCAGCTACCTAGGGCTCAGCACCAAAGGCCCCTTTAAGCCCGAGCACTATAGGTATTAAAAAAGGTGCCCGTCGTCTTTTTGCGTAACGCCGCACTATAAAGTGCGGCCTAAGCTAAAAGGTGACGGATATCACTGGGGTGCCAGCCCTCAAGATGATGCGCTGATACGCAAAAAGACGACGGGCACCTAGCGGATATGGCTGAGGTAGGTCCTCATCTCGCCGATGGATTCGCGGATGTCGTCCAGGGCTCGGTGTCTGGTCTCTTTGGGGTGCTTGATATCGTAGAGGTTGTTGAAGATCAGCTTCCAAGAGGTCACATCCAGCATGCGATAGTGAAGGCGGGCCGAGAATTTCTTGAAGTACTTGTCGATAAACAGGCGATCCTGACCAATGCTGTTGCCGGCCAATATGGCTCTCTCTTGGCCAAAGTGAATATCTAAAAGCTCTAGCAAATCTCTCTCGGCCTCGTCGGGGCTTTTGCCGGAAGGGATAAGGTCCAGCAGGCCTGAGGCCCGGTGGTGGCGCTGGTTCCAGTCGTCCATAGCATCCAGATATTTTTGCGGTTGTTTCACCACGCAGTGGTAGGTGTCTTTTTCGTTGAAGTGCAAATCAGTGACAATGGCGGCCACCTCAATAATGACCTCTTTGCCTACGTCCAGGCCGGTCATTTCCATATCGAGCCAAAAGAGTTTATCCAATTTCTTTTCTTCTTTGGGCTTGGGGAATTCAGTGCTCATTCTCCATTTTCAACAGAAAACCGCTGAGAGTTCAACTGGAGACCGGGAGGGTCAAGGGAAAATGGGGGCAAAATGGCACCAAATCCTCTGGCACAGGCTCTGCACAGTGGTCTTCTGGAGTTGTCATTGTGACACCAGACTTGAGCAAGTCGGTTAGTAAAAAAATTTTAGAAAGGAAAAGTGATGAGGGGTAGAGGAAACATATTCTGGATAGCTATAGCTTGGCTTTTTGTGAGTTTATTATCCGGGTTCACGGCGGAGGCCCGTCAGGGCCATTGGGGTGAAAGTCAGCGCCGAGGCGAGGTGGAGATCTTTTTGGACCTAGATGGGAGGACTCTTTCTGGCCACCAGTCCTCCCTTTCTATTCGGCGAGAGATCCAAAGGCAGAGTCCTCGCTTTGATCTGAGTCAATACGAGCTCAAGGAGGTCTATCTACAAGCTGAGGCCACAGGCAGAAGAGCTGTGGAGGTGGAGCTGGTGGTGAACGGCCAGGTGCAGGACTCCGCCTATGTGCAGAGGCGCCCAGGCCGAGGAAGGATGGATGAGCTGCACTTACAGAGTGAAACTCGCCACAGCCGGTCCGGCGCTTGGGCTTTGGATTTTTTTGGCGGCGAGGTGAAGCTCTATGGCCTATGGGTGGTCCTCACTCCCTCTCGGGGAGGTGCCCGGCCCACCCCCCGCGCTCACCAGGCCGAGGCCAGCCCCCTCGCCGCTTGAATTGGCAGGATTTTGGTCTCACTAAGGTGGAGAAGCTGGTGGGCTCAGAGATCACCTTTCA
>SKLV01000001.1 GCA_007121385.1 Bdellovibrionales bacterium
AAGCCCTCTTTTGATGCCGTGTTGGTGGTCAATGTGGATTTGACCTACAGTATGGAGGGAGAGCGCCTGATAGCAGCTAAGAACTTTATGAAGAATATGATTCTTCTGCTCAAGGCTCGCTACAAGAACCTGGAAGTTCGCTATGTGGGATTTAGTGACAAAGCTCAGGAAATTGCCGAGGCCCAAATGGACCGGGCTTGGATGGGAGGAGGCACGGCCTATGCTCCTCCTCTTAAGCTCAGTGGAGAGATTCTCTCAGAGTACCCCAACTCCCAATACAACAAGTATGTGATCATGATTGGAGATGCAGAGGCTCCCGATGCCCAGGCCACCCTGGCAGCCTTGGAGGAGATGACCGAGGATCTACAGTTTTTTGCCATGGCAGTGACCAGTGAGAGGGCCAATGTGGGGCAGGAGGCCTTGGTGCAACTGCTGCAGCAATTTGAGAGTGAGTGGCCTTACATCGGCACCACCATTATTCGCAATCGCAATGAGGTCATCCAGGGTCTCTACAACCTCTTTCCCAAATCCGGCGGTCGGGAAGAGCCGTAGTTCACAAGCCATAGGCTCAGTGCCGTGGTTAAAAAGACCCAGCTGAGGGCCGAGGAGACGCTGAGGCCTCCCAGCAGCTGGGGGCCGCGGAAGTCGTCGCGAAAGAGCTCCATAAAAAGTCGGCCCAGAGAGTGAAGACTTAGCCACAGGAGAAAAACCTGACCTGAGAAAGGGCGCAACAGCGGGCGCCTCTCCCAAGTGAGAAGAATTCCTAAGACGGCCAGCTCCCATAGGAGAGCGTAAATTTGGGTGGGGTGACGGGCCACCACCTCCATGCCCCAGTACTCGTGGCTGGGAAAGCTCAGGGCCCAGGGAAGGGCACAGGCCTGGCCATAGCAGCAACCATTGAGAAAGCAGCCCAGTCGGCCAAGAGCGTAGCCCAAGGCTCCAATAGGGGCAAAAAAATCGGCCCAACTCCAGAACTGGGAAGCAAAATCTTGGCGATGTCGCCAGAGTAGCAACAGGGAGGCTGTCAACAGAGCCCCGATCATTCCCCCGTAAAAAACATAGCCCCCATGCCAGAGCTTAAAGGCCTCTAAAGGGAATTGGCGATAAAACTGGGGCTCTTCGTAAAAAACATGAAAGATCCTTGCACCTAAGAATCCCCCCACCAAGAGGGCTAGGCCCAAATCCAGGGCCTGAGTGACCGATCGCTCTTGGCGTCGGGCTCGCTTCACCACCCACAGGGCGCAGAGGCTGGCTGTGAGACTCAGAACAAGATAGAAGGTGGGGATCCAAAAGGCATCGCCAACTGTGATATTTGGGTACAAAAAACCCTCCCCCTTATTTGTAGTCCCAGCTTCCCCTTAGGTCGTTTTACTGGGACTCAGAGGACTCCGCAGGTGGTTGTATAAACATGGCCATAATGAGAAGTCCCACTCCCACGACGATGGCGGAGTCGGCCACATTAAAAGCTGGCCAGGCGTAGAGATTGCGCCAGTGAAAGTCCAAAAAGTCGATCACAAAGCCAAAGCGCAGACGATCGATATAGTTGCCGATGGCCCCGCCAAAGATTAAGGATAGAGCCAGGACTTGCACTCGATCGTTGTTGGGTACCCCTCTGAGAATCAATAAAATCACTGCCAGGGCCAAGGGAGTGACCATTAAAAAAAACACCCGGCGAAACATCTCTGGAGCGTCGCCCAAAATTCCGAAAGCGGCGCCTGGGTTTCGCACATAGGTGATGTTAAAGTAATCCTGAATGACCACCAACTGCTGACCGAGGCGAAACTGGGTGTGAATGTACATTTTAGTGGCCTGGTCCAAAGCCACTATAGCTGCACCTAAAGAGAGTAAAACCAAATATTTAGGCTGGATTTTGAGGGTCTTCATGACAGGGCCTCAACACATTTAGGACAGACGCCGGGCCACTGAGAACTCTGACTGAGGTCTTCACTGTAGTGCCAACAGCGAGGGCATTTTTCGCCCTTGGCCTTTTCTGCCTTTATGTTGAGTTCTGAGCCCTGAGCCAGCTGCACCTGCGAGACGATAAAAAACTCCTTCAAACTTTCCCGATACTTTTCCAAAATTTTATAGAGAGACTCTCCAGCTGTCACCAAAATCTGGGCATCCAGGCTGGAGCCTATGGTCTTTTGCTGGCGCAAATTTTCCAGCTGTTTGGAGATCTGAGCTCGAAGTTGCAGGAGCTGAGAAAACTCTTCGGCCAGGTCTTCTCTTCGCCATTGACCGCTCCCTTTAGGAAAAGAAGTGAGGAGAACGCTTTCTTTTTTACTTCCCGGGATGTGCTCGTAGGTTTCCTCAGCCAGAAAACTTAAAATAGGGGCCATCAGCGAGCAGACATTTTGCAAAATTGTGTACACCACAGTTTGTGCTGAACGACGAGCAGACCCATCCTTTTTCCAGGTGTAAAGGCGATCCTTCAAAATGTCCAAGTAAGTGGCGGAAAGATCCACAGTGAAAAAGTGATTGAGGGCGTGATAGACTTTATAAAAATCGTACTCATCATAGGCTTTGCTGGTTTTTTCGATGAGGCCCTGCAGCTGGTGCAGAGCCCATTGATCCAAAGGCCTGAGGTCAGCATAGTTGAGTGAGTCCTTGTCGGGATCAAAGTCTCCCAGATTTCCCAACATAAAGCGCAGGGTGTTGCGCAGCCGGCGGTAGGTGTCGGTGATCCGCTGAAAGATCTCATCTCCCACATTCACATCTTGGCCATAGTCCTCATAGGCCACCCAGAGGCGCAGAATTTCAGCTCCACTTTTTTTGATGACCTCTGCTGGGTCCACCGCATTGCCCTGGCTTTTGCTCATCTTGTAGCCTTTGGCATCGTTGACAAAGCCGTGAGTGATGAGAGCTTTAAAGGGCAGTTCTCCATGGGCCGCCAGGCTGGAGAGGAGGCTGGTTTGAAACCAACCGCGGTGCTGGTCACTGCCCTCTAAATAGATATCGGCGGGGGAAGTTAGACCTTTGCGCTTTTTTTGTACCGCTGAATGACAGACACCGGAATCGAACCAGACATCTAAAATATCTTTACCCGTCTTAAAATCAGAGTGCCCACAGGCCCCACAGCTCTCACCTTGAGTGAACTCCCCAGGGGGAAGACTGTGGTAGGCCTCCAGCCCCAGGCCAGAGCTCTCCATTTTGTCCGCTAGTCGGTGCATCACAGCTTCCGAAGCCAAGGGCTCCCCACAATTTTGGCAGTAAAAAACCGGGATGGGAACACCCCAAACGCGCTGGCGGCTCAGGCACCAGTCCGGTGAGTTGGAGAGCATGGCGTGGAGGCGTTGAGATCCCCACTGGGGAACAAATTCAATCTCTTTCTCCGCCGCATGAAGAGCCCGTTGGCGCAGTGAAGGAGAGCCTGCCCCTCCCTCATCCATGCGGATAAACCACTGAGGGGTAGAGCGAAAAATCAGGGGAGTTTTAGAGCGAGGATTGTGGGGATAGCTGTGGACAATCTCCTTAAAGCCCAAAAGATGGCCGTTTTGGCGAAGCTTCTCAACAATCAGTGGGTTGGCGTCCCAGATTTTTTGCCCTGACCACAGAGGCACTTCCTCGGTGAAGCGTCCCGCCTCGTCAACAGGGGAAAAAATGGGCAGGTTGTACTTGAGACCCACTTGGTAATCGTCCAAGCCATGTCCGGGAGCAATATGTACAGATCCCGTCCCACTTTCCAAGGTGACATGATCACTTAAGACCAGTTGAGACTCTCTGCTCAAAAAGGGGTGGTGGGCCAAAGATCCCTCCAGTTCAGCCCCTTTTAAAGTGCCCAGAGCTTTGGGGCCAGACTCCATACTTAGGTCACAGTCTTTGCCCACAGATTCAACCAGCTTCTCGACCAAAATGAGAACCTCTTGGCCTGTGTCCAAAAGTGTATAGTCAAAGTCTCGGTGAACGGCGATAGCGCAGTTGGCGGGAAGGGTCCAAGGAGTGGTGGTCCAAATCACAAAAGAGATGGGGCGATCAACATGGCCTATGAGAGCCTGCAGAGAGGCTGAGGCTTTTTGCAGGGGAAACTTCACATAAATAGAAGGGCTTTTATGGTCCTGGTACTCCACCTCAGCGGCGGCTAGGGCAGTCTGTAGGGCAGGGCACCAGTTGACAGGCTTTTCCCCTCGGTAGAGGTAGCCACGGGAAAAGATTTTGGCCAGAACTCTTATCTCTTCGGCCTCATATTCTGCTTGAAGGGTCAGGTAGGGGTTTTCCCAATCAGCCAAAATACCCAAACGCTGAAACTGACCCCGCTGATGATCCACCCAGCTTAAAGCCTCTTGGCGGCAGAGATCTCTCACTTGAGAGTCAGACATCTCTTTTCTCTTAGTTCCCAGTTTTTTGGTCACTTTGAGTTCAATGGGCAGGCCGTGGCAGTCCCAGCCGGGGATAAAAGCGGCCGAAAAGCCAGCCATATTTTTGTATTTGATCACGATATCTTTAAGAACTTTATTGAGAACATGGCCGATATGAATGGAGCCATTGGCATAGGGGGGGCCATCTGGGAGAACAAAGAGGCCTTTGGGCTTTTGCCCCTCTTCTTCACCTCCCAGAACCATTTTTTCGTAGGTGCGATTCAGCTGCCACTTTTCGATTCTCAAGGGCTCAGAAGTGGCTAAGTTGCCCTTCATAGGAAAGTCTGTCTTAGGCAAATTGAGGCTGTCTTTATAATCCATTCGCCCCAAGCTAGGGAAGTGCCTAGGGCTTGTCAAGGTGGGAAGGAGGCAGGGCCGAGTTCAGCCTCTCACTGCCCAAAACTATAAGGAGTCGAGCGGCCTCGAATTCAGAGCCCAGATTGAGGCGCTCCTTGACGGCCCGCAAAGTGGCCAGTGTCTGCTCATCAAACTCCATCCCCGAATGGCTCTGGGAGGTGATGCGGGTGGTGGAGGTGGAAACCCGAGTTTCCTGCTCCACTTGAGTGGTGGCCGTGGTGGCTGAGAAAGAAGGTGGCTTGGAGGAAGAAGAGCCAAAGCCAGCAACACCTGGGGTGGGCTGTTCAGTTTCCAGTGGTTCAAGGGCCTCATTGGCCGAGGGCTCGGGGTTGGCTAGGGGTCTCGGTGAGGTCCTCTTCAAAGGCGAGCTGGAAGCTGAGGGCGAAAAGGAGTTTTCGAATTGCCTGAGCCCTTGAGCCAAATCTTTGAGGTCACTTTTAAAGTTCTCGGAGCTCACTGGCGCCTCACTCTCCCAAGAGCCCAAGTGCTCTTGGCGGCGAGCGTGGAGGTAGAGGCTCACCAGAGAGTCAGCCGAAACGGCCCGGTCTTTGACACTTTGAGGCTGGGTTCTTAACCAGTGAAAGGCCTGAGTGAGAACCTCGCGGGTGTATGCTTGAGGCGGATAGTTGGCTGTTGTCATATAAGGCTCAGGACCTTAACGGCTGTTCTTGTGGACATCAACAGGAAAAATAAATCTATGAAAATCAGTAACTTATAACTTCGTTCTCAACGGGCAATCCACAGCTTTGTCCACAAAACCCTGGACTCAGATCACTCTCCGTAATCCCGGGCATTGATGCCATATTTCTCCAGCTTTCTCAGCAGTGTCTTTTTGGGAATATTGGCATGAAGGGCGGTCTGGTTGATGCGTCCTTTGAAAGTTTTAAGGGCCTTAATAATGAACTCTTTTTCAAAGGCCTCTTTGTGTTTGTTAAAATCCAGGCCCTCAGCCTCAGGAAGAAGGGAGTGGCTGACCAGGGACTCCGGCTCCGAGGAGGCCTCGGAAGCCTCCTTAGAGGCCGAAGCAAACTCACCCTTCAAATTGGCGGACTCGGGGTCCACGCCAGTGGCCCGAAGCAGGGACTCAGGCAGGGAGGCCAAGGTTAAAATAGGGCTTTCTTCCAGAATAAAGGCATGCTCGATGATATTCTCCAGTTCACGAATATTACCGGGCCAGTCGTACTTCATCAGGACATTCATGGCCTCTGGAGAGACCGAGAATATTTTCTTGCCCTGAGCTTTACTGAACTTCTGCATAAACAGATTGACCAGATGACTCAGGTCGCTTTTTCTCTCGGCCAAGGAGGGGAGAAAGATCGGCATGACATTGAGTCGATAGTAAAGATCTTCGCGAAAGGTCCCCTGCTTCATCATCTCTTCCAGAGGACGATTGGTGGCGGCGATGATTCTCACATGGGCATCAATTTCTCGGTTGGCTCCCACGGGGGTGAATTTGCGTTCTTGAAGCACTCTCAGAAGTTTGACCTGCATGGCCAGTGGCAAGTCACCAAGTTCATCCAAAAAGAGGGTTCCGCCTTCGGCGTACTGGAACCTGCCAATTTTCCTCTGGTCAGCTCCTGTGAAAGCCCCCTTTTCGTGACCAAAGAGCTCACTCTCAAAAAGGTTTTCTGGAATGGCCGAGCAGTTGATGGCCACAAAGTTTCCATCCTTGAAAGAGGAGTTAAAGTGAATGGCTCGAGCCACGAGCTCCTTACCTGTGCCCGAGGCTCCGCGGATCAGGACAGGGGTGTCCACCTTAGAGAGGCGAGTGATAATGTTGAAGACCTTTTTCATGGGCTCGGTTTGGCCAATGATTTTCCGCCCACTCTCAAACATCATAGGGGCTGAAGCGGCAACCTCTGAAATCATTGAGTAGGCGCTCATCGCCCGATGGATCATCTCCACCAGTTGATCTCCTCGCACCGGTTTGGCCACATAGTTGTAGGCCCCTTCTTTGACCACTTTGACAGCGTCTTCGATATTGGCGTAGGCGGTGAGAACTAAAACCACAATGGAGGGGTCGATCTCTTTAATGGCCTGCAGGGCTTCCAGGCCATTCATGCGGGGCATATCCACATCCAGAATCACCACATTGTAATCCCTGTGCACCTGAACCTTTTCCACAGCATTGATGCCGTCAAAGGCCTCGTCCACATCAAAACCTCCAGCTGAGGTCAATGCCGACTTCACCGAAAGGCGAAGTCCAGGGTCGTCGTCCACCACCAAAACTTTGATCATATCTGTTCCTCCTGAGCCCTTGGAGACTCAGTTAAATTCATGGGCAATTCAATACAAAAAGTGGAGCCTTTTTCCAATTGGCTCTCCACAGTGATGCGACCTTGGTGAAGGTCCACAAAATACTTGGCCAAAAAGAGCCCTAAGCCGGAGCCCTTAATGCTAGTCGAAGAGGCCTGGCGACTACGATAGAATTTAGTGAAAATGTTAGGCAAGTCTTCAGCGGCAATTCCATAGCCTTGGTCTGTAATTTGGATAAGAGCTCGACCATCCACCTCTTGGCTGCGGATCTGAATCTGAGTCTCTGGTGGGCTGTACTTGATGGCGTTCTCCAGCAGGTTGGTAAGAACTTGGCGAATCAAGTCTTCATCCATCTTCATACTGAACATGGGCTCAAGCTCCTGAAGAATCCGAATGTTTTTCTGTTGAGCAAGGTACTCGCATTTTTTCACCACGTCCTGAATGAGAGAATTGATGTCGCGACTGCGCAGCTGAAGCTTGACCTCTTTACTCTCAATTCGGGTGAGATTGAGTATGGAGCCGATAAATTCCGCCAGTTCCTCGCTGGAGTGACTGATGGACTCAACAGCGGTTTTTTGTTCAGGGCTCAGAGGTTGTCTCTCTTTGAGGACCAGTTCAGCCATACCCTGAATACGGGCGAGAGGGGTCTTGAGATCATGGGACATCATGCGCATGAAGTTGCTTTTGAGCTCCTCCACTTGGGTGAGAAGCTGGTTTCGCTGGTAGTACTCCCAACTGCGCCGGTTTTCTACAATCAGACGATAGGGCACAAAAAAGTAATAGCAGACAAAAACAGCCAAAAGAGGTTGAGCCATAGGCAGCCAAAAACCAAAAGCGGAAAAAACCGCTGCAGCGAGCAGAATAAATGTGGCGATCACTCCGCCCAGAAGGAGGAGGCCCCGGGCGGGAGGAGCAAAAAACAAAAGGGCTAAAGTGAGCCAGGCCACTAGGGCTATAGTGAGAAAGTTGAGTCCTTTGGGGCTCCGGCGGGGGGCCTGATCCAGAATAAGGGTGTCCAGGGCATTGGCATGGGCCTCGGCCAAGGTGAGAGCGGTGATGTCCCGAGACAGAGGAGTGGAGAGGTAAAAGCGACTGGAGCGGAGCGAGTCATCTCCAATGATCACCACTTTGTCAGCCCAACGATTCAAGCTCTCGGGGTTCCCATCTCGGGCGTCTAGAAACTCAGTGCTCGGGTAGGTCCCGGCGGGGCGAAAGGCAATATAGCCTTGAATTACATCGAGAACTGAGAAAAGTCCCCGAGGTCTTTCCGCCCCGAGCTCTTTGGCCAAAGCCCTGTGTAGGGTCGGCTGGTCGTCTATTGAATAAATAAAACGTCTTGAGACGCCATCTCTTGCAAAGAGAGTGATGTCGCTGCCGATGGGGGCGGGCAGAGGCTCAATGAAGTCAAAGGGTGAGGGCAAGGGAGGCAGCCGCCCCTGCCCCTTGGCGGGAGAGCTGAAACTGGCAAAGTAGATCGGAGTCTGCATCCGTTCAGTGAGTTCACCAAAGGCCTCAGCCTCTTCAGGGCTATGGCGCAGTTCAGAGGGGTCAAAGCTGTAGACAATGGCCCGGGGTTGCCCCGCCTCAAGCCCCTCAAGGAGGAGCTGGTGATCTTGGAGGCGATCTTCTCGGCCCAGCTGAGTCAAAGTGTCAGGGCGGATCATGATCAATTCAATCAAGCCTGAGGTGGGGGCAGGGGTTTTAAGTCGGGAGCGCCAATCGTAGGTCCAGGCCTCCAAGTAGTGGAGGGGAAACTGGACAATCACAAAAGCCAGGCCCAAAGCCACAAGGGCCATCAGGGCTCCGGCCTTGAAAAAGCTCAAAATACGGGGGTGAGGGGATTCGCCCATGCCCCTAACTAGCTTAAATGCAGCGGAGTGTCAATTTGACACCGGTTGGAGTTCCCCTTGTTAAAAACTTTTCATCACTTTGCCCCCGATTTAGGGGTCAAAGGGCTGATCTTGGGAGCGAAAGATCAGCTCCACCCCCTCCGGGGGGAAGTCCAGTTGAGGGTAGAGGCGAGCCAGTTCAAGAGCCCTCAGGTGGCGGGCATAGGTGCCTGGGGGCCAGGCAAAGTCCTCTTCCCCGTGTCGTTGGCCCAAGCCCTTCATAAACTCAGCCCAAAACGGCAGAGCACCCGAAGCTCCCGTCAGGCCCGAGGACTGGTTGTCATCATAGCCCAGCCAAGTCAGAGCCAGCACCTTGGGGCTGAAACCCACAAACCAGGCGTCCCGGTAGTCACTGGTGGTTCCCGTCTTACCGGCTCCCGGTCCCCTAAAACCCCGCCAACTCAGACTGCGGGCGGTGCCCATGGTCATGGACTGTTTCATCATGCCCACCAGTACGGCCGCATTCTCTGGAGCCACAACCCAAGACTCCCTATCTTCGGGGCGCCGCCAGAGAACTTGGCCGCTGAGGTCTTCCACTCGGTGGAGCAGATGCAGGGAAGTCTTTTGACCAAAGCGAGCCAGGCTGGTGAAGACTTGAGCCACCTCCCAGGGGCGCAATTCAAAGGCCCCCAGGGTGAGCGAGGGCAAAGCCTGCAGCTCGGACTCAATGCCCAGGCGACGGCTGAGGTCCAAGAGGGAGCTCAAGCCCACATCCAGACCCAGTTGGGCCGTGGCCAAGTTCAGGGACTGAGCCAAACCAAAGAACATGGGCACCAATCCATGCTCTCTTTGATCGTAGTTTTTAGGTGACCAGGTTTGTCCGGAAAAGTGATGAGTGAAGCTCTCATCAGACAAAGGGGTCAGAGGGTTGTAGTGAAGTCCTGTGGCCTGAAGACTTTCAAGAGCCGAGAGATAGACCAAGGGCTTCATCACTGAGCCCACTTGACGGCGGGCCTCAGTGATGCGGTTGAATTGGGACTGACGGTAGTTTCGCCCTCCCACCAGGGCCAGCACCTGTCTTGACTCGATGTCCACGGCCACTAAACCAGCCTGGAGGGGGAAGCCTTTCTCTTTCAGCTCGCGAGTGGTTTCATGATTTTTTTCCAGCCTCTCCAACTCCCTCTGCACCACTTGCTGAGCTAAATCTTGAGCTTGGGGGTCCAAGCCGGTAAAGACTCGCAGGCCTTGGCTCAGGGGCAGCTTTTGCCGGCGCAACTCTCTCATCACCGCCTGAACGTAGTAGGGCGCCGGGTCCGACAGACTGCGAGGCGGCCGAGAGGGTAGGGGAGCCTGGAGAGCTTGATCGGCCGCTTCTGTATCGACCATTCCCAAACTCAACATTCGGTTGAGGACTAAGTTGCGACGACTCAAAGACTGCTCAGGTGATTGAAAGGGGTTGTAGCGTCCGGGACTGTTAATAATGGCGGCCAAGAGGGCGCAGTCGCTGAGAGCCAAGGTTTCCAGGTTCCGGCCAAAATAGTGCTGGGCTGCTGAGGCAAAGCCTCTCACTTGGAAGGGGCCGTTTTGCCCCATGTAAATCACATTGAGATAGGCCTCCAGAATCTCTTCTTTTTCCACCTGGAGTTCCAGAAGGAGGGCCATAAAAAATTCAACGAACTTGCGGCGCAAAGTTTTTTCGTGGGTGAGGAAGTAGTTCTTCACGAGTTGTTGAGTGATAGTGCTACCTCCTTCGGCAAAGCGACCCGAAGAAAAGTTGCGCAGAAGGGCCCGGCCGATGCCGCTGAAGCTGATCCCGGAATGTTCCAGGAATTGACTGTCCTCAATGGCCGTCACTGCCTGTAGGCATTGAAGAGGGTGGGCCCCCAGAGGGCGAACATCTCTGAGAATGGGTTGATCGCCATAGAACTGGGCAAAGAGCTGAGGGGGGAGCTCAAGCCGACCTACGGGCAGCAAGGGCTCCCCCTGGTAGAGGGCCAGAACCTTGTGGGAGTCCAAAGCCAATAGCTCAATTTGATGGGGGTGGCGAATCACCAGGCAACGCTGAGTTCCCCAGGGGAGGGGATCGCTGAGGTGAGAGGCGCAGAGGCCCAAGTCCCAGAGGGCAAAGTCCTTAGGTAAAAGGCGCTGTTGAGCCTGCCGCTGCCGGTAGCCCTGGGATTCCAGTTGGCCCTGCAGACGATCTAGATCCAGGTTTTGTCCTGGGAAAAGGGCTTCCGGTCCACTGTAGATCTCTATGGGAGGCAAAAACCAGCCCTGATTTAGGCGCTCGCTCATTTTTTGATTGAGCTGAAAGAGCCAAAAAGAGAGCCAGATGATTGCTAGCGTCAGGCTTGTTGTCAAAAGAACAAGAATTCCTTTGAGGCTGACCCTTGACCTCCAGCTCCAGCGGCGCCAAACTTCAGACACTTTTTGTCTCCAGGCTTTGCATTTTGACATTGCTTGACATTAGAGCCTGGCCCCATTTTAGTCAAAGCCATGAAAATCACAGAAAAACAGCTGCGTCGGTTAACTCAATTGGTGATGAATGAGCTCAAAAACCCGGCTATTGCCACCTTAAAGGATCGGGAAGATAAGATTGCTGAGAGGGCCGTCGGTATTTTGATGAAGGACCTGGAAAGGGAAAAAGCCTTGGATGTCGAAGTTCATCAGATGATGGATCAAATGGAAAGGCAAAACCCCGGGGAGTTTCAGCGCTACAAGATGTTTCCCCTACTGAAAAAGCGCATGGCCAAAGAAAAGGGGGTTATCATATGATCTTGTCCGAAGAGAGGCAGACCCATTGGGCCCACTTGATCTGTGATGGGCTTTACCATGATGATTTGGTGGACTACGAGGATGATGACCAAGCTCTGAGAGCTATCAAGAGAGCCGTGGTCCAGTTTGTCAAAGAGGCCGGTGACATCGACCAGAGAGCACGGGAAAAAGTGGCCTCTCTGAAACGAGGTGTGGTAGAAGGCAGCCCCGAATGGGACGTTTTATACAGTAAATACTTTGAAGAGGAGATGCTTCGTCGTGGCAGCAAGTAAAAAGAAACAAAAAAAGAAAGTCAGCCCTAAGAAAAAAGTGAGCGCAAAGAAGAAGGCGCCAGCAAAGAAGAAGGCGCCAGCACAAAGGAAGAAAAAAGCGACTCCAAAGAAGAAAGTAGCTGCAAAAAAGAAGACCACTAAGAAAAAAGCAGTGAGCCCAAAGAAAGCCGTGGCCCAAAAGAAAGCGGCGACCAAGAAAAAAGCCGTGGTTAAAAAGAAAGCGGCCCAATCCGCTTTGGGAAAAATGACTGCCACAATAAAAAAGGCAGCGCAAAAGACAGTACGGCAGGTGGCCGATAAGGTGCAGTCACAGGTGTTTAGTTTTAAGTTTTCTCCTCTTGATGATCGTGTCTTGATTCGCCGGGAGGGGGCCAGTGACCGAACTCCTGGGGGACTCTATATACCGGAATCCGCCAGTGATCGCCCACTGAGAGGCAAGGTTTTGGCCATCGGACCTGGAAGGCGCAATAAGAAAGGTCAGATTCGCCCCATGGATGTGCAGGTTGGAGATCAAATTATTTTTTCTGACTATGCTGGAGTCTCTGTGCACTGGCAGGGAGAGGATTTGCTCATTCTCCGAGAAGAAGAGATCTTAGGAGTGATGAGAAATTAGAGGAGAAGGACTTGAGGACCTCTCTCAGAGGGGCAGAAGGTCCAGTTCCGTCTGGTTATTTGTTTGTGTTCCCCGTTCAGCTAATGTTTTAATTGTCACTAAGTGGAGAGGTGCTATGAAAAAAACTTCAACCCCCCAATGGATGCTGGCTCTGGCTTTGAGCCTGGGGCTTATGGGTTCACAATCCCAGGCCATGGACTTCAAGTGGTCGGGAACCTACCGCATTGAGGGCTACCAGTTTTTCAATCCTGAATTGGATAAGGGTGTCAATAAGAGCTACGGGCTTCACCATTTGATTCTGCGTCCGGAGATCACGGC
The DNA here is from genome assembly GCA_007121385.1 of Bdellovibrionales bacterium. GTDB lineage: Bacteria > Bdellovibrionota > Bdellovibrionia > Bdellovibrionales > UBA1609 > SKYF01. The sequence goes on from SKLV01000001.1 coordinate 12,776, forward strand.
TGGTGATGGTTTCATGATTCGAGCCCGCTTGGATTTGCTGAACTCCAGTGACTACCCCAACTCCCAGCTGGGCCAGTTCTTTGGCCACGGACCGGGAGTAGCAACTCCAGGTTTTGCCGGAGAGAGTAACACTTTGGGTACGGCCCAGGCCTCGGACACAGTGGCGGTGAATGAACTCTATTTAACCTACATTCAAGAGCATGGAGCCCTTATTGTGGGGCGAGCTCCGGTTCACTTTGGTTTGGGTATGACTCACAACGCAGGCCTAGGCCCCTTTGATCACTGGCTAAATAACAGGGATTTGCTGGGCTACCGCGTGGTGATGGGCAACTTCTATCTGCTGCCCATGTTGGCCAAGGTCAATGAGGGGGACATCACTCAGGGAGAAGATGTCAACGAGCTCCTCTTTCACGCCCAGTATGAGGACTTGGAGACCGAACTGGAAATGGGTTTCTTTTTTCAGCGGCGTCGAGGTAGCGCTTTGGCCAGTGATGCTCCTGTGGGTGTAAACCCCGGTGAGGTTCTGGGGGGAACTGGAGCCATAGCCAACGACTCTTTTGAAATCGAAAACTTCAACTTCTATGTGCAAAGACAGATCGACCTCCACAAATTGGGCCTGGAAGTGGGCATGCAGAGGGGGCGCAGCGGGGTGAGAACAGCTGGTGGAGAGCCGGTGGAGTTTGCCGGCTACGGGATGGCCGCTGAGTACGAGATCCAACCCCAGGGCTCTCCCTGGACGTGGAACCTCAAAGCTGGCTATGCCACAGGCGACAGCCCCGCTACAGACGAGAAGTTTGAGGGCTACCTCTTTCACCGCAACTACAATGTGGCCATGATGCTGTTCAATCAACCTCTGGGACAGTCTGATATTCTGCGCACCGATCTGCAGGCCGAGGGTCCTGCCAGCCGGGGAGCGCGGGTGGACACAGAGACTCTCAGCAATGTGATCTATGCCTCTCCGGGCTTTCGCTATGACTGGAGAGACTCCTGGGCTGTGGAGGGAGCTTTGACCTTTGGGTGGTTGGACACCAACCCCATTGTGGGCCAGGATGTGGGCAAGGACTTGGGTTTTGAATTGGATTTGGCTTTAAATTACTCTCCCAGACAGGGAGTGCTCTGGGTCAATCAGGTGGGGATGCTCTTTCCAGGATCCGCCTTTGAGGCCGGGGGACAGCAAGACGCCAGTTTTGCTTGGGGTATGGTTTCGAAGGCCGCTATCAGCTTCTGAGAAGAACATTTGGGGGGAGCCTCTGAGATTGCACAACTGAGAACACACCTATGATGGCATCAAGCCGGTAGCAGCTGCCGAGGCCCAGGGGGTAACCCCTGGGTTTTTTTCTCCCTCTCGCTTAGCCTCGGCGATGTTGACTGGGATCGATGCGGGCGGGCATTTGGCGGGGGCCAGGAGCAGCGCCTTGACTGCGGGGAGCGAGTTGGCCACGGCCCTCCAGTCCAGTGGGAGGCACTTGCCCGCTAAAGTGGGGCTGCAACAGGGAGTCTCCAGTGTTGAAGACACTGGGGGGATTAAAGCGCTGCAGGTTGGTCCACTGACTGGTCTGATTCATAATCTGCGCATTGCCAGCCCGAGCCAGTCGGCCTCTTAAGTCAATAGCCTGAGGCATGGGGGGAGCCATAATGATGGAGTGCAGGGTGTTGCCATCCAGTCCAGCTAAGGCATTGTTGGGGTTTTGCAAACTGGGGAACTGAGTGCTGGCAAAGTGCTGGGTCCATTGCTCCAGATCTCTCAGCATAAATTCAGCCTGGGCAAACTGTGGGCTGCTGGGATCCATGGCCGTCAGCTGCTGGCGCAGAGTCAGAGCCGTCATGGAGTACTCTCCATTGATTTGATTTTGCAGCATCTCCAGTTGGACCTGGGCGTAGGAATTGCCGGCACTGGCCAGTCTTTGAAGGGACTGAATCTGAAAATCTAGTTGTGCTCCTCGATGCATATTTTGCAGAGAAAATTGCAGAGAGGGAATACGGCGCAGTTCAGAGTCCTGGCTCAGCTCTCGCAACAGCTCCTGGGCTTGGCGCCTTTGCTCGCTATCACCGGAGAGGAGCATATCCTTCAAGCTAGATTTCAGGTGGCGGTGAAAATAGTCTTCAGCCTCTTTGCCCTCAAGGCCAGCCATATGCTCTCTTTGACACTCCATTCTCTCGCCGGAGTCCCACTTGCCACGCACTAATTTTAACTCTTCCTCGTCCACTTTAGAAGAACTGGAGAGCTCACACTTTCCCTGTCTCTCTCTAAGTTCACGGCGGAGTTCGGCAATTTTTTTGCGTCTTTCCTCAGCCTCTTTGCGCTTTTCGCTCTCTTCAGCCAACTCAGAGGCAGACTTCTCTAGGGCCTGGCGAATCTGCTGGATAGCTTCAGCTACGCTGCCAGTTTGAATTTCCACTCGCGAGGCTTTTCCCAGACACTGAGCCTGGCTACAGCCGGCTTCAGTCAATTGGATGTCAGCAAAAACCACAGATTTTTTTTCGGCTTCATCTGGGGATTGACCAACTTGCAGTTGGCTTGTGTCGGTCACTTCGGCCTTGGAAATTTTAATGTTACTTTGAAAGCGAGTGTCTCCCACTCGGGCTTCGACAGTTGGGCAAGGGTTCGAAGAGGATTCAGCCGCAAGGCCAGTTGTGAGGGCCTGGGTCAGACATCCGTCTAAATCTTGAGAGGAGAAGAAGCTGGTTTCCACTTTGGCCTCTCTGGCTAGGTTCCAGCGGGAGTGATCCCACATTGAAGTGTTGGCCGCAAGCAAGCCAAACAGGGTCAGGACCAGGGCCCGATCTCGGTTTTTAAAAGTGGATTTCATAATCGCCTCCTCAAGCTAATTAAAAGTCTTCAAGCTTTAGCTCTTCCAAAATCGGGCCCAGAGCCCGTTCCATAAGCTAAGTGGCTGAATTTAAATGACTTTTAAAGATTTACAGGGGCTCTGTGCGCTGAGCCCTTACTGTGAAAACCCTGGCGGCCTCTTAAGGCCATGGAGGAAAGTTCAAATCTTTTCAGGCCTTTAAGGGTGATCAAAGCTTGTACAGGGGTCGGGGCGCAAAAAGGTCGCCTCTTTTTTAGGTATGCCAAATCGTTGGCCGTTGTCTGGGCTTTTAACTTTTGCTAGGGCTTAGGCCCATGGCCTTTCACTTTGAAAAAAATGAGCCCCCTCCTTGGGTGTCCCCTGAGGACTGGCAAAGCTGGCAGTGGCAGATGCAACACTCCTTGCGCCGCTTGGAGGACTTTGCTCAGTACTTTGATTTGAGCCCTGAAGAGATCCAGGGCTTTTCGGGCCTGGATCGAATCTTTCAGGTGAGAACCACCCCCTACTACGCCCGCCTGGCCGCCCATGGAGGGCGGGGCTTGAGTCAAGATCCCATCCGTCGCATTTTAATGCCTCAGGCCCGGGAGCTGGAGCTGGGGACTCAGCAGATGTTAGACCCCCTTGGCGAGCGCAAAAACTCTCCCCACTCCCGTATTGTCCATCGCTATCCAGATCGGGTGCTATTTTTGCTCACTGACTTTTGCTCCGTGTACTGTCGTTACTGCACTCGCAAGCATTTTACGGGACAGGATCAGGCCTTTGTGCGCTCCAAGGACTACCTTCAGGCCCTGGAGTATATTGCCCAGTCTCCGGGAGTTCGCGAGGTGATCCTCTCGGGTGGAGATCCGCTCACTCTGTCGGATGCCAAACTCAAGGGAGTGATGGAAGATCTTAGGGCCATCGATCATGTGGAGATCATTCGCATTGGCAGCCGTATTCCGGTGGTGAATCCTATGCGGATGACCAATGAGCTGCTACAAACTCTCAGGCCCTATCATCCGATATTTATGATGACTCACTTCAACCACCCGCGCGAAATCACTTTTGAGGCCGCGGAGAGCCTGAAGCGGATGGTGGACCACGGTTTTCCGGTGATGAACCAGATGGTACTTTTAAATGGGGTCAATAATCATCCGGCGCTGGTCCAGGCCTTGAATCGCCGCCTGCTCTACTTGCGGGTTAAGCCCTACTATATGTTTCAGTGTGATCCCTCTTTAGGTACCGATCACTTGCGCACTTCGGTGGAGGAGTCTGAGGCCATTCAAAGGGAGCTATGGGGCAGGCTCTCAGGACTGGCCATGTCCAGCCTCTCTTTGGACATTCCTGATGGGGGCGGTAAGGTGACTTTAGTCCCCGACTTCGAAATCAAAGAGCACCGCCAGCCGGGGCGTCGCGCTTACCGGGGTTGGGATGGGGTTGAGGCCGAGTATGTGAACCCGGATCCCTCCGACCGTCAAGAGCCTGCAGACGCCCACTTCTATTTAAAAGAGTGGGAGCAGATTGTGACCAGCCGGCAGAAGATGTCGGAAAAAGCTTAAGATTGTGTTTTGTGCCGATCACTTGAGGACCCTATCCTTTAAACTCTTTCTAGGCGGGCATATTTGGCGACAAATTTTTTGGCCGTTCGATCGGCGAACATCACGCTGACCTTTTGCATCTCTCCGACTCCCTCCACCTGATAGATGGAGCCCACACCAAAAGTGGGGTGGCGTACCCTCATCCCTTTTTGAAAGCCGGCCTCTTGGCTCTGGTCCTCATAATCCGGCATGCCCTGGTTCCAATTCTCGTCTTCGGTAAAGGATCGAGAGGAAGAGGCTGAAGAGGTTTTGCCCCCGGAACTGAAGCGGTCCACGAAGCTGGGTCTTCTTAGAGAGCTGGAGTTGAGAACATACTCTTTGGGAATCTCCTCCAAAAAACGCGAGGGAGGATGGTTTTGCTCCTGGCCCCAAACTCTTCTGGAGCGTGCATAGGTCATAAACAGCCGCTCTCGGGCCCGGGTCATCCCCACATAGCAAAGCCTTCTCTCTTCCTCCAGGGAGTCGGGGTCTGAGGGGTCATAACTGCGAGCCGAGGGGAAAAGGCCTTCCTCCATGCCCACCATAAACACCACGGGGAACTCCAGGCCCTTAGAAATATGCAGAGTCATCAGGGTGACAAAGTTGTCTTCATCCTGCAGTCGGTCTACATCAGAGATCAGGGCAATCTCTTCGAGGAAAGCCTGCAAGCTGGCTTCCTCTCCTCGTTCTTGCTCAAACTGGCGAAGGGCGTTGTCCAGCTCCTCCAAGTTGTCGATGCGGGCCAACGACTCCGGAGTGTTCTCTTCTTTCAGTCGTAAGACATACTCGGTGCGGTCCAAGACCAGATGGTAAATCTCTGAGGCTTTTAGCCCCTCGCTCTCCGCCCTCAGCTGGTCCATCACATTGCGGAAGCCCACCAGCTTTTTACAGGCGCCTGAGTGGACCAGGCGTCGCTCGGCCACGGCCAGAGCAGATTCATAAAAGGTGGTCTGGTTTTCCAAGCTGTACTGTTCAATCTTTTCGATGGTGGTTTTGCCAATGCCGCGGGCTGGAGTGTTGATGATGCGTTTCACAGACACTTCATCCGCCGGATTGAGAATGACCTTCAGGTAGCCCAATACATCTTTGATCTCCATGCGCTCATAGAACTTCATTCCCCCAACAATCTTGTAGGGGAGAGAGTGGCTGCGCAGTAGATCTTCCAAAACTCGGGATTGGGCGTTCGTACGATAAAATACAGCAAAATCTTTATGTTGATACTCACCTTCCTTCAAGAGGTCTTCGATGCTACGAACTACAAAGCGGGCTTCTTCGTATTCATTCATCTCCTCGCGCAGGACAATCTTATCTCCCGTGGGATTGTCCGTGCGCAAGACCTTGTCCTTGCGCTGGCGGTTATGGGAAATCAGCTGCGAAGAGGCCTCCACAATGGTTTTGGTGGAGCGATAGTTGGTTTCCAGCTTTATCACATGGCATTCGGGAAAATCTTTTTCAAAGCTCAGGATATTGCTGATGTCAGCCCCTCGCCAACTGTAGATGGACTGGTCTTCATCTCCCACCACGCAGAGGTTGCGATGCTCTTTGGCCAACATCTGCACGAGCAAATATTGAATGTGGTTGGTGTCTTGGTACTCATCCACCATAATGTAGCGAAATTGCTGCTGATATTTACTGAGAATTTCTGGATAGGTCAAAAACAGCTCATGGGTTTTATAGAGCAGATCTCCAAAGTCCAGAGAGTTGGCCTTGCGCATCTCTGTTTCATAGAGTGAGTAAACGCGCACCGCTTTTTCATCCATGAGATGAATACCCCGTGATTGACCCAGCTGCTCTGGCGAGAGGCCCAGGCGTTTGGCTTCATTGATGCGAGCTTGAAAGGATTTAGCCGGATAGATCTTATCGTTGATATTCAGCTGCACGAGAACCTTCTTGATCATGCTCAGCTGGTCAGAGTCATCGTAGATGGCAAAAAAGGGCTGATAGTCCAAGAGGTGGATGTCTTGACGCAAGATCCGAGCGCACAAGGAGTGAAAGGTGCTGATCCAAAGAGGAGTGTAGACAGGAACATTCAAGCGAGAGAGCAAACTTAAAATCCGCTGCTCCATTTCGCGGGCCGCCTTATTGGTGAAAGTGACCGCTAGGACCTCTTGTGGGCTGGCCAAGCCTCGGGCCACCAACTCCGCCAAGCGTTGGGTGAGGACTCGGGTTTTCCCCGAGCCCGCTCCAGCCAAAATGAGAACGGGCCCCTCGAGAAGCTCAATGGCTTTGCTTTGGGCTGAGTTCAAGGAGGGGAGAGGGGGGCTTTGAGGAGAAGATCCTGTAGTTTGTATAAAGTCAGACATGAATGAGCCTCATTAAAAAAGATTCACTACCTGGGTTTTAATGCCTCTGTTATAACGGGTTTTCGCTTTGAGTCATCAAGGAATACTGTGTTTTTTGCTCTATGTTATGCATGGGGCTGGGGAGAATGGTGTTGAGGATTTCCCTTCTCATTGTTTTATTTTCTGGGATTTGGCTTCTTTCGGGCTGTGGAGACTCCCGGGAGTCTCAGGCCCATCGCTTTCTTTTGCCCTGGTTGGTGGAGGAGGCTGAGGATCTTGATGGAGAGGGGGCCTATCGTCTGCAAGAGGTAGAGGTGAGAGGCCTACGCAGCCCCCACCGACTTAAGGGAGATAGAGTTGAAGTTTTTTCGCAAGTTCAGGGCCTTCACTCGGGCCGAATGTCTGGTCGGGTGGCGGAGCCCCGCTTGGCGCAAAACAAGGGTCTCTGGGTCCCCAAGGATGGACGCAGCTCTTTAGCTGTGGCTCTTTATGCTCATATGGATCAGCTGGTTCGCTTGGATGAAAGGCTGAGTTCAAGTCGGCATTTGCGTTCCCCCCGCCAGGCGGCTGTTGAGATTCGCATTCAAGGGGGGAGGTCTAACCAGGCCATCTACCAGCCCCGAGCCGATGGAATTTATTTTAGCCCCTACAGTATGGATGGCTTGCCTCTGGCTGTGAATGGAGGAGTGATTGCTCACGAGCACTTTCATGCTCACTTCAATGAGTTGGTTCTAAAGCCTCTATTGCGACGCCATGAGAGCCAGTCTCTGCCTCAGCTGAATAAAACAGGCTCTCTGGCCTTGCAGGGCCCAGCGGATTATAACTGGGCTCTTCTGAGAGCTTGGAATGAGGGCTTGGCGGACTTTTGGGCCTTTGTCTATGGACAAGGGCGCCCCTTTCTTCAACAGAGCTTAGGGGAAACCAACACATGTCGAAGCTTTGCCCTTCCTCTCATTCCTGAATCTTTAAGATCACAGCCCCTGATCAGCTCCTGCAACCTCTATCTTTTGGGTTCCCAGTTTACAGGCCTGCTCAAAGCCTTAGCGGAGCGAAATGAAATTCAGTGGCCTTCTGCCAATGGATGGGAGGAGTTGACTCACTATGAAGCCGTTGCAGCCTTGATTCTTGATCGTCTCCCCTTGGTGCATGAGAGGCTCCAGGCCAGCTTTGTCGAAGAGGTGTGGGATCCCGCCGAGTTGCTCTACATTCTCTTTGAAGGCCTTGAGTTCAGTCGAGAGTCTTGCTTCCTTATAAAAGGGGCTTTGAACTGGGAGTCCCTTCGTTTGAGGTCTCTGGGTGAATCCTGCTCATAAAAATTATTTTTTTCAAGCTTGTGTCTTCTTAAGCCTTGTCTTTCAGGGAGGGCCTGCTTTTGGATTGGAAGAAGAGGCTTCTCAGCAGGGAGTAGAAACTGAACTTAGTCTCACTGAGGACTCCTTAGAGTCTGTGCTGACTGATCGACCCATCGTGGCCAAGAGACCTAGAAAGTGGGGTCTGGGGCTTGGTGGGGGTTGGCGCATGGAAAGAGCTCAGCTGGTTGAGGGTGAATCGGCAGGAGCTGCCGACTCTCTTCTTCAGATTCAAGTGCATTATCAGTTAAAACAGTGGCGCCTCTTTTTAGAGCAAAGCTATTACTCCCGAAGGACTTCCAGCGGCTCTCTCACTGTGGAGCAAAAAACCCAATTGAGCCAAATGGGCTATCGCTACAGGCTCCTCTCTCAGGGGCGATGGAGTCCTTATTTGGGCTTGGCCTTGGGTTTTGGCCGAGACAGGGTAAAGACAGGTCTTGATGGAGAGTTTATGGAGGTCCAGGGACAGCTTTTTGGGCTCGGCACTGGAGAATTGGGCTTAGAAGGGTTTTTGGGTGAAAGGCTCATGCTCGAAGGGGGAGGACGATTAACCTACCCCCAAAAGCAAGATGTCAGTGGACAGATTCATCTAAAGCTGTCCTATCTGTTTTAATTACTGAGTGATCTGTTGTACGATGGCGGCTGAAATATTGGCTTCTTTCATCAGCTCAATGCGAAAATTGTTGGCAGAGCGGTGGTTGTTGAACAGGCCCACACTGACTCTGTACCAGGTTCTCCCACTGACCTCAGCGGGAACATAAAAAGAACTCCAGCCCGCGCCCTGCAGTTCGGCCGCATGCTTTTTAGCCTCTTCCTCAGAAGGGTAGGAAGCCACTTGTACAGTGTATTTGCCGATAGCACTTGAAGCCACGCCGGGAAGAACACTGTCAGGCTGGCGCTGGGCCTGAGTTGTGACAGGGGGAGGCTCAGGACTCTGGCCGGCAGCCACCCTTTGAGCCGCCGGGGAGGGCTGAGCAGGGGGAGTTGAGGCCGCAGGCTGAGGGGCTTCTTTTTGAGGAGGGGGAGTGGCTTGATTTCTCTGAGCGGTTGGCTCACCAATTTTTCTGTAGCCATCGGCTTCAGCGGCGGCAGTTTGAGTCGGGGGAACTGAGGCAGTCTCTCGCTGCCCCTGGGTCGGAGCAGAGGCGGAGGGCTGAGCTCCCGCCCGCTCACGTCTTTCGGTCTCTACAAATTCAGCGGTCAACTGGGCCAGCTCTTCCTCGCTGAGTCCACCCCTAGTTCCTGCCTCATGAGGACTGGAGTGACCAGGAGAGCCATACTCCTTCATGAGAGCCTGTTTTTGATGCTCACTTTCACTGATTTGTTTGCCAACGAAAGTTCCCACCGAAAAAGCAAGAAGAGCAATAAATACGCTCAAGACCATTTTTACAATTGTGTCCGCAGCGCCGCCACCAGATTTCTTTGCCATTTTAAAGTCCCTCCTGGAATTTCATTAAATGTTACCCTCTCCCCATAACCGGGTCAATCCGTCAAAGTCTTGACAATGGCTCTGGGTCGGGGTTTCACAGAGGTCTATGGACTCATTTTTTACATCCTCCCTAGATCTCAGTCAGGCCCTTGAAGAGGCTCGCAGAGCCGCAGCCAAAGGGCGCCAAGTTTTACTGGACTATTTTGGCCGTCTTAAAAGAGTTCAGGAAAAGCATTTGGCGGGCCTGGTGTCTGAGGCAGATGTGGAGAGCGAAAGACTTATCAAAGAGCATTTGACCAAGGCTTTTCCTGATTGGGGATTTTTGGGTGAAGAGGAGAGTTTTGAAACCCTTGCCTCGCTCAAGGTCGAGGCCCAAAAAAATGGCGAAGTGCCCAGGTGGATTGTAGATCCTCTGGATGGGACGACCAATTACATTCATCGACTGCCCATTTACTGTATTAGCATTGGGTTGGAGTGGAGAGGGCAAATTTTAGCTGGCCTCATTGACGTTCCTCCAATGAATTTGACTTATTCGGCGACAATAGGAGGGGGATCTTTTGTGAATGATCAGCCCATTCGAGTGAGTACGCGCAAACAACTTAAGGACAGCCTTTTGGCCACAGGCTTTTTTGCTGGGGATAAAAAAGCCTTGGTGGAGCAGCTGGGGATTTTTTCGAGTTTGGTAGGGCGAAGTCGAGGAGTTCGACGGGCTGGAGCTGCGGCTTATGACTTGTGTTTGGTGGCCGAGGGAGTTTTTGATGGGTTTTGGGAAAAAAATCTCAAGCCATGGGATGTGGCCGCAGGAGTTCTTCTTGTTTTAGAGGCCGGGGGTCATCTCTCCAACTACCAAGGAGAAGCCTTTGATCTTTATGGAGACAGCCTTGTGGCCAGTAACGCCCATATTCACTCCACTCTTGTGGAGTCGATCCGCAAGTCGAGTCTTAAAACTTAGGCCCTGTCAAATCCTCTTCTCTTTGCCGGCTCAGTTGTCAAAAAGGGTGTGCCTGCTCCTCTAGTCTGGCTGACCTCACTGGCCACTCATCAGCTTCTGACCCCCTGTACTTTGACTATCGTCCAGTTGGCATCGGAGTTGCTTTACCTTCAGGTAGAGAGATCTCTGACCCAAGGAGGATTTAATGGCGGAGGGCAATGCAGCTTCTCAAAACGCAGGAGGAGAAGCACCAAAAGCGGGCGGCAGTGGACAGAAACCCACACTCTTTATCGTCTTGGCTGTCATTAATATGGTCGTGGTGCTTTTGGTGGGGGTCATGCTGTTTTTAGGCCATCGATCCGGCCAGGAAAAAGTAGATGTCGAAGAGATCATTCGCGGTGAGCAGCAAAATTTGCAGCTGGATCGCATGCGTTCTGCTGGAGTGGGGACCTTGGTCCCCTTAGAAACATTTTTAGTTAATCTCGCGGGAAGTCGAGGGCGAAATTTGGCAAAGGTCAATATGGAGCTAGAGGTGAGTAACGCTGAGGTCCAGTTAGAGGTGGAACGCCTCAAACCTAAAATTCGAGATATGATTATTATCATTTTGTCGGGGAAGACCTTTGCTCAAGTCTCTACCCGCGAAGGCAAAGACAACTTAAGGGAAGAAATTCGAGATCAGGTGAACCTATTTTTGACTAAGGGTCAGATTGAGAACGTCTATTTTACAGAATTCATATTTAACTAAACTTGCGCTATTGAGAGGGCATTAGGGTTATGAGTCAGGTCTTATCACAGAGTGAAGTAGATGCGCTGCTCGCCGCGGTCTCTGAGGGAGAGTTGGCCGCCTCAGAAGAAGGGGGAGGTCAAGCTGGTTCGGGACCTCAGGACGATCGAGTCGTTGTCTCCTATGACTTGACAAGTCAAGATCGTATCATCCGCGGTCGTCTCCCTCAGCTGGATGTGATTTATGAGAGATTTATGCGCTCTTTTCGAGTCTCTCTGTCCTCTGCTTTGAGAAAAATTGCCTCTCTGAATCACGCCAGTACGGACTTCTTGAAGTTTGGGGAGTTCATTAATACTTTACCAATGCCCACTTGTATGAGTGTGCTGCGTTTTAACGCTCTCAGGGGATCGGCGCTTTTTGTTATTGAGAGTAAGCTGGCCTACGCTCTGGTTGATAACTTCTTTGGTGGTGCTGATCGGCCCTATACCAAAATTGAAGGCAAAGATTTTACTCCCATAGAGCTCTCTATTGTTCGCAAGGTTGTTCAGTTAGCGATTGACGACTTGGAAGAGGCCTGGGCTTCCGTAGAGAAAATTGACTGCTCCTTTGTGCGCACTGAAGTGAACCCTCAGTTTGTAGGAATTGTGCCTCCAACCGATATTGTGATTGCATCGACATTTGACGTAGAGCTCGAAAACGCCAATGGCACCATCACTCTTGTTATTCCCTACTCTACTATTGAGCCGATAAAGCAAAAACTGTCTACGGGTTTTCAGGTGGAATCTGATCAGACAGACAAGTCCCTTTGGACCTCCATCATTCGGGCCCAGCTTTTAGAGACTGAGGTCGACATTAAGGTTCATCTTGGCGAAACGACTATTGCCCTTAAAGATCTTATGGAAATGAAGGCTGGAGATGTCATTCCCTTAGATCAAGATGCAACAGGAGAGTTTGATGTCCAAATTGAGGGAGTGAAAAAATTTAAAGCCTACCACGGAATTCACCATGGAACGGTAGCCGTTCAAGTTAACAAAAGGATTTTAAAATAATTAGACTATCTTCACTGAGGAGTGGAACATGTCCGAAGACAGCGCAAATTTAGCAAAGGACCTAGAGGCCTTGCAAAATACCGAACAGGATGGGTCGGAGCCAAATCATGGGGAATCTCCCCAAATTGCGGACGGTGGGACGCCTCTAGGGCCAGAAACCGAGACCTCAGACCGCAACCTCAGTTTAATTTTAGATATTCCTCTAAAGGTTACAGTGGAGTTGGGGCGCACAAAAATGCTGGTCAACGATCTTCTGAACTTGGGTCAGGGAAGCGTCATAGAGCTCAATAAGTTGGCAGGGGAGCCGATGGAGATCTTGGTCAATGAAAAGCTAGTTGCCCGAGGTGAAGCTGTGGTGGTCAATGAAAAATTCGGAGTTCGTCTGACGGACATTATTTCTCCGAGCGAGAGAGTGGAGCAGCTGAAATGAGGACTGTGGGGTTCATTGTTTTAGTCCTTATGGGATTTTCTAGCCACAAAATTGTTCTTGGGGAGAGTTCAGTTCAAGAAGGCCAGGGCAGTCAAAGTCTGGTTTTTCCTCCGCCCCTCGATCTAGAGAGGGAGCTAGAGAGCCTGACTCACCCCAGAGATGTCGAATTTGAGGCCGCTCTTCGGCTTACTGAGGAAGATCTTCCCGTTTTAACTGATGAACCAAATAGGGCTCTGGTTGAGTCTTCAACCTACACTCGGCTCGTGATCAGTTTAGGTATTGTCTTTGCTGTCACAGGTGTGATCGTTCTCGGGGGGCGTCGCTGGATGAGCCGGGCTCAACAGGGGGATGCAGTCACTAAAATAAGGCTTTTGACTCAACTTCCCCTAGGGCCTAAAAGAAGTGTGGCAGTGATTACTGTGGCTGGGGAGTCCCTATTGATTGGGGTGACTGATCACAATATTAGTCTTTTAAGAGATCTCTCGTTGTTGGATGAAGAAATTCCTGAAAGCGTGCCTAGAGAATTCGGGCAGACTTTAGAAAACTCCCTGGAATCTGACAGACAGGAGCCCAGACCCTCAATGGGGGAGGCCGAAGAAGAGTTTAAAGTAAGTTCCGTTAGGGAAATGGTGGCGGATCGACTAAAAAAAATGAGGCCTCTCTAATGCGTAGGGTGAGGGGCTTAGGCTTTTATCTGATTGGCCTGTTATTTTTCCTTTGGGTGCCCGGCCTGGCTTATGCCCAGGTCACGGTTCCCAATGTGACTTTGGGGATGAATACTCTAGAAGAGCCAGGGGAAATTGTTAACGCTCTAAAAATTCTCATATTCCTGACAGTTCTGACTCTAGCTCCAGCGATACTCATTATGATGACTAGTTTTACTCGAATTATCATTGTTTTGAGTTTTATTCGTCAAGCTCTTGGGACCCAGCAAATGCCCCCAAACCAATTGCTCGTGGGCTTAGCTCTGTTTTTAACTCTTTTTATTATGGGGCCGGCCTTCACTCGCATTAACGATGAGGCCATTCGGCCCTTTTTAGACGGGCAAATTGCTCAGTCTGAAGCTTTAGAAAAGGGCTTAGCCCCCTTGAGGGCTTTTATGTTTAACCAGACCAGAGATGCGGATTTAGCCCTTTTTGTACGGCTGAGTGGGATGGAGAGACCTCGAACCCGCGCTGATGTCCCTACCACTGTTTTGGTTCCGGCCTTTGTTCTGTCTGAGCTTAAAACGGCTTTTCAAATTGGCTTTATAATTTATCTGCCATTTTTAGTGATCGATATGGTGACCGCCAGTGTCCTTATGGCCATGGGTATGATGATGCTTCCCCCAGTTATTATATCACTTCCTTTTAAGATCATGCTTTTTGTCTTTGTCGATGGCTGGACTCTGCTCATTGGGTCCATAGTTCAGAGTTTTGGCTAAAGGGGAAAATAGAAATGGGTGAGGAGCTGATTTTAAAACTCGGTCAGGAAACTCTAAAAGTGACGGCAATGATTGCCGGTCCCATGCTCTTGGGCTCGTTGATCATTGGTTTAATGGTCAGCGTATTTCAAGCCATAACTCAGATCAATGAAGCCACCCTGACTTTCATACCGAAAATGGTCATTGTGGCTCTAGTATTTATCATCGCAGCACCCTGGATGATGGAGATCATAGGTAGCTTTACGATCAATCTTTATGAGAGCATTGCTGAGTATGTGAGAAATTAATGGGGAATATCTGATTTGGGCAATATTTTTAGTTTCAGTGAAATTCAGATTTTCACCTTTTTCTTAGTGATGCTGAGGATGTCGGCTTTTGTTGTCTCTTGGCCTGTTTTCGGGGTTAATTTGGTTCCAGCTCCGGCTAAAATTCTATTCGGGGTAGTTCTTAGTTTCCTGATTTTTCCTGTGGTGGAGGTGCAGACTCAAAATATGGCTCTTGGAGTGGAGCAGATGGTTTGGCTTTCGATCAGGGAGGTCTTTCTTGGGGTGTCCATCGGTTTTTTGGCTCGCCTTTTCTTTTTTGCAGTGAGCATTGGTGGACAGGTGATTTCCGTGAGCATGGGACTGTCGGCCTCCCAGCTCTATAATCCGGCGGTAGGAGAGCAGAGTACGACCATCGACCAGCTCTATGTGGCCTTGGCGAGCTTATTTTTTCTAGCCATTAATGGGCATCATATCTTTCTTGCTGGCCTGGCAGAGAGCTATAAGTTGGTGCCGGTGAGCTATGGTCTTTTAAATGCTGCGGCCTTTGCTCATATTGGGGATATCATCCAGCAAATCACCCTCATAGGGGTTCAACTCAGTGCTCCCGTTATGATTTCGGTCTTATTTAGCAATTTGGCCATGGCAGTCATTGGACGGGCCGTGCCACAGATCAATGTCCTTATTACGAGTTTACCAATAAATATTCTATTAGGTCTGCTGGTTATGATAGTGACAGTTCCTTTTTTGATTTTTCAGATGAACGACATCTTATTTCAGACAACAGAACGATTGTTTCAATACTTAAAAGCTCTTTAGAAAAAAGGGCGAATAAAGACAGGGATTGAGGGCCAAGGATGGCTGAAAAGGATCAGGGCGAAAAAACGGAAGAAGCAACCCCGCAGCGAAGGGAAGACTTTCGAAAAAGAGGTCAAGTGGCGCAGACTCGTGAGCTGGCTTCAGTTTTAGCTCTTTTTTCTATTATGCTTCTCATGTGGTTATTGGGCCGTTTCTTTTTGGCCCAGCTTCATGAGGTGTTTAATCGTTCATTGGGAACCTACCTCGTTCAGGCCGCTCGCCAGGAGGATTGGATTGTGGCTGCCCGGTTTGCCCTCACGCAGACTTTTCTCCTCGTAGCACCGATATTTGGATTCCTCTGGTTAATGGCTCTCGCGTCGGGGCTCGTCCAGGTGGGCTTTCTGCACAATGAGGAGGCTCTCAAGTTTAAGCCCGAGCGTCTTAACCCTGTCCAGGGTTTGAAAAGGATCTTTAGTCTGCGCTCGTTGGTGGAAGGCCTTAAGGCCATTTTTAAAGTGGTCATTGTGTCTGGGATTGTCTATCTCATCATTCGGGCTGAGTTTTTGACAGTTCCCCACCTGTCCAACTACTCCATGGAGCAAATTTTTTTATATCTGGGAGAGATGATTCTGAAACTGCTTGGCGGGGTTGGATTTTTCATGGCCGCTCTCGCGGGTGTGGACTATCTCTTTCAACGCTGGGAAATGGAAAAGCAAATGCGCATGAGCAAGCAGGAGCTTAAGGAAGAGTTGAAATCTCGAGAAGGGGATCCCATGGTCAAGGCCCGGATCCGACGAATTCAGAAAGAGCTCTCTAATAAGCGGATGATGGCGGACGTTCCTAAGGCTGATGTGATTGTCACCAACCCCACCCACATTGCCGTGGCTATTAAATATGACGGAACCATGGTTGCACCCAGGATCCTTGCCAAAGGGGCCGGGGTTGTGGCGGCGAAAATTAGGGAACTCGCAAAGAGTCATAATATCCCCATCGTCGAGAATAAGCCTCTGGCACGGACAATTTATAAAACTTTGAAGGTGGGACAGACTATCCCCCGTGAGCTCTATGCTGCAGTGGCTGAGGTTTTATCCTATGTTTACAAACTTCAAGGGCGAAGGGTGAACTGAAATGGATCAGTTGTTTAACTTTTTAAAAGGGTTTGAAAGGTATACCAAAAATGTAGATCTTTTATTGGCCTTTGGATTGGTGGCGATATTGGGAATTATGATGATTCCCCTGCCAGCCCTTGTCTTGGACATGGCCCTGACCATTTCCCTAGCCCTCGCTTTGCTTATTCTTTTAGTTTCTATTTATACTAACAAGTCACTTGATTTTAGCGTCTTTCCCAGTCTTCTTCTTTTGGCCACACTTTTTCGTCTTTCCCTCAATGTGGCTTCCACTCGATTGATTTTGACAGAAGGGCATCGGGGCTCGGGCTCAGTGGGTCAGGTGATTGAGTCTTTTGGAAACTTTGTAGTGGGCAACAACTATGTCATTGGGATGATTGTCTTTATCATTCTGGTGGTGATCAATTTTATTGTGATCACAAAAGGCTCAGGCCGAGTGGCCGAAGTGGCAGCTCGATTCACATTAGATGCCATGCCCGGTAAACAGATGTCTATCGATGCAGATCTGAACTCCGGTTTGATCACGGAGGAAGAGGCGCGAACACGACGAAAAGAAATCGAAAAGGAAGCAGATTTCTATGGATCTATGGATGGTGCGAGTAAATTTGTTCGGGGTGATGCCATCGCAGGAATTATCATAACCCTTATTAATGTTCTAGGTGGCCTTATGGTCGGAGTTTTACAAAAGGGCCTGGATCTGTCCACCGCGGCACAGTACTACACCATGCTGACTATAGGAGATGGGTTGGTCAGCCAGATTCCCGCCTTAATTATTTCGACGGCAGCCGGTATCGTAGTGACTCGGAGCTCCTCCACAGACAGAGATATTGGTACGGAGGTGGCCGGGCAGCTTTTTGTTAAGCCGAGAGCTGTGGCCATCGTGGCTGGAATCTTGGGCTTCTTGGGAATTGTGCCAGGGTTGCCCACAACCCCCTTCTTTTTTATGGCCATCTTACTTGGGTCCACCGCCTGGGTGATTTCCCGCTATTCCCAAGAGCGGGAAGAGGCTGAGCAAAAAGCAGCTGAAGAGGTAGCCCGACAGCCGAGGAAAGAAAATATTGAAAGCTTATTACCTCTGGATCTGGTTCAACTGGAAGTGGGCTATGGTCTTATTAATGTGGTTGAGTCTGACCAGTCAGGCGACCTTTTGGAACGGATTGTGAGCATCCGAAAACAGTTTGCTATGGATATGGGGGTTGTTATTCCCAGTGTTCACATCAGGGACAACCTTCAGCTCGAACCCGGCGAGTATCGATTTCTTATTAAAGGGAACCGTGTCGGAGGGGGTAACCTCCGCTCGGACTGCCTTTTGGCCATGGATCCTGGCAATGTCATTAGTCCCGTCCAAGGCGTTCCCACTCGGGAGCCGGCCTTTGGCTTAGATGCAGTCTGGATTTCTAAAGGGCAAAAGGAAGAGGCCGAATTGGCGGGTTACACTGTGGTGGATCTCCCTACAGTTATGGCCACTCATTTGACGGAAATTCTCCGCACTCATGCTCACGAGCTGTTCGGGCGGCAGGAAGCAGACAATATTATTGAAAACTTCAAAAAGGCCTACCCCAAGGTCGTGGAAGAGTTAATTCCAAATATTCTGCCTTTGGGAACGGTAGTAAAAGTGCTGCAGAATTTGTTAAAAGAACAGGTCTCGATCAGAGACTTACTCACCATTTTTGAGACTTTGGCTGATGAAGGGGGGAGAATAAAAGACGCCGAGGTTTTGACTGAGTCAGTTCGCAAAGCCTTGGCTCGAAGTATTACTTCTAAGTTTGTCGGAGAAGACAACAAGCTGTCGGTGCTCACTCTGGATCCACAGGCGGAAGAACTGGTTTCCAACTCTCTTCTCCAAACTGAGCAGGGTGTTCAGCTGGTGATGGATCCGCAGATGGCTCACGGACTGCTGAGCCGAATAGCCACCTCTATTGAACAGAACCCGGAGATTGCTGGACAGCCCATTCTTCTCACTTCTCCTACAGCCAGAAGGCATTTGTACAAGTTAACATCTCGTTTTATCCCGCAATTGACTGTTTTATCTCATAACGAGCTTTCCGCAGATGCCCAAGTGGTCTCTGTGGCCCAGGTGGAGTTAGCCCATGCAGGTTAAAAAATTTGAAGCCAAGACAATGAAAGAAGCTTTGGAGATGGTGAAAGCTCATATGGGACCAGATGCGATCATCCTCACAGCTCGTGACCACAGTCGAGGATTTGGTCTTGTGGGAGAAAAAAGCGTTGAGGTGACAGCCGCTGTCTCTGAAGAAGCGCTGAGAAAAAAGCAGTTGGCCGAGCAAAAATTGAATGTGGGCGCCAAGGAGCAATATCAAAGAACTTCTGCTCGCTCGCAAAAAGAGTTTATTGATAGGTATTTTGAGGGCTATAAAAAGAAGCAGGTTGAAAAAGCCCGATCTATTACCTCTAGGCCCTATATTGAGATCATAGACGAGGAGGAAAATGGGGCGGAACTGGGGGGTGACCGGGCTCAACAGCGCATCCGTTCTGCAAGTCAAAGGGCATGGGAGGCCATTCAAGGGATGGAGGAGCCGACTGCACCAAGAAGGCCCCCTTCATCGGCTAAAGAGAAAGAAGTTCTTGCTCTGCGCCAGGAAGTTCAAAAGCTGAAGGGAATTATCGAGAGCTTTAGTAAAGTCCCTCAGAGCTTTATCAGTCGTCACCCCGGAGCGGAGCACGGTCTCGTTTATGAGCTGAGCCCTGTCTTTGAGAAGCTTCGAAAGGCCGGATTGAGCACAGAGAATGTTGTGGAGGTCCTCTTGAAGGCCCAGAATACTCTTCCATTGGCTCAGGTGAGAAAGAGGCCCTTTGTTGAAGCCTGGGTCGCAAGGTATATACTCGATCATGTCCATGTTCGTGAGGGCGGGGCTCGAGAGAGGATTCAAGTTTTTATGGGCCCGTTGGCGCAAGGAAAGACATCCTCTTTGGTGAAAATGGCCAGTCACATGGTGATTTGTGAGAAAAAATCCATAGCCATAGTTTCCGCGGACTCTCATAAGGTGGGTGCTGCAGAACAACTTAAGATTTATTCTCAAATCCTCAATGTTCCCTTCGCATTGGTTAAGAAAGCCGACGATTGGTCTAAGATTCTAGAGAAACTGGATCATGTAGATCATATTCTGGTGGATATGCCTGGATCCAATTTGCGATCTATCGAGGAGACAGAGAGACTTAAGTCCCTCATTCCTCCAGCTAATGAGAGTCGTTGTGTTCACTATGTTCAGTCCGTTCTGGCCAAAGATGAAGACGCTCAGGCTATTGCTAAGAGGTATCAGGGGGCTCTGCCCATGGATGACCTAATTCTGACTGGTCTCGACGAGACCATACGTCATGGCTTTATCTACAATATTCACAAAAGCCTTAATTTGCCACTACACTCCTTTGGGATTGGTCCTCAGATTCCCGAGGATTTGGAGGTGGCCACGCGGGAGAGAATTGTGGATTTGATATTCAAAATCACCAAAGTAAAAAAATTAGCAGGAGTCAAATTATGAAATCAATCCAGACCTTGAGTGTTTCCTCTGGAAAAGGTGGAGTGGGAAAGACGACCCTTGTAACAAATTTGGCACATTGTCTGACTCAACAGGGGGGACGGGTCTTAATTTTGGATGGGGACCTGGGAATGGCTAATGTGGATATTATGTTTGGACATCGAGCTCAACTCTCTATCGCTGATTTGATTTCCGGGCGGACCGATTTGCACAATATTATCCTCGAAGTGTCTCCTGGAATTTCTTTAATCCCAGGTGGGAGCGGAGTTTATGGGCTCCACAATTTAGATCAGACTGCAAAAGTGGCTTTAATGGAGCAGGTGAGTGGTCTGGATAATCAATTTGATTTTATGTTAATTGATACAGCTCCGGGAATCTCTGATAATGTTCTTTATCTTAACGCTGCGGCTCAGGAGACACTGGTTGTGGTGACTCCGGATCCAGCCAGTTTGACGGATGCCTATGCCCTGATCAAAGTTCTTCATAAAAGACATTTTGAGAATCGTTTCTCAGTGGTCTGCAACTTAGTTCGAGATGAAATTGAGGCCCTTAGTATTTTTAGACGTCTGAGTGATGTGGCAGCCCAATTTCTCTGTGTCGGACTGGACTATAAGGGGCACATTCCAATGGATCCCAACTTGAGAAGAGCAACAAAGTTGCAACAGTTAATTTGTCGGGACCAGACTGGATCTCCGTCCAGTGAGGCCATTTCAGAATTGGCCAGAAAGTTGAGTGATTTTAAAGGCATTCCGGAAATCAAAGGCGGTATCCAGTTTTTCTGGAGGCAGATGGCTGGAGTGGCATGAAAAGATTAGGACTTTTAGGCCAAATCTCATTTTGATAACATGAAAGCTGGAGGACGGGGAGACTATGAGCAATAACAATTCTTTGTTGCGAAAGTATAAAGAAGAGCCTAACAAGCTGACTCCGCAGCAAAAGGATAAATTAGTCATGGAGTATGCCCCATTGATTAAGTTTATCGCTCAGCGAATTGCGGTGCGCCTTCCCCCTCATATCGAAATTGATGACTTGATTTCGGCAGGAGTGATTGGGTTAATGGATGCCATTGATAAGTACGACCCAACTAGAGATATTAAGTTTAAAACCTATGCGGAGTTTAGAATTCGCGGTTCGATTTTAGACGAGCTGAGGGCTCAGGACTGGGTGCCTCGTTCTATTAGAGATAAATCTAAAATGTTAGATAGAACCATTGTGGAAATGGAAGCAGAGATGGGTCGATCAGCCACTGACGAGGAAGTGGCTGAACGACTGGGGATGACCATGGAAGAGTTTTATGACCTGGTGAACCAGGTGCGACCGGTGAGCCTTCTCAGCATCGATGACTCAACGACTTTTAGTAATGTAGATAAAAAGTCTATTCTCAATCTGCTGGAGGGGTGTAAGTTCAATAATCCCTACAATCAACTCAACCTCAAGCTGGTTAAAGAAGTGGTAACTGGGGCGATCGAGGATTTGCCCGAAAGGCAGAGGTTGGTGCTTTCTCTCTACTACTATGAGGACCTCAGTCTCAAGGAAATTGGAATGATCTTGCGAGTCACTGAATCGAGAGTGTCCCAATTGCACGCCCAGGCCATCGCCCGACTACGAGCTAAGCTGACTCAATTTTTCGATGAACAAGAGAGTGCGGCAGTTTAAGGATTTTGGGGAGACGGGCCTTTATTAAAGCCCTTCCGTATTTTTTCTAACAAACGGTTTTCCATCTGACGAACAGCTTCCCGGGTAATTCCATAGCGTTCGCCAATTTCCTGGAGAGTCAGGGGCTCATCAGCGAGCAGGCGCTGGTCCAACAAGATGAGTTCTCTTTCGTTCAATGTAGGCCTAAGTTCCTCGATGCGGCTTTGGAGAAGGTCAATTTCCTCGATTAAGCCCAACTGCTCCTCGAGATCGTTTTCCTCGGGCTGGCTTTGAAAGTCTAAAAGCTCAGCCTGAGTCTCGTCCCCCACTTTTTGGTTTAAGCTGAGGTCCCTTCCCTGCAGTCTTTGATGCATGACCTCGACCTCTTTCTCACTGATCCCTAGGCGACCACTGAGCTGGGCCACGGCCTCATTAAAGCCCAGTTGCTCCAAGTTCTCCCTTTCCTTTTGCAGTTGGTAAAAGAGCTTGCGCTGATTGTGGGTAGTTCCAATGCGAACTAGGGAGTACTGGCGCATCAAATACTCTTGGATATATCCTCGTATCCACCACACGGAATAGGTGATGAGGCGAGCCCCCTTGTAGGGGTTGAACTCTTTAACTGCATGCATTAGGCCTAGGTTTCCCTCTTGAATGAGGTCAATGAGTCGGGCTCCAAATCTCGAGTATTCAGAAGCTATTTTGACCACAAATCGCAGGTTAGAAGTCACTAAGACTTCAGCTGCTTTGGGGTCATGGGTTTCATAGTAGCGAATAGCCAGCTTCTTTTCCTCCTCTTTGGTCAATAGGGGGTAGCGGCGTATTTCGGCCATGTAGCGAGTCACAGGGTCCTGGGGTGTGAGGGCGGAGCTGGAGGGGGTCGCTCTCTCGAGGTCCAGGGATCCATCTTGGGGATTAATGATTTCGGGATCTAGGGCTTTGGGGGGCGGGGCTGGGTTAGATCGCCTTTTGCGGGAGGGTTTCTTGGACATTTGCACTTAGCTCAGAGCTTGGTCCACTTTCTTTTCCAGAGTTTTCTGCACAATCCCTTTAACGAGGGTCAGGTGAAAGGGAAGGTCCACAATGATTTCCATTTGCGATCCCTGGGCCCCAGAATCAGTCACGTTCAAGGAGGCTTTAAACTGGCTTCCTGTGGCTTTGCCACTGAGTTGATCAGAGTCAAACTCACACTGGTATTGAGGGTCAAGTCGCCGGAGTTCTTTATCGTTTTCTAAGAGCTGTTTGATCTTTTCAAAACACTCCGGAGCGGAAAGAGCACTGTTTTTTGCTATTTTTATGCTTGGCATAGCTCCCAACACTAGAACTTTTCCCCTTCCCTGTCCACCGGGAAAAGGCCTTTTCTTGAAACTTCGGGGTGTTCATGCGAGATTGGGAAGGTGAGCGGCAACATACATAAAAAAAGGGTAAAACTGTGAAATTTTTAAAGGATCTCAAACGCAGTCATCTCTGTGGAGACCTGCGGGCCAGTCATGTGGGCCAGGAAGTTGTCTTGATGGGCTGGGTGGACACTCGCCGAGATCATGGGGGGCTTGTCTTCGTCGACTTGCGGGACCGTTTGGGAATAGTTCAAGTGGTTTTGAATCCGGCCCAAGAGGGAACTCAGACGGCTAAGAGTTTCCGCGGTGAATATGTGGTGGCTGTGCGGGGAGTGGTCAGGGCTCGCCCGGAAGGAATGGTCAACTCTAAGATTGCCACCGGCGAGGTCGAAGTTGAGGCCCTGGCCTGTGAGATCCTCTCTGAAGCTCAGACCCCGCCTTTTCAAATTGATGACCCCAAGGTTTCGGAGAGTCTGCGGCTCAAGTACCGTTATTTGGATTTGCGTTCTCCAACTCTTCAGAGAAATTTGATGCTTCGCCATCGCGTGGCCCAATTGGTACGCCACTATCTGTCCCAGGAAGGCTTTGTGGAGGTAGAGACCCCGATTTTGTACAAGAGCACCCCCGAAGGGGCCAGAGATTACTTGGTTCCCTCTCGAGTGAATCCAGGGACTTTTTATGCTCTTCCACAGAGCCCTCAAACTCTAAAGCAGCTCCTGATGATTGGGGGGATGGATCGTTATTTCCAGTTGGCACGCTGCTTTCGTGATGAGGACTTGCGTGCGGATCGTCAACCCGAGTTCTCCCAAATTGATTTGGAAATGAGCTTTGTTGATATGGACGACATTCTTAAGATCAATGAGCAAATGTTGCGCTACCTCTGGGCAGAACTCAGAAAAGTTGAGTTAGGGGAGATTCCTCGCATGAGCTACAGGGAGGCCATGCTGCGCTACGGGTCCGACAAACCGGATTTGCGTAATCCTCTAGAGATTCAGGATCTCAAGAAAGTCGTTGAAGGGACTGAGTTTAAAGTTTTTATCGATGTGCTGGCTCGGGGTGGAGAGATCCGGGGTTTTGCCGTTCCGGGAGCCGGTGAGGTCTCACGCAGTCAGCTAGATAAACTCACCCAGACGGCCAAACAGCATGGAGCTAAGGGCCTGGTATGGATAAAATCAGAAGCTTCAGGGCAACTCACCTCAGTGGCGGCCAAGTTTTTTTCGCCAGAAAAGTTGGCTGAGATCTATACCACTTGCGGAGGTGAACCTGGGGGCGCCGCCTTTATCGTGGCCGATGATTTTGAGGTCACCTGCGCAGCTCTTGGAGCTCTGCGCAATCAGCTGGGGCGGGAGTATAAGCTTCTGGATGAGTCTCAGGATCGCTTTGTCTGGATTGTTGATTTTCCCTTGTTGGAGTTTGATGCTGAGGCTCAGCGCTGGGTGGCTCGTCACCATCCCTTTACCGCGCCCAAGGACGAGCAATTGGAAATTCTCACGGAGAATCGAGAGAAGTCCTATCCTCAGCTCTTGGCCAAGGCCTATGACCTGGTTTGCAATGGCTATGAGCTGGCGGGTGGCAGCGTGAGGATTCACCGCCATGCCGTCCAGCAGGCCATGTTTAGAACCCTGGGCTTGAGTGAAGAAGAGGTCCGCCATAAATTTGGCTTTTTTGTAGAGGCCCTGAGCTATGGAACCCCTCCTCATGCCGGAATTGCCTGGGGAATGGATCGCTTGACCATGATTCTTTGCGGAACTGAGGCCATTCGCGATGTGATTGCCTTTCCCAAAACAGCCAAAGCCAGCGATTTAATGGCTGAAGCCCCTTCGGAGGTCAGTCGGGATCAGTTGATTGAGCTGGGTGTTCGGTTAATTGCGCCCCGAGAGATTGAGAGTTAAAAGCTCCTCTCGTTGAGAATTAGACCAAGGTCGTCTCTTTTTGAGACAGACTCTGCCGATAAATTCTGCACACATGGAGGTGTAGAGTGGAAAAAATCAGTGGAGTTATCCCCGCGAGCCCTAGAGTTCAGGCCGTGGATCTCAAAAGCAGTGCTCCCATCCGTCCGGGAATCCCGACCTTTGGCCGTCCTTTAGGCAGCAATAGCTTGGCAGAACGTCAAGGAATGACCACAGCCGAGCGCGCCCATCAGACTCATCAGGAGGTCATGGCTCAAAGAAAGTCTCAGACAGAGAGAGATGTGGAGGCCATTAAGGACATTGCAGAAAGATTTTTTATGATGCCCTCAGCGCCCATTCCAGGGTCAGAAAGGCCTTCCCACATCTCCGGTCAGGAAGAGGTCAGTCGCTGGGACGGAGATGGAGTATCTTCAGGAGACTGGATTGAGGGCCTCGAGACTTCAGCTCAGGAGGGTCAATATTTAGACTATGCTCCTCCGGGCACTTATTTAGATGTAGAAGTTTGATTTAGAGAAAGAGGGGGTCGAGCAGAACGCCTCTCTCCTCCACTGAGGCCACTTGGTGAATGGAGATGAGGCGTCTTTGGCCCCCTTGATGGTTGAGACAGACCAAACCATCCAGGCTCAAGCCAATCAGTTGGCGAACGGCTGATAAACTCCACTGAGGAGCTCCCATTTGAATCAGCATTTCTAGACGCCAGAGGGCCTGTTGGGCGGAGTCGGCATGGATGGAGCCCATGGAGCCTTTGTGTCCAGTGGCCAAAGCCATCAGAAAGTCCTTGGCCTCAGAACCCCTTATTTCTCCCATCACAATTCGGTCTGGGCGCATACGCAAGCACTGGCGAACCAGCTCTCCCTGATTCACTGTATTGAGTTCAGAAAAACCTTGGTCCCGAGTTAAAAGTTGAACGCTCAGGTCGTTGGGGAGTTTGAGTTCACTAGTGTCTTCGATGCACAGAACTCGCTGGGCAGAAGGTCCTAATTCAAGCAGGCAGGCATTGAGCAAAGTGGTCTTGCCGGAAGATGTAGGCCCAACAAAGAGAATGTTTTTCTTCTGCTGCAAGATATCCTTTAAGACCACCTTTTGTTGAGAGCTGAACATTCCCTTCTGCTCCAAATCATTCAGGCTCCAAGCCAGGTCTGGATGACGGCGCAAAGTGAGGGTGTAGGGACTGCTAACCAGAGGGGCCATGGCGAGATGAGTGCGAAATCCTCGCCAAAGACCGTCGACAAAGGGGCGAGACAAATCGATTCGCAGTCCAGCTTCTTGGGTCAGTCGATGAATAAAGTTGGAGAAAGTGAGTTCAGAATAGAAGCCGTCTGGCTGTCGATAGAGCCTTCCATCCTTTTCGAACCACAGGCTGTAGGGGCCTTGGAGGAGTATTTCATTGACCTCTGGGTCTTCGAGCAAGGGGCTTAGGGGGCCACAGCCTCGGAACTCCTCTTCGAGTCTCTGACGGAGATGAGAAGGAGTCCCTGACAGAACTTGATTGAGCAGATTCTGCCACTCGGTTGAGCGTATAGCCGGGTGAGGGTCGAGGGAGAGATGTTCTTGAATCAGACTCACTGTCGACGAAACCAACTCCGCCATACTTGGGTCCTTGGCCGCCTCCGGAAACCCGCTGCACTCAACAGACTCAATAGTTTCAGCGGGCCGAGTTGTCTCAGGGGGCTTCAGCATCATTTTCTCCTTGCTTAGAGTTTGTTGGGACTGGCTTTGGAGTGGGGGCCTGAGAATTCAACAGCTCTGGAGTGACAAAGACAATGAGTTCACTCTTCTCACGCAAATAGTTCTGGCTGCTAAAAAGAGGGCCAATAACAGGGAGCTGGGACAAAAGGGGAAGGCCCTCTCGGCTGAGCCCACTTTGCTCCCGCAAGAGACCCGATAAAACCAGAGTTTTCGATTCGGACAAGTCAAAGTGGGACTGAATCCGATTGGTCTTAAGGGCGGGAATTCCATCGACGCTCACTCCAGGATCAATGAGGGAAACCTCAGCGGTGAGCTCAATGCTCATTCTTCCACTAGAGTCAGCGAGGGGCTTAAAGTGAAGGCGGACTCCATGAGACTTCCATTCCACTTGGCGGCGGCCAAAGCCTCCGGTGCGAATGGGAAACTCTCCTCCGGCCAAAAACTCAGCCTCGCCACCACTGCGGCAGAGCAAGTTGGGAGAGGCCAGAATCTGCCCCTCACCCCGGGATTCAAGGGCCTGCAGGGAGACAAGAAGACCACCTTCTTGATGAAACTGCGGCAGAACTTGGGCCTGATAATTCAGACCCCACTCCAGGCCCATTTGCCGCCCCCATTGGCGAGAGACCTCAGCCAAGATCACCTGCATTCGCACCAAGGGGGCGAGCCCCAAGGCAGAGGGATCAAGCTCCACTTCAAAGCCATAGGGTTGAAGGGCGGACCGAGTGCTTTCCAAGAGCTCTGGCTGGCCCTGGGGCACCAGAGCTCTAGCCCCTGTTCCCCGACCCAATTCAAGGCGAACTTGAGCCAGCCCCTGTTTGCGCAACACAGTTTCTAGGTGAGATTGGGCGAGTTCCTCAATTTCAGGAGCCAGTTGAGCTCTCCAGCTGTAGGTCCCACCTGAGTCTGCCAAACGTCGCCAGTCGCCGAGCCGCCAAAGGACTCCTCCAATGTGCAATTTTTGATCAAACACTTCAAGCTGAAGGCCCTTAAGGGGTTGGAGAACTTCCTTCAGCTTCAGATAATCCCTAAAAACCCGAGATGGGAGAACTTCCACCCGGTAGCTTTGGTGGCCCACATGGAGAGTGGTCGTGCCTGGTCGGCGCGCCACCAGAAGAATGGTTCGCGAGTCAAAGTGAGAGGCTCCAAGAACATGGCCATGACTGACCCGGACATTGGCCTGATCCGAGGTGGACAGTTGACGACTCTCTCCCTGAGCCATCACCAGCACTCGGCCTCCCTGAGAGGTGGACGCCCTTGGCCTTGCACTATTTGAAGTCAGCTCAGTAGAGGTCTCAAAAGAGGCCACGGCCTCCTCAGCCCAAAGACTGCCGAGGCAAACCACCCCGAGGGCAAGAATAAAACTGGAACGGCCCCCCTTGAAAATCCAAAGCCTCAGAGAGCCACCAAATCCATTTAAAATACCAGCCCTCTTGAAGCTCCCAATGCAGTTGAAAATCCAAAGCTCTCGAGAGTTCCCAGTCCCGTTTAAAGCACCAGTCCTCTTGAAGCTCCCAAGGTCTCTGTCGTTGTTTCTAGATAAAAATGAAGGTCTAAAAAAATTGAATGCGCTCACAGCCCACTCAAAACAGCAAGTTTGGTTCCAGGCCCAAATCAAGGAGAGCTCCAGCCCAGCCATTCTGCTAAAGATTTATGTCCGAGATCCGCCCTTCACCCAGTGGCTGCAGCCCCGGGCCACAGAGTCAATTCTTTGCCACAGCCACCGGTTCACAGAGCCAATCTACTGCCTCAAGCTCGCTCACCCACTCACTTCACTCGGGTTCACAGCCGCGCATTTCCTCTAGACCGAAAGTGCTCTTTTTTACCTTCTACCCACTCCACTCCAAAATGGTCTTTAGCGGCTCGCTCATTGCAACTTCCACAGAGCAGTCTGAGATTGCTAAGCTCTCTGCCCCCACCCCAAGCCACGGGCTTCACATGATCGAT
>SKLV01000024.1 GCA_007121385.1 Bdellovibrionales bacterium
CAGAGGCAAAACTACATCGGCGCTCTGCAAGATCTTTATATCAAAGTGGAGTCTCAACAAATGCACCGCGGCCGCCCCATGCGCTACAGCGCTGTGGACCAGAACGGCGAATTTCACTCCGGCGCCGGAGTGAATGGGGGCTGGCCTGTGGGCTCCGAGATCATCACCTCCTTTTGGGCTCAGGTATTGGGAGCGCCGGCTTGGGCCGACAACACTCCTCGCTGTGTGATTGGTGGGGTGATTCGGCCTCTGAATGCCGATCGAAGCTGCCCCACTCACCCTACAGAGCAGAGAAGATGCGAAATCGAGGGTAGTGGGGAGAACACATTTAAGTGTGGCTTAATTTTTAAAGAAGTCTGCGTCCCTCGAACTGTGGATGGGCAAATCGGGTCACTCACCCAAAGGTGCAAAGAGGCCTTTGAGGAGCTAGACGCTGAGCGCCAGCGAGTGTCGGAGGATGATTATGAGAGAATCAAAAAGGTTTATGAAAGACTATTGTCTCAGGCCTGTGAAAATGTAAGTGAAGAAGTTTGCGATACTGTCGAGCAGCGGTTCAATGAGCTGCAGAGTCAGTTCGACGGTGGTTTGCCGGAAGATCAGACTCAATCAAACCGTCCCACACTACAGTCTGAAAAGCCCGTTTGCTCGGGGAAAAGTGTCCAAATCGAACTGGAAAACAGCCCCTTTGACTTTGACTCTGTGGAGATGGAGATGGGGAAAGTCACCTTTAAAAAGGAAGAGATTGAAGATGTTATCCACTGCGATGCTAGAAACAATGAGTTTGGAAGAAGTGGCACCGCAGATAAGACGAAAGTGACTGCAGGCAATCCCAATCTCTTTAATTTCGATGATCGAATTTATCAGCTCAATAGTCCCAAGCAGCGAGCTCTCAATATTGAAGTTCCGGGAAATGATCAAAAAAGTAAATTGATAGTGACTTGTGAGAGGAATGAGATTCGAGTTAGATTTTATAAACAAGAAACTGGCACCCCAGATTCTCTGATCGGAGAGTACAACATAGGGCGCAGGCATACAGCGATACAGGCCAATCAGGCTAGTCTGAACTTTGGGGGAGAAGAAAGTGAGCTGATTTTTAAAGACTGCAATCCTAGCAGTGGTGATCGGTCCACTACACGATCTAGAGGCAACCAAAGAGGCGCCAGAGGCGGCAGAGCCACTCAATAACCACCTGTCGTGAGGGAGAGTCAATGTTAAGGACACTGCTTGCATGACTTTTGAGTTTTCAATTTACGATATCCCATGCGCAGTTTTCACAATCCACTGTCAAAGCCAAGTCGTGGCGGTGCAAGAGGATCACATTAAAGTGAGATATAAAAATCAAAAGGGTCAGACCAAAACGATGGAGCTGACCCGGGAGTTCTTTGCAGACGAGGATCTGAGTCCAGGGATTTCAGAGATTCTTGTGGATCTGGGGGATGGCAGTGAGCAATCACGGGCCCGATAAGCTGCAGTGATAATTCATTAAGAAAACAAAAATTACATACTAACACAGTGCTTCGACGGCGTTGGAGTGAGAAGGTCGTCGTGATTCCTGCCGATGAAGTTTTTGTGAGTGGGCAAATCATTTTATTTGATCATCTAAAAATATATAGTCACTGAAACGCCTTTTAGCCCATTTATCTATTTTAATTTTCAATCTTCGCAAATGTCCATCTGCCCCCAACACCAGATTTGAATGGGCAGGGGCTTGGGCCCTATTCTGGTCCAAAACTTGAAAATGAACAGTCAGAAACCCCGTGAATGGGGCCCTTTTTGGTCAATGCCAGGGGCAAAGCGGAATGAAAGGGGCTTTGACTGGGAGGGGAGGTCAGGAGGACTGCAAGAAGTGGCCAGGGAGAGCTGGCTGAGGAGTGGACAGTTGAAGAGCGAATTTGGGCACTGGATGAGGAGGTGCCGGTAGGGGCCATGAATTGAGGCTTAGTTTTTGATGAGGATGGTTTAATTTTTTGCGGAAGATAAATAAGTAGATAGGAGAAAAGTATGCATATTAAAAACGCGATTTTGGTAAAGAAGAGGATGTGGGTGGGGCCTTTGGCCTTGGTGGCAGCCGTCTCGATGGTGGCCTGTGCGCCCATTGGAGATTTGAGTCAAGAGGCTCTGAATGCGGGAGAGCTTTTGGAGCTGCAGGGGTTAGGTTCGGGTCCATCGACTGGCCAGCAAGCCAATGGCCACCAAGGGCCACGGCCTCTTGAATCCCAGTCTAAGCAGGGGCAGACGGGAGCCACTGGCCACCGTGGTCAGGCCGGGCAGAGCGGTGCAGGGGCGAGTCTTCCGGTGGTGGAGGTGGAGGGAAGTGGCCTCAGTGCAGATTCTCCAGGGACTTTGAATGACAATGCCACGGCCTCAGTTACTCCCTCAGCCGGGACGAGCTCTCAGGGGACGGGATCCAGTCTTGAACAAGTGATCAGCAGCCAGCTGGGGAACACCCAGGCAGTAGGCGATCAAGTGGCAAGTCAGCCATCCTTAGATGTTGGAGTCCAGGCCGAGGGTGAAGATGATCGATTTAATGGTGTGGAGGCATCTAACAACCAGTGGATTAACCAGTTTGGCTTGAAGGTCTTTCTCAAAGAGCGAGAGACTAAGGCTGGAAATGAAAATATTTTGATCTCTCCTTTTAGCTTGGTGACAGCCTTTTCTTTAGCCAGTTTGGGTGCCTCAGGAGATACTCAGAAGGAGTACCAGAGCGTCCTAACTTCGGGTGAGTCCTTAGAGTCCGCAGCTTTAGGTATTCGAGAGCTAAATTACGAAAGTTTTAGAGGAGCAGATCATAAGATGAGGTTTTCCCAAGCCAATGGGATTTGGTTAAAAAATGGCCTCTCTCTTCAGCCCGGGTTTCAGTCTGCTGCAAATGGGATTTTTGGGGCTGAGGCGGAAAATGTGGATTTTAGCCAAGCTGAGACAACTCCCTATCTCAATAAATGGTTTTCTGATCGCACCGAAGGGATGATTCCCCAAGTCTTTGATCATATTGATTCAAGAACCGATGTGGTTCTGGGCAACGCTCTCTATATGAAAGGGCGGTGGAAGTCTCAGTTTAAGGAGGAAGACACTAGGGAACGGGAGTTTAAAGTCTCTTTAGATAAAGTGGTTCAAGTTCCTATGATGACTCAGGAGTTGAGCACCGGGTACTTTCAGGGAGAAGGCTATGAGTCGGTGCTATTGCCATTTGAAGATGAAGCTTTTGCTCTAGCACTTGTATTGCCTCAAGAGGGCAGCAGTGTCACCGACCTACTTGAGTCGCGAAATGAGGATCCAGTTGCTGAGCTCTTTGATTTGCAAGCCATGGAAAGCGGTACTCAAAAAATCAGAATCATTTTACCCCGACTGGATTTACAGCTGGGCGGAGACTTTACCGGTGTGATACAGGCATTGGGTCTACTCAATAGCAGCTTTTATGGGAAGATGACCTCAGCCCCGGTGGTGATTAACCAGGTGATTCACAAAACCGCGCTAAAGCTGGATGAAGAGGGAGCTGAGGCGGCTGCCGTGACAGCCATGGCTGGAGTGAGAAGTCTTGGGCCGATAATACCCTCTGTGGTCTTTGACCGTCCCTTCTTGCTAGCCATTGTGTACAAGCCAACAAACACCTTGCTGTTTGTGGGCGAGGTGGTCAATCCGAGTGCTTCTAAGTAGTCTGTCTGAATGATTTAGAAAAATCATGGGGGCCCGACCTTAAGCCAGAAATGCTGGCTTTGTCGGGCTCTGGTCTTTTGCGATGGACTGGCAAGGCCTAGCCTTAAAGGAGGGTTATGAAGTAATGAGGGCCGAGGTCTTGTGGGCCTTTAGAGAAAGGTTTAAAAAAAAATTGAGAGTCTTTGAGGTGTTTCGGAGCACATTCTGCGGAATTCTGCTTTTTTTGGGGGGGCTGTTGTCGCTGCCCACGGCCCTATTGTCCACTCAGGCTTTAGGGCAGCAGAGAAGTCAGGTTGCGCCTTCGGGGCTGGTGAGGGGCCAGGTGGTGGCGGTGGAAGAGGGTCACATCAAAGTGCGCTACAAAGATGCTGAGGGCCAGGACAGGACGATCGAGCTGACCCGGAGCTTTTTGAGTGAAGAGGACCTGCGGCCTGGGATTTCGAAAATTTTGCTAGACTTGGATGGGGGCTCCTTAAACCAAAAAGCTTCGGCCCTAAGCCCGCCACTACTGCTCAGCCCTGGGGAGTACGAAAGCCTCACAAAAAAACAGCGAAGGGCCTACATTCGCGCCCTCAGACAGTACATGCTGCGCTTGGAGGCCCTGCAAAGAGACCCTAGAGGTCGACCTCTGCGCTACTCGCAGGCCACACCCAAAAGTCGATCAGTCTTTTGGGGGAGAGAGGCCTGGGCCAGTGAGGCCAACTCCGGCGTCGGAGTGGGCAGCCAATGTGCAGTGGGGGGGCATGTTTTAGGTCGAGACAGTCGGGGCACTTGTCCGACCAGTTTAAATAGTTGCAGTTTGCCAGGCGGAGGTCTAGGCTTTCAGTGTGGCCTCCTTTTTGGCGAGGTCTGTGTGCCGCGCTTTGAGGACCCCTCAGAAAGGCGAGTGGGAGCGCTGACTCGGCGCTGCCTTCAGGGGGCCGAGCGCTCTAGAGCGGAAATCACTCCAGATCAGTACCCGCAGCTTGAAAGCAGCTTTGAAAACCAATTTCGGGCAGTGGTGGGAAGTCAGACTCCGCCGCCGCAAAGCCCTTTGGCTTTAATGAGCCAACAGCTTACTTCCATCAACAACCACTTCCGCAGTGAAGAGACCAAGAATCAGCCCTACCGGTTTTCTCAAAGCTCCCCAGGGACAGCGAGTCCCGCGGTTGG
>SKLV01000003.1 GCA_007121385.1 Bdellovibrionales bacterium
CTGGTCCCATCCAGGCCATGATCCAGGCGTCCTGTCCCATCCCAGCCGTGGCATCAAAAATTTTTAAGCTGGAGCTCCGCTTTTTGGATGTCACTCCCAGGGCTCGGGCCAACAGCTGACCTGACTTCAAGCTCTGGCGACGGCGCCGTTCCAGTTCCGGAGATAAAAAATCCACCCAAATGGGACCGGGCTGAGTGTCCCGACTCTCTGCGGGCAACAAGCTCTGCAAACGCAAAGGGCCCTCATCCACCCACAGCACCAGGGAGTCGGGTGGAATCGGCTCTTCTTGGGAAAGCAGGGGCCAGGTTAACTTTTCACTGAGATGCTGAGCCCTCAGCATCTCTTCGGAGCTCTGGGAACCAATGACCACAAAGCGCCTAGACTGGTCCCGGTCCTCTCTCTTAGCGGAATCCATATAAACTCAAGATCATTAGCCAAGCCCCTAAAGCTCCATGTAGAGCCAGAGTCTTAGCCCCCAGCTGACGCAGAGAAGAAGACCAGGGAGAGCGTCCAACCTGAAGATCGGGCAGCAGAAGACCCCAACAGCCCAAAGCCAGTAGGGGGGAGGCTCCCCAGGCCCACAGCGGAGTCCCCCAAAACCAGAGC
The DNA here is from genome assembly GCA_007121385.1 of Bdellovibrionales bacterium. Classification (GTDB taxonomy): domain Bacteria; phylum Bdellovibrionota; class Bdellovibrionia; order Bdellovibrionales; family UBA1609; genus SKYF01. The sequence continues at coordinate 607 of SKLV01000003.1, forward strand.
AGAGCAAAACTCAGCAAGGGAAAAAGCCTGAGCTCCCAGAGCAGAAGACGATGGCTGCGATCAAAGCCCAGTCGCCCCAGCCAGGAGTGCTCGGCCTTAAGGGACTCCAGTCCCCGCAGATGAAAACTCAAAAGAGCCAAGAGCCCAAAGACAGCTCCCAGGGCCAAAACCTCCTGACCTCCCTCTCCCCCCAGCAGCAGAGCAAGACCCAAAGTCAAAGCCGGACCCAGACTGAGAAAGATAAACAGGTCGGGAAGAGCCCAGCGCCGAAGCCGCCGCGGAGCCCAAGCCAAAATCAGGCCGGCAATAAGGGCAAAAGACACCAACAAAGCCAAAGGCAAAAATCCCCCAGGAGGCGAGGCCAACCCCAGAGCCAGAAGTCCCAAACTTCCACCGAGGCCCAACATTCCCCAGGCCCACAGACGAGCTTGCCAAGCTCTTAGCCACCCCCTTTGAATCACTTGGGATCCCCGCCGCGAAGACAGGCGATCCAGGCCACGCATATGATCGTAAAAATCGTTGAGTAAAAAAATGCCCCCCTGCACTCCACTGAGGGCCAAGAGAGCCAGAGCTAAAACCAGGCCTGAAAAGTCAGTTCCTTGGGCCCACAGCCAGGCCGCCACAACAGCCAAAGGAGCCCAAGTTAAATTGAGCTCATTGAGTCGAAAGGCCTGAGCCAACACCACCCATAGGGGAGGGCGCAGCAGCTGATTCATTGGCAAAACTTGGAAGGTCACTTTTTCCCTGGAGCTGTCCACGGCAAAGGATTTAACGGGCAGAGCTTGGATCTGGGGCTCAATTCGCCCCAAAAGATACTCTCTGCAGCGCTCATCCTGACGAGAAAGAGTAATGAACTCTCCTGGCATCTATTTTCTCCAGTACAGAGGATGGGGAAGCTGCTTCAAATTAGAAACCAAAGGCCTCTCCTTGTCTGGAAGTAGCTCCGCCAAAGAATCCGCATGGTGCAAATAGAGATCAATAAAGCGCTGATTGATCTCATCGAACTCTGCCACTCGAGCCTGAAATTTACCTTCCCCCACCACTTGGCCAATCTCCTCAAGGGTGGTGCAGTCCTTTAAGCGACTTTTCTGCTCTGGGGAAAGTCCATGGGCTAAAAAGGCCCCAAAAGAGTTGAGATAACCGGATTTTAAATCTCCCAAAATGGCCTTGCCCTCCCCATTGCGCACATCAAAATCCAAAAGGTCATCACTGCGCTGAAAGAGCAAGCCTAAAAGGCCTCCCATCTCTTCCAACAGTTCATGCAATTCCTCTGAATAGTTCTCGCGAATCAAAAAGGGAGCCCTCAGGCACCACTTGAACAGAGAAGCCGTTTTTAAATTGTGGACCTGATCCAGCTGCCCTAGCCCCACATTCCAGTCGTCCACTAAGGTGTCCTGAATCCACTCCCCTTCAAGAAGGTCAGAAATGATTTCGGCCGTGTACTGAATCAGGCGCAAATTGCCGTAGCGAGAGAGATTGACCATCACTCGGGCCAACAAATAGTCCCCCGCCAAAACCGCGTACTCAGGAGAGTACTTCAGCCAAGCCGTGGGCTTATTGCGCCTTAAAGCGGAGCGATCCACCAGGTCGTCATGGAGCAGAGAGGCGTTGTGAATAAACTCAATGGTTTGAGCCAAAAGATGAACCTGCTCAGCCTTAAGAGCCAAGGGCCCGGCCATCATTTGAATCAGGCGAGAGCGAAAGCCTTTGCCTGAGGAAAAGAGATCATCATAAAGAGCATTGAGTTTGGGCAGGTAGCTGGGAAAGTCCTGCCGATCAAAAATCTTTAAATCCCTCAATTTAAGCTCGCGTTTGGGCTGTTCCATGGGTGGCAAAAGATTCAGACCATTTGACTCCTCAAGTCAAGGGCTTCCTTAAACTCGGGATCGAGTTATAGAGTCTCCATGTCTCAAAGCCAATATCGGACTCTCCGCCAAAGAGCCGCATTTGATCAGTGTGACCCGGCAGGTATTCTCTTTTCCGGCCACTACCCCCTGCTGGCCCATAGGGCTATCGAGGAGTTCGTGGTCCATATGGGTTTTTCCTGGGGGGAGTGGTTCCAACACCCCCAATACGCCATTCCCCTGCGCCACCTGGAAGTGAATTACCTCTCCCCCTTACGGGCGGGAGAGCTCTATGACTGGACAGTGAGTTTGGGCGATCTGGGCGAGACCTCAGTGCCCTTTAAGGTGGAGGTGAGGTCCGTGCAAGACCCCTCTGTGGTCTGCGCCCAGATTCAATCGGTCCATGTGTTCCTGGATATAAAATTAAAGCAAAAGACAGCCATTCCTTTGGAGTTTCGCCATAAACTGGAGCCCTTTGTAAGTTCTTCCAAGCTGTGAAGTTCCTTTCAAAAATTGAGCTGACTAAGGGCTCTATATTGCTCAGCGCCATGCTTTTATGCTAAGGCTCAATCCGTTTCCGTCAATAACTCTCAGACCCAAGGGCCTTTGTTCCATGCAGAAAATCATAGAGCCTCTTGTTTTTCCCTTCCTAAAGATCGCCTTCGCCCAAGTCTTACTCTTGGTCTTCCTTGGCCTCCATTCGCCCTCAAGCCGGGCGGCTTCATCCGGTTGGTGGGGGCAGAGCTTACAGCAGTGCTCTGAGATTCTCACTTCTTGGGGCTTTGGGGCTGTCGCTCAAGAGAGAAGGCTGGAACAGGCCTCTTGGCATTTGGAAGAGGTGGGAAAAATCGCTCATCATATTGAATTGGCTTTGAGTCCCAACTCCAACACTCCCCTGGAAGGGGCCCGTATGATGGTTTTACATGGAGCCATTCATGAACACCTAAGCCAAGCTCGGTCCCTCTACCAAAAGTCTTCTCAACTTCCTGCCCAGACCTCGCTTCCGTCCGTTGAAGAGAAACTGAAAAAAACTTTTGCTCTCGTTGAACTGGAGAGACTTCTGCAGTCTCAACATGGACTCACTCTCTCAGGAGTCGATTCTGAAACTTTCAGCTGGATCCAAGAGCAACTGGAGCAAAAGCCAAAGGGCCACAGAGATTTGGCCGACCAACTGGCGCAGACAAAGGCTCTTTTGACCCTGGACCACTCGGTGACAGAGAGGCTGCACTCCCTGGACTCAGTTGTCCTCCTGTCGGGCATTCCCTTCACAACCCTTAAGGAGCTCTTGGATTTATTTCCCGAAGCTCTTCCCCAAATTGACAACCCTCACTTTGTTCGCTCACTGGCCGAGAGAGTCTTTGCTCGGCAAAAGCCCTCTCCCACCGAGGAGGAGAATGAAAACAATTTTTATGATCGCAATCTTCTCTACCTCTACTACGCCTCGGCGCGGACGCTGAGAGTGAGTCCAGATCAGGCCCGCAAAGAAGGACTGATTGACCTTCATCACCTGGAGCGAGAGCTCTTTGAAAAAGCTAACAAAAAGCAGCAAGAAGTTGAGGATATGCTGCAAGCCATTCATCAGCTCTTGAGCCCCTAAAGGCTCTGACTTTAAATCTCTGCGGGAGCAAAGAGTTCAAAGAATCTTTGGGCCAGCTGCTCTTTCAACCTCTCTCTCTTGAGGGGTAGGGCTAAAAGCTCCTCTAAAGAAGCCATGGTCTCGGGAGTGAAGCCGCAGGGCTTAATTCCCTGAAAGGCCAAAGGGTCAGGGCCTAAGTTCAGGGCCACTCCATGATAGGTGATCCACCTTTTCACGGCCACTCCAATGGAGGCCACTTTTTTTTCTCCCACCCAAACTCCTGTGGGGTGGGGCTGGCTTTCAGCCTTTAGATCATAATGCATAGCCAATGTCTGTATGAGGACCTTTTCCAAAAGGCGCAAGTAGCCCTGCACATCTCTTAGGGCCAAGTGCCTGTGGGGGCGACCCAAATGGACAATGGGGTAGATCACCAATTGCCCAGGCCCGTGATAGGTGGCTTTGCCCCCTCGAGAACTTTTGACCACAGAGCCCTGCCAGCCCTGCAAGTCTCCTTCTTCAGTGGCCCGCCCCAAAGTGACCACGGGGGGATGGGAGCAAAAGATCAGTTGATCTTCAGCTCCATCGAGGACCTTTTGGAGAACCTCCAACTGGCGCCCTGTGGCCCTATCGTAGTCGATCTCCCCCCAGTCCTGAATCTCCATGCTCTGGGGATCTCCTTGGCAATTAAGCTCTGACCGAGGGGTTTTTGGCCCCGTTGGACCCAGCTCCGGCACCAACTCCCGCTTTACCCAGAGGCTTTTGGATAA
>SKLV01000170.1 GCA_007121385.1 Bdellovibrionales bacterium
AGTCGAACTCCCTTGGAGCGCAGAACGGAAAAGACTGCAGCGGCATCGGTGGAGGAGATAATGGCTCCGAGCAGAAGCCCTTCCAGCAGACTTAAACCCGGCAATACGGCGCTGGCAAAAACTCCCATCAAAAGGCTGGTGAGGAGCACACCCACTGAGGACAGGGCAATCCCCCGCCCCATCACAGATCGGATGGGGTCCCACTTGGTGTCCAAGCCACCGGAAAAAAGAATAAAACTAAGAGCGATAACCCCTAGGGCCTGGGCCAGCTCCACATTGTCAAACTGAATTCCTCCTAAGCCCTCATCTCCGGCCAACATGCCGATGGCCAAAAACACCAAGAGAGCGGGAACACCAATGCGGCCCGAGGCCTTGCTGGCCAGAACGCTGATCAAGAGCAGAAGGCCCGAGGCCACATAAAATTCTGGTGAAAACACGCTGTTTTTGCTCCTTAATGAAGCCTTATCTTAAGCTAAGATTTTAGCTTAAACCACTAAAGTCTAGAACAGGGCCTAATTTCCCTCAAGGCAGTCCACACCTCTAGACCCAGAACCAGGGCTTAGCTACTATAAATCCATGACCAAACATCAGAGAAACAGCCTCCTCAAGTCGGTGATTCTATTCAGTCTTCTTTCACTCTTTATCGGCTGCGCAACCATAGATCGACCAGAGCCCGAAGTGACCTACGACCCCACTCAGCCCCGGCCGGATCGTGTTCCACCCAATATCTCTCTTTCAGAGCTCAGAGATATTCTGCGCATGAATCACCGCAAAAATGATCTCGGCTTTCAGGAGGAAAAATTTAACGAATGTGAAGTTGGCGTCAGCAATAGGCAGAACTCGGGCTGCTATGACTGGCATCTCACTGTGATCAACCTGCAACTGCTTTGCCGCAACAGCTCAGGCACGGTCCAGAGTCTCTCTGCCCAAGACCTAAGACCCCTCAGAAATCAAAATCTACAGTGGAGACTGGGGCGAGTTCCCGGTCAAACTCAACTGGACCGCGAGGGCTATGGCCAAATCTTGGCCCTCACCCCCATCTCCCCCCGAAATCACTATTTGCGTCTTACATCTGGAGAAAACTTTTTGCGAATGTCTGCAGCTTCAGCTCGATTTATTGTTGTTCCCGAGGACTGGTGCTAGAAGGAGGCTCTTGTGAATTCCTTTTTTAACTTTTCCACACTGGCCTTCGGCCTGGCTCTCTCTGCGGCCCTCAGCCTGTCCGGCTGCTCCAGCTCGCCGAAGAAAGGGGGCTCTGAGGCCTCCTCTTCGTCAGATCGAACTGTGGCCTCTCAAGAGCCTGCGGAATGGCCTCTGATTCCCAGAGAGGTCTTCTTTGCCACTCCCGATAAAATGAGAGTGAGGTTGAACCCTCAGGGCACTCATCTGGCCTTTGTGGCTCCTATTGCTGCGGGCCAGTCTCGAAGTGGCGCCCAGACTCAGACCTTAGGCATTTTTAAGGCTCCCGTAGAAGACCTAGATCAGGCCAAAGTGATTGTGGATGATGGTTCGGCTCGCTTTCCCGCCTACTCATGGACAAGACATCCTCAGCGTCTGGTGTTTTTAAGAGACATTGCCGGAGAGGAAAACGAGCAACTTCACCTGATCAACCTGGAGTCCGGCGAAGTCCGCAATATCACCAACAACCCCAAGGTGAAAACCCGCCTGGTGGGCGAGGTGAAAGAGCTACCGGGACAGCTGTTTTTCTCTAAAAATGATCGAGATCCTCGTATTTTTGACCTCTATCGTTTGGACTTGGAATCGGGCGAAGTGGAGCTGGTCTATGAAAACCAAGAGGGCTTTTTAAGCCTAACCCTCGACAATAGGGCAGAGGTTCGCCTCGGCACCCGCTATGATGATCAGGGCAATATGGACATCATGAAGCGCAACTCTGAAGGAGACTGGGAGCCCTTTATCAAGGTGCCCTTTGAGGATGTCACAGGAATGAATTTTGTTGCCGCCGACTGGGAGCGGGACACACTTTACTGGGTCGATCCCAGAGGAAGAGACAAGGCCGCCCTGTCCAGTTTAAACTTGAAGACGGGACGAAGTCGAGTCGTGGCCCAGAGTCATCGGGCCGATATCACCGGAGCTATTGTGACTGAGGATGGCCGCCGTCCTCTGGTGGCTTTAGCCACCCATAAGCGCCAAGTGGAGATCCCTCTCAACCAGCCAGGAGCCCGTAAGCTGAGGCGAGAGCTTCGTAACATTCGCCGACTGTCCCAAGGCGACTTTCAGGTGATGAGCCAGACCGAGGATGACCGCACCTGGCTATTGGCCTTTTTTAACGACACTCACTCCATCCACTACTACCTGTGGAACAGAGACCGCCAAGAGGGGCAATTACTGCTGAGAATGCAGCCAGAGTTGGATGAGTTGCCTCTAGCGCCCATGCACGGACTTGATATTCCCACCCGCGATGACCTCAGAATGGTAAGCTATCTGACCTTACCGACCAATGTCAGCTATCACAGCAAAACTCTGGTCCCCACTCAGCCCCTTCCCATGGTCCTGCTGGTTCATGGGGGACCTTGGGCCAGAGACAGCTGGGGCTACAACTCCACCCACCAATGGCTGGCCAACCGAGGCTACGCTGTTTTGAGTGTGAACTTTCGCGGCTCCACAGGCTTTGGCAAGAGCTTTGTGAGTGCCTCCTTTGGTGAGTGGGGAGCCAAAATGCATGACGACCTGATCGATGCCGTTGATTGGGCTATAAAAAGAGGCATTGCTGACCCAGAGAGAGTGGCCATCAAGGGAGCCAGTTATGGGGGTTACGCCACTTTAGTGGGCCTGACCTTTACCCCGGAGGTCTTTGCCGCCGGAGTCAATATCGTGGGAGTGTCCAATCTGATCACCATGCAGGAGAGCATTCCCTCTTACTGGGAGCCCTTCCGAAATGCCAGCATTCGCCGCATGGGGGCTGATGTGAGAACGGAAGAAGGGCGGGCCTTTTTATGGGAGCGCTCTCCCCTCTCAAGAGTTGAGCAAATCCAACGCCCTCTGCTCATCGGCCATGGAGACACCGACGAGAGAGTCAAACTGGCCGAGGCCGAGCAAATCGTCAGTAAAATGCAGGAATATGAAATTCCAGTCACCTTTGCCCGCTTTCCCGATGAGGGCCATGGCTTTCGCAGAACCGAAAACAGCCAGAGCTTTAATGGCTTGGTGGAGGTTTTTTTAGAGCAGCACTTGGGGGGACGCTCTGAGGACCTCAAGCTAGTTCCAGGAAACAGTCTTCATGTGCCCGTGGGAGCCGAGCACATCCCCGGACTCAAAGAATTGCTGCCTCGCTCACGTCGCCGATAAGATCAATTTTACCCCCTCCTTCTGAGAGGAATGGGGGTGTAAAACTGGTCGTACTTCCCAATATAACTGACCTGAGCATGGGTTTAACAATTGTCTTGAGTTTGTGAGAACTTCAAATAGTCTAGAAAGACCTAGGGGAGGAGACTTAAAAGTCATGGTTTACTTTAGAAATTCTTTAATTGCTTTGGCTTCACTTGGCCTTATTGGCATAAAGACCTCAGCCACCTTTTCCCAGGAGGCAGCGTCCTTTTCTGGGGTTCCCAAAGTCACTGTTATGGGAACAGACCTAGAGTCTTGCCTTAGAGCTTGTGACTTGGAAAGGGAGCGACTTCAAAGCCTTGGATTGAAAATCCTTAAAACAGACTCTTGTCATACAAAGTATGTAGACATTGATAACTGGGGCCGAGGGTACAGACTGGCTTGTCAAATTAGCTTTATAAACTAGTGATTCACCGGTGATTTCAAACCATCCAGGCCAGCCCTTGGGGCCTCAACATTAACCGGAGTGACCCACAGGAGATCAAAAGTTGGCTCATTGGATGACTCTTCCCATGAGTGGCGATAGCCAATTGAAATCCAACAGTTGTAAATTTCCCCTATGAGCCCAATGGTCAAAACAAGCTCTGTTTCGTTCTCTGTTTGCCCTGGAACCACTACCATGGATGAATAAGACTGACATTGAGACTCTTTTTTAAGCAGACTCAGGCCCAAGGCAAAGGCGATAGACCAGCCTTCAACTTCAATGTCAATGGAAGATGAAAAGCGTAGCTCTTGGAGCACATCACTATCGGCCAGCGAGCTTTGAGAAAAAGCCAAAACAAAAAAAAGACTCAGTAGAGCGACCAAACTATAACCAGATGCCAATTTGCTTTTCATTGAGCCTCCTAAAGAACATTGTGGCGTCAGAACACTCTCATAGCACACTCCTGTCAGAAATATAAATACATACCGACATCCCCCGCATGCATCGCTCTCAAGACAATCTAGGTTTTTAGGAAAAGCGTTTCAATGAATGCGAGTTAGCTGTAAGCAGTGAATATAATTCAGGATGTATAGATATGGCTATAGCCAGATTATCACCTTAATGACGGAGTCCTCACTTCAGCAAAAACTCCGCTTAACTTCTGGGGAAAACTTTCTTCGTATTGCACCTGCCTCCACCAGCTTCATCGCAGCTCCTGCAGATTGGCGTTAGATAAGAGGCAGGATCTTAAATATATTATCTATTTATGAGTCTAGACTTTTTTTGGCTTTTTCTACACTTTCATCTTTTTTAATCTCAAACCGCTTAAAAATACCAGAAAGTTTTTCACTGTAATCTTCCTTAGCTTTGCCGTACTTTTGCTGGATAAGCCCGCCAATGGCTTTCATATCGCCCTTGGTCTCTTCCAACTCATCATTAGTCAGCTTACCCCAGGCTTTTTGCACTTCCCCTTTTATTTCTTTCCACTTTCCACTGCTCA
>SKLV01000111.1 GCA_007121385.1 Bdellovibrionales bacterium
CTTTAGTGGGTGGCTACTACCTGTTTCATTTTCTTGAGGCCGAGCAAGTGTTTAAAGTCTCCCTGGTCTTGATGTCCCTCACCTTTGTGGCCCTGGCCCTGCTCTTTCAGGGCCAAGCCCAATATCAAAAACTCAGCTACACTCTGGCCGCCATTATGACCATGATCATTTTGGCCCTGCCCCACTGGCCCATGAAAAACTTTGTACCGGGGCTGTACTTGATGAACCTAGATCGCCCGCAAATTAAAACCTACCAGGAGATCATCAGCCACTATCGGCAACAGTCCCAAGAGGAGGAGCTGCTCTACTCCTCCTATGATGCGGACTCCCTGATCAGTGTAGGACGGGACCCTCTTGGAGAGCTCACTCTCTATATCAATGGCAAGCCCGATGCTATGACAACTTCAGATCACCGGGTGCGCAGCCTCAACGCTCTTATCCCTCTTTATATAGCCCCTAAAATGGAGGATGTTTTTATTGTGGGCCTGGGCACAGGGCTCAGCTCAGGGCTGGTGGCCCAGCACCCGGAGAACCAAAGGCTTAGGGTGGTGGAGCTGGCCCAAGGAGTGATCGAAGCACTGCCCCACTTTGAGGACTACAACCATGGAGTGCTTAAGTTTCAGGATGCAGAGAAAATAGATATCCTCCACGGAGACGCCTACAAAGTGCTCAGCTCGGACTACCAGAAGTACGATATTATTATCTCTGAGCCCACCAATCCCTGGATTGCCGGAGTGGAGAAGCTCTTCTCCCTGGAATTTTTAGAGAGAGCTAAAAGTCGCCTAAAGCCCCATGGGATCTATAGTCAATGGTTTCCCTTTTTTAGCATGGATGAGGAAACGATTTTGGCCATTTTACGCAATTACGCTGAGGTTTTTGAACATATTCGCATTTGGTCCACCTCTCCACACACTTATCTTTTAGTGGCCTCCCAACAGCCCCTTGTGGCCGACGAAGAGATTATCCAAACCCGCTATGAAAAAATACAGAGTCACCTTGACAAATTTGGCTTCCATGACCCCTTTTCTCTTTTAGGTATGGAGACTATAAGCCCTCTTCTTTTAAAGGGACTTAGCTTCAGTCAAACGCGGACTCATAGCCTTGAAAGACCTATCGTAGCCTTTGAGAGCCAAAGAGCTTTTTGGTCTAGCCAGAGAGTCTCTTTGGGAGACCTGGTTCCCAAAGTCCTCCTTCGCCCATTGCCAAAGAACCGCCCCTCCGACCTTGACCTTCTACTCACACAGGTGACTGATCATCTCAGCAGAGATTTTTTTGTTAACATGGTGGACCTTGTCTCCTTTCCAACGACAGATCATCAACTGATCGCTCGCCGCCTTCGCCTTTTGGCCCATGACTTGGGAGCCATTGAAGTTCCAGATTCATTTGCCAAGACCTATCAAAGCTACCTCTATTTGACTCAGGCTCAAAAAGAACTGCCCTTTGCGGATTACCACTGGGAGACCGATTTTCCTCTTTTATTTGACACCTTTTATAAGCTTCTCCTTGCGGAATTTGAAGTCTCATCCGACCAGCTCAATCGGGCTCTGCCTCAAAACTGCTCTAAGCCTCTGTGCGAGGAGTTCCGATCTGGAATAGAACTTTTTAAAAGTGGGGAAATTCAGTTGGCCTTAAAGAAAATCCCCCAGCCTCAGGGCTCTTTACCAAACCGCTCTACGGCGGCCTTAGAGGACAAAAAATAAGACATATAAAGCAAAGTGAGCAGCTAGATATTCAAAAAACATCTGTTGATTAGAAATACTCAGGCTGCTGTGAGTCACGAAGGTCTCTCAGCTGCTCGCTCAAATCAATCCAACGCTCTTGAGCTCGCTCTGGCCATTCGGACAAGGGGAGTTCGCCAAAAAAGTCCTTTAAAGTTGCAAGACCAATCTCAATCTGCCCAATGTCAGAGAAAAGTCGAGCGGCCAAAAGTGGCACCCAGTCTGGAGCCCCATGGAGAGCGGCCCTATGAAATAAGTCCGCAGCCAACTCCAGATTATTTTCCTCGGCCATTTGGTGATAGGCCGCCCGATAGAGGAGTGGCCAGTCCTCGGGGTAGTGCTCAAGGCCTTTCTCAAATAATCTGCTGGCTCCCCGGATGTCATCCACCACAACGCTTAAAAAAACGGCTCCCGTTCGATAGACCATCCAAAAGCGGGGATCTAAGTTGGTGGCGGCATCCAGCATCTGGAAACTCCACCCCTCCTCACAGCGAGGCTGGCCCTCAGAGTCCTCCCCTTGCTTCTTATCCTGGCCGCAAAAACCAAAGTCCTGTAAGGCCCTTAGCCACAGACTATCTGCTAAAGACATATGATAACCTAAAGACATATGACCGATCAGGTCCGGGGGAGCGATAAGGGGGTCGCCGCGACGCTCTCCCCCCAACTCCCTGGACTGTCCCAAAAGCCCCTGTGACCAATGAACAAGGAAAGCACAAACTCCCAGCACCACCAAGCGAGTCAACCATGACATTTGCCATTACCCCCACCATCCAAATCTAGCAAATGGATAAAAAAAAGGCTCTTAAAAAAGAGCCTCTTCATTAATTAAATAGTTGAATACTTCAGATCTTAAGAGCTCAATCAGGGCAGCCCACTTACAGTATTTCTCAATTGTTTGGAGTCATCGATTACCCATTGGTCATCGCCAGTACCGCCGATGTTTCCTATGGCCCCGGCCACAAAGGTCGTGGCATCCAAACCAGCGCCGGGTATGCCACCACCGGTGCTCAAGTCCAGGCACATTCCGTAAGCCTGCCCACAATAACTCATGGTGTTTATATCAGTTGGCCCGACACCCGCTCCAGCCGTGTTGTCACCACCAACGCGACCGCTATAGTTTGCTGGCGTGGTAGTACCAGCCGCACTGAAACCCACATTGTACCTCATGTCTCCCTCAGGAGTGTAGCCTGAAGCCATAAAGTCCCCAAAGTAAATCATCCACTCGGCCTGGAAGGCCTTTTGCGCAGTATAGATTGCAGCTAACTGAGCGCGGGCTTCAGACTGTCTGGAGCGAGCCTGGAAAGTTTGGAAGTTGGGAATGGCCACAGCGGCCAGAATTCCGATAATGGCCACCACGATCATCAGCTCGATGAGCGAGAAGCCCTTTTGGTTTAAATACTTTCTGATTCTCACTAGATCCCCCTTTTAAAAAAGACGTTCGTAAAACATTTGTCCTTACCTTATCGATTGTGAAGCAAGTTTTCTTAAGTGAAAAGTCTGAAATCATCTTTTTTTTGTTTTGTCTTAGACTAAGACATTGGTCAGGGCTTTTTGTCTCAAGCTGGGGCGGCCAAGACCCTTAAAGAATCCCTGTTTCCGCCGCTGGCGATTTGTGGTAGAGAAGAGCCATGAGAAGGAATCAATTTTTAGTGCGCTGCGAGAACAATCAGGACTCCCCTTCTGACGGATCATATGGGGGCGAGGCCGAGGGCCAAACTCTGACCAAATATCGGCCCAAGGTAAAAAAGCCTCCTCTCTATAAGGTGATCTTGCTCAACGACGATTTCACTCCCCAGGACTTTGTGGTCTTTGTGTTAAGAAAATTCTTTAATAAAGCTGAGCCTGAGGCAGTACAAATTATGTTACAAGTCCATCAGCAGGGTGCAGGCATTGCTGGAGTTTACAGCTTTGAGGTGGCCGAGACCAAAGTCTACCTGGTCAATGAATTTTCTCGCAGCAAACAGCACCCCTTAAAGTGTATTATGGAAAAAGAGGACTCTCAGGACAACTGAAGCCCTCAAGCAAAACCAGCAAAGGGAGCTTATGTTAGACCCTAAATTGGAAAGAGCCCTAGGTTACGCTGTGGAAAAGGCCCGCGAGGCTCGCTGTGAGTATGTGAGCCTAGAGCATGTGCTCTTGGCCCTTGTGGTAAAGAACGATGAGGCCGGGCAGATTTTGCGCCACTGTGGAGCCGATCTGGCTCGTCTGCGCCAGGGCTTAGAGGACTTTATTGAACAGCACTGCCCAAGCCTTAAACCCCAGCAGATGGCCAAAGACCCAGACTGGAGGCCCGAGCTGACTTTGGCCTTTCATCGCCTTTTACAAAGAGCGGCCATTCAGGTGCAGAGTGCGGGCAAGACTCGAGTGACTCCTGGCCACTTGCTGGTGGCTCTTTTTCATGAAGAGGAGTCCTTTGCCCGCTACCTGCTACAAGAGCAGGGAGTCACTCAGTTTGATGTGATCAATTTTATCTCCCACGGCCAGGGCCTTGCGGCCACCAACTCCCCCTTGGCAATTGATGGCTTGCCCCGCGAGCAGGGCCAGCCGGGAGTGGGCCCAGACGGGGCAGGGAGCGGCCCAGCCGGAGCCTCAGCCCTGGCCCGCTTCTGCCAAAACCTCAACGAGAAGGCTCAGCGGGGCCAAGTGGACCCTCTGGTGGGCCGAGAGGAGATTTTAGAGCGGGCCATTCAGGTCCTGGCCCGCCGAAGTAAAAACAATCCCCTGCTGGTGGGAGAGGCCGGAGTGGGCAAAACCGCCATTGCCGATGGCCTGGCCCAGCGAGTGATCGACGGCCAGGTGCCAGACAACCTTAAGGACTCAGTGATTTACTCTCTGGATATGGGCTTATTGCTGGCTGGCACCAAGTACCGCGGGGACTTTGAAGAGCGCATAAAAGCCGTGGTGGAGGAGCTTAAAAGCAAGCCTGGATCCATCCTCTTTATTGATGAAATTCACACCCTCGTGGGAGCCGGAGGCACCACAGGAGGCTCCATGGATGCCTCCAACCTGCTAAAGCCCGCCCTGAGCGATGGCTCCATTAGCTGTATGGGC
>SKLV01000134.1 GCA_007121385.1 Bdellovibrionales bacterium
AACTCATAGTGTGCGGTCTCCCATTTTTGCCCGCATCTGCCTTAAGGCTTCAATCTCCTCTGCGGGCAGAAAACTTAAAGGGCCCAGCCCCCGAGCCAGCCACAAAATCTGCGCCACATGCTCCAGCCTCTCCATGCCATTGAGAGCCTCGTCCAAATCCTCCCCCCAACTTAAAGCTCCGTGACGGGAAAGGATCATCAGTCGGGACTGGGGCAAAAAGGGTCTTAAATTCTCTCCCATGGCCGCGGTAGAGGGGCGAGCGTAGGGGACCATGGGAATGGAGCCCGCGGCCAAGATCACCTCAGAGAGAGCTTCGGCCGGAAGTTCTTTGAGTTCAGGATGAGCCACTGACCAGGCGATGGCTGTGGGGGGATGGGCGTGAACCACAGCCCGGGCTTGAGGACAGCGGCGATAGATTTCCAAATGCATAGCCCTCTCTCCAGAGGGATTTCCCTCCAGCACCTCACCATCCAAGTTGAGGAGGGCCATTTGCTCCGGCTGAATAAAGGCCTTGGCCACCCCAGAGGCAGTGATTAAAATACGGTCTTCACTGAGACGAAGGCTTAAATTTCCATCGGCCGCGGCCAGCATATTGCGGCCGTAGAGCCGCTGAGCGCCGGCCACGAGCGCCTGGCGCATTGGCCTCTCTGATAGGTCCCTGTTCATAGGGGCCTTATAGCAGTGCTGAGGGTGGACGCAAAGGCTTTTGCATGACATATTGGGGCCCATGCCAACTCCAGAGGGTAAAATTGATCTGCTTTTAGTGCGCATGGACCGCATTGGTGACTTGGTCTTAAATTTGCCCGTGGATCAGAGTCCTCAGCTGGAGGGACGCGCCCCCCACTGGCTCATCAGCTCAGGTCTGGGCTTTATCTGTGATTTAGCTGAGCCCCAAAGAAATTACACCGAAGTGACCTTGCGCTTCTCTTGGCGCGGTTTACTGAGACTGGTAAAGTGGCTCAAACAGCATTCCCCCAACCAGGCCATCGTCTTTCATGCCCCCTGGTGGGTGCCTTTGGCTCTCTTTTTGGCCCGTGTGCCCCAGCGAACTGGCCGACTCAGTCAGTGGTATTCCTTTATTTTCTATAACCAGGGGCTGAGGCAAAAGCGCTCTTTAGCCGAAAAACATGAGACTCAGTACAACTTGGAACTTCTTGAACATGGCCTGACTCAAGCTTCCGACCAAGAGCAAAAACCGCGCAAGAGAGAGGGAGTCGACTCTCTCCCCTCCCTCGAGCTCTCCCACCCCCACTTAAAAGATGTGCTGAAAGAAAAGGGGCTCAAAGACAGGGACTATGTGGTGATTCATCCGGGAATGGGGGGCTCCGCTTTAAACTGGCCAGGGAAATCCTATCTGAGAGCTATCGACAAAATATTGCCTCAGCGAGAAGTGGTGATCACCGGCACGGCCATGGATCAAGCCTATTTGAGAGAGCTTGAGGAGCATTTTGGTCACCACCGCCGCGTCCACTGGCTGGTGGGAAAGCTCACCAGCCGGGAGTTGGTGGCTGTTTTGCAAGGCGCTCGCGCCGTGGTGGCTCCCAGCACAGGGGTACTTCATTTGGCTGCGGCCACTGGCACTTTTAGTTTGGGCCTTTACAGCAATGTGCTGGCCGAATCCGCTCGCCGCTGGGGCCCCCTAGGCCATAGAACCCAAATTCTTGAAGCGCCTGAGGGCTGGGATGGTCCATTGGCCATGGAAAAAATCACCGTCGACCAAGTGATGACCCAATTGGATGGTCTGATTTAGTTGTTTTGTAAACTCTGAATGTAGTTGGACAGATCCCAGGTCTCTCGACTGCTCAAGAGATCTTCCCAGTGGGGCATATCCCCTTTGCCCTTGTTGATTTGAATCACTAAATAGTGGTTGGGCAGTGTTTTAGAGATGGCCGCCAAACTGGTGGGCTGAATCCCCATGGCTTTGGCCAGAGGACCATCTCCTCGCCCCTTCTCTCCATGACAGAGCATACAGTGCTGTTGGTAAACCTTTTCCCCGCGGCGAATAGAGTCCATGTCGTTCACATCCACCAGAGTGCGCTCAGGCCCACTGAAGACGGTCCACCCATGGCGCATCTGCAGGTTTTCTACCGACTCTCGCACATCTTGCCGGGGCTCAGCAGTGGCACAGGCCACCAGCCCCCAAACAGAAACTGAGATCAAGCCCACAAAAAAGAAAGTTCTGGATGGTTTAAGCATGACCACAGCCTATTCTCCAGCTGGGATCTTGGCAAGTCTGGAATCGGCAAACTTTTGCCCCTGATAGGCCCCGTGCTCTCGTAGATAGTCCAAGAGCCCTTGGTAGATCTCCATTTTTTTAGCTGTCCAGCGGGGAGCCAAAAGCTCTTCCGAGCGCCGTGACAGAGCCGCCAAACGATGGACAGCAATTCGAGGATTGAGGTGCTGCAAAAAGAGCATCACTCGGCGGGAGTAGTCCTCAAGCTCAATGGGCTTAAAGCGGCCAGCCAGGTAGTCTTCCGCCAAAGGTGTGTTTTTCAGCACATGAAGATTGTGCAATTTGACATTGTGAATGGGCAGGGAGTTCGTCAGCTGTGCGGCCTCAATAATGTCTTCATCGGTCTCATCCGGCCATCCAAACATCAGGTGAATGCCCAGATTGATCTGAGGGTTGCTGCGGGAGATTCTCTCCACTGCCTGAAAAGTCTTATCCACCAAATGCCCTCGCCTCATCCACTCCAACTGCTTGTTATCAAAACTCTGCACTCCCAACTCTACGGCCATAAAGTGAGTTTGAGAGGCCTCGTACCATAAATCCATGACGGCATCTGAAATGCAGTCGGGCCGAGTCCCTACGACGGCTCCCACCACATCAGGAAAGGCAAAGGCCTCAGCAAATTGCTGGCGCAGCTGTTGGGATTTAGAAAAAGTGTTGGTGTAGGCCTGAAAATAGACCAAAAACTTTTGTGCTCTATAGTTGAGCCTCATGTTCTCCATGGTCCGAGCCACCTGCTCTTCCAGGCTGTGATGGCGAATCTCCGGATAGGCTGCCGAACCCCATTCATCGCAAAAGTTACAGGTCTGCATTCCCTTGATTCCTTCCCGATTGGGGCAGGTCTGGGCCACGCTGACAGGCACCTTATAAACTTTGCAGCCAAACAAGCTGCGATAAAATTGGCTGATGGGGTAATAGGGCAGCCCGCCCCATGGGGAGTTGGTCTGTTTTGCTGTCAAAGCCATGATTTCCATTGCTCTCAAGCTTGTAGTCATCTTAGCTTGGCCTGGCAAGGACGAGGCCAAAAAATGAGATTTTCCTATGAGTTTTGAGTTTTTTATCACCGCTGACGGCAGTCCCACCCTTGTTGTGGGAGGTGAGGAGCAGAGGGTGGAGAAAATGCACCACAGCCAAGGGGCTTTAAGTGAAAGCCTCTATGTCTATTTGCCGGTCCTGGAGACTTTAGCGGCCCAGGGCTGGCCGCTCAAAATTTTCTCCCTGGGCTTTGGTCTGGGCTACAACGAAATGATTTTCACAGCTTGGTGGCTACAAGGCGAGGCTCAGAGCGAGACCTTTCCCTCTCTTGAACGAATGGACTCCTTTGAGTCCGACCCCCGACTGCGCGAGTTTTTTACCCAATGGCTGGAGGGTCAGCCCCCCTCTGAGGCCCAGGAACAAGATTTTTTCTCGGCCTATGATCAGATTTTGACAGCCCTGGCCAAAAAGTTTTCTGTCGATCCCGAGGCCCTAAAAATCCAACTTCTCAATTGGCGAAGAACAGGACTGTGGCGACTTCTAAGCAAGTTCAGTCCACCTGGTGATGAAGAAAGCTCCCGTTCAGAGATTCGCTATACGGGCTTTTTTTACGATGCCTTCAGCCACAAAATGACTCCGGAGCTGTGGTCGGAATCTGCGCTCAAAAACATTCTCTCTGTTTACGCTGAAGAGGGCTGTGTCTTTGCCACCTATGCGGCCACCGGAAATTTAAAGCGAGCCCTTAAACAGCTGGGTTTTGATGTGAGTCTACGACCTGGCTTCGCCGGCAAAAGACAATGCACTCTGGCCATTCGGCCTTGTCAGCCCCCTCGGTCAGAGTCATAATAAACCCACTATGAAGACTTTTTCCATTTCACCCAAGCCTTTGGCAATGGCTATGGGCTTTTTAGCTTTCGGTCTGCTTTCTTTTCCCTCTCAAGCTCAAAGATCGTCCGCCAACCGGCCTCTGTGCGCGAGCTTGGACGCCAAGGAGCTGAACATCTGGACCGATCAACTTCAGGTCCATCCTGGGCAGTTTTTGCAGGCCGCCCTAAAGCCCCTTCACCAGGCTCTCAATGAAGACCTGTTTAAACTGAACAAAGAGGCCCGCCAGCAACTGCTCACTCACTTTCGTCAGTACTTTCACTTGGCTCCTTGGATGAACCAGTTGCCCAGCTCTCTGCAGAACTCCACAACAGCTCAGAGTTACACTCAGCTTTGGCTGTTTAAAAAATATTTAGGCACAGTTCGCAAATCCGCTTTTCGCGCTGAGGTGATTGAGTTCTCATTGCGTGGACGAGGTTTGCCCGAAGAGAGACGCAGCCGGGTGCTGGATTTTCCCGCAGCTCCTCAATTGGCCGCCATCCGCCCCTACTCCTGCCAAAGTGCTTCGGATCGGGCCATGTACGACTGCAGTCGCTCCCTTTACCTGATAGAAGCTTATTTGGGCGCTGATTTGCTCTGCAGTGCCCAACATGATCCCAATGTGATCCACTTCAAGTACCTGGTGGCCGC
>SKLV01000035.1 GCA_007121385.1 Bdellovibrionales bacterium
CCCTACCAAGCCCCAAAGGGAAGGCCCCGCATTGTCTATTGGTGGGAGAGGTAAAACAGTCTAAAGTCGAGGAGAGTGAGAATCGAGCTAGACAGGACTAAGGTGGTACAGGAAGGTTAAAGAAGAGGGTTAAAGTTAGATGAAAAGCGTCGGCATTGACATTGGGAGTTTCAGCATCAAGGTGGCTGAAGTGGAGGCCACATCCAAAGGCTATTCCATCAAGGCCTTTCATGAACTCCCCCTGTCTCCGGACCCCAACAAAGATCGAAAAATTGAAGTCATCGATCAGCTGCGCAAGCTGATACAAAGTTATGACCCCACCAGCACTCGCTTTGTGATGGGAGTCCAGCAGGCCCATGTGAGTTCCCGACACCGCCAATTTCCCTTTCGTGAGCGCCATAAGATATTAAAGAGCATCGCCTTTGAGCTGGAAGACGACATTCCCTTTAGTCAGGATGATGCCATCTTCGATGCCAAAATCACTGCCTACACAGGAGCCACTCAGGCCGAAGTTCTGGCTCTGGCTTGCCCAAAGGATTTTGTGGCCGAGTCTGTCCAGCTGGCCTCCGACTGCGGCTTCGCTCTGGACCTACTCAGTGTGGAGGGATTGGCCTTGGCCAACTTGGTGGAGAACTGGCAAGAGCCACCCCCTCTTCTCCACCTTCAGGCTGGTGAGAGCAAGGAAACATCAGAGGGCCAAGGGGCTTCTTCCCCTGAGGTGCCGGATTCTGACCCCGCCATGGCCCTCATCCAAGTGGGCCATGAAAACACCTTACTCTGTGTCTTTCGTCGAGGGGCTCTAGTTGCCCTGCGCCAGATTGACTGGGGAGCCAAGTCCATTGCCATGGCCTTGAGTAAGGCCTACAACACACCTTATGTGGAGGCCCTCAAGGAACTGAGAACCAAGGGCTTTGTTCTCTTAAATGAGGATGGAGTCACCGATGAGCAAGTTCGCTTTTCTAACCTGATTAAGACCTCTCTCAATGATCTCACTCAGGCTCTGCGCCTCAATCTACTTGAAATCAAAACTGAGTTTGAAGTCCGAGTGGAGCAGGCCGTTGTTTTAGGGGGAGTGGCCCAGTTAAAGAATATAGGCCCCTATATCACCCAAAAAATTGAGATCCCCACCAACCGCCTTGAATCTTTGCCCCTACACCCTCAGATGGACTTTAAAGCCAATGCCCGGGGCGAACTGAGGCAGGGCTTGGCACTGGGACTGGCCCTTGAGGGACTCAAAAAACCACGCAACCCGGCAGTGAATTTACTGAAAGGTGACTTCGCCTCCGAGTCCCAGGGTATGGCCCTTGTTTGGGAGCAGTGGAAGCCCCTGATGCAACTGGGGGCAGCGGCCTTTGTTGTTCTGTTGACCTATGCGGTTCTCAAGGACAGCCTGGCCCGCCACCTGGCTGATGAGTCCTATCAACTGTTGCGCACTCATGCAGGAACTGTCGCCAACTTGCGAGCGGCTCAGGCCACCCCTAAAAACATCCGCAACTTTATTCGCCAACAGGAGGCCTTGGAGAGGGGTCGCAGTCAGGCCGAGAAAGTCAGTCAGATCAACTCCAGCTTAGAGTGGCTGGCCCGCTTGTCCAGCCGGACCAATTTGCGGCCGGAGTGGGATCTGGAATTGAGGCGGGTCAATATTGAGGGACGGCAAATGGAGATTGAAGGAGATGCCCGGCAAGCGGCCGCTATAGCGGCCATTGAAGGGGCCTTGCGCCAAATGGCCTTAAGGGGTCAAGTGGAGCGTATCAGCCCCCAGCTGGGCACTCGCGCCCAACGCCAGCCTTTTGCTTTTCGCCTCAACATAGAGCGCCTGGCTGAAGGGGGACAGTAGTGAACTTGGCGGATCTGCGCGAGCAAATCAAAGATCAACTGCAGAACTTGTGGAATCAAATCGAAGAGAGCTCCACCTACCAAACTCTCAGGGAGCGCTTTGAAGTCCTCCCCCAACAACAACAAAAATTGTTAATAGGCCTAGGGGCAGGATTGGTTTTACTCCTTTTGATTTCCATTCCCGCCTCCTACTTTTCATCAGCCAACGAATCCATGAAAGAGTTTGAGGAAAACCGCGAGCTAATCCGTGGACTCCTGCAAGCGGGCCAGGCCTCGCAAGGGGCCTCACCCCTGCCCCCCTCAGTCAGCACCTCCCAGGTGGAGTCACAAGTGTCACGGGCCCTGGCAGGACTAGCTCTCACCGATGAGCAAAAAGGGCCTATTCAGGCCTTTGAGCCCTCACCGGGCAGCCCTGAGTTCTTGGCCTCCCCCCCCATTCAACAGGCCGGGGTGTCGGTGAGTTTAAAGTCTTTGAACTTAAGACAAGTGGTGGATGTGGGGCAAAGCATTGAGCGACAGAACCCTCAACTCAGATTGGTGACCTTGGATGTTCGCGCCAGTTCGGAGCCGAACAAGGCCTTTTACTATGATGTGATCTATAGGTTTTTGGCCTTTGCTCTGCCCTCTGCGGAGCCTGAAGAGAATCCCCCTGGAGGGGCCAGAGGCCGAGGGGGACGATGAGTTTTTCTCTTAAGGACCTGATTCAACCCATCTTTAAGTACAAGGGCTATTTGGGCCTTGTCCTCCTCTCAGCTCTGGTGTTTTTTGCCCTGCGCTTTCCCTATGGAGACTTATCCGACTTAATCAGCTCCCAAGTGGCTGAGGCCTCCAACAACATGATCTTTTTGCAGTTCAAGGAGGCCGGCCCCACTCTCACCCCTCGCCCTGGATTTCAACTGCGTGAAGTGAGGCTCAGCTCCCAGGTGATGCCCACCATTGAAAGCTCCACTCTCACTCTGGCCCCCTCTTGGCTGAGTCTACTGCGGGGAGCCCCCGGGGCCACCATCTCCGCTCAAGGGCTTTTGGGCTCCAATTTGAGTTTAACTTGGCAAAGCCGAAGAAGAACGGCCCAGGGAAACCCAGCTCACAGAGTGGAGTTGCAATCCCCCCAATTGGACCTCACCCAGCTGACCCGCCACTTTAACTCACCACTTACTCTCAGAGGTTTGGGACAGTTGGAGCTCGACGCCCTGATTGAACCTCAATTTGAGGAACAGCCCGAAGTGGAACTAGAACTGGACCTTGCCTCTCTACAAATGGAATCTTCCCGCATCCCCACCCCCATGGGCCCCATGGATGTCTCAGGACTCTCCTGGGATGGAGGCCTTCGACTTAGAGGACGACTGGTCGGTGGAGAGCTCATCATAGAAGAGGGTCAGCTAGGCCAGGCCTCCGACAGCCTCTCTTTACAGGTCAGAGGAAGGCTGGGTTTGAGGCTGGCCAAACAGCGAGTGCCACCGAGGGGGGAAACTCTAGTCCCAGAATGGGGAAATTATGATCTGCGCTTTCAGATTTTGGCAGGGGAAAACTTACCCCAGGACTGGAATTTGATCCTCAGTGCCCTTGGCAGCAATTTAAGGAGACAAACTCCTGACGGAGAGCGCTATCTGTTTAGAATGACTGGGCCCCGTTTTGGCCCCCCGCCCCAAATAACCCCCATTGACTCGCTTTGAACCGATAAGTTTTTGCAACTTCCCTAGTCTTGAGCCATAAATTGAAGCCTTAATAAATTGCTTTAAGGGGGCTTTTTATGTCTGGAGTGAATAAAGTCATTATTGTGGGCCGCCTGGGAACTGACCCCGAGGTGAAAACCATTAGCAGTGGCAATACAGTGGCCCGTCTGAGTGTGGCCACCAGTGAAAACTGGACAGATCGAGATGGTCAACGCCAGGAGAGAACTGAGTGGCACCGGGTGGTGGTCTGGGGAAAGTTGGCTGAACTCTGCGGCAAGTACTTGAGCAAGGGGCGCCAAGTCTATTTGGAAGGCCGTCTCCAAACTCGCTCTTGGGAGGATCAGCAGGGCCAAAAACGCTACACCACCGAGATCGTGGCCAATAACCTACAATTTTTGGGCGGCAGCAGTCAGGCCGGAGCCGGTCACTTTGGGGGCCCCTCCTCTGGGGAGGATGATGTACAGAATTTTGGACCTGAGCCCTCCTTTGACAGCTCAGATGAAATTCCCTTTTAAAAATCTTTAAAAAACTGGGCTTGTACTGAAAGCCTCCTCTCCTTCAAACTAAGGTTTATGAAGAAGTGGAGAAGTGCCCCAAACAACAGGTCCCTTATTTCTTCACTGCTCGGTAAAGGGAAGGGGCTAGCCCTTCTCGGGCTGGCCGCCTTACTTCTTATGGGAGTCAGTTGCACCCTTTATCAATCAGATGACCGGAAGTTTTTGGAGAATGATCGTCGCCCCTATTTTTACTTATCGAGCGGATTCCGCGTTGAGCCCCTCAAAGACTGCAGCTCGAGCCCGCTGCCTCAGCTTGCTCCCTTAAGCGAAGTCAACTGGTCCCAATTTGCAGAACGGCCCATGGGTCTGCAGGACCAGCTGCTCACTTGGGGATGGGTCAATGGGTCGGAGCTGCTCATCCTCACGGCCCATAAGACCACGGGTCAAGGCTGCCTCGCTCAGTTCCAACTGGACTCAGCCGAGGATGTCGAGTTGGCCGTAGAGGACTTTCTATTTGCAAGCAGTGAGAGACTGGTTGGCCTTTAGGCCAGACCAAATTCCAAGAATTAGACCTTACCCTAAATTTACTTTTACATTGGCCAACCTCATTCTGTACCATTTGATAAAGAGTAGGAGTCCTCATGAATTACACCACACGCTTTTTCCTATTTTATTTTATTGGTCTATTAATGATCAGCTTCAGTCTCTCTTCCACCAGCCATGCTGCCAAAGTGCAGGGTGTGCGTGGCAAAAATGTGCTGATCAACCTGGAAAACACCAAGGCCCAACCTGGAGATGTCTTTTTTGTGGTGGACACCGCCGGGAAAAGGCAAGGGGTTGTGCGCATAGCTCAAGTTCGCGGCCAGCAGGCGGTGGCCCAACTGGGACGGGGCCAGGCTCAGCCCGGCTGGAGCTTAGTGGCAGGCCCCACAGGAGCTGGGACCGCCCAGGCTCGAACCACTCCCCCCGCTCAGACCACAGCCATTCAGCCGGCCAGGTCGACCCCCTCGGGAAGAATGCTGATTGGTGGACTCTTTGGTTTTTCTATGACCTCAATGAACATAGATCCTCCTGACGACTCCGGTTATGACTTATCGGGCAGCGCCATGTCCTTTAAGGCCCTTCTGGACTATGCTGTATTCTCCTCAGTGTGGCTAAGAACCAGTTTAGGCTTTCAGCAGTTCTCTGCCGAGTCCTCAAGCCCAGACCGAAGCTTTGATGTGGACTATATGGCCGCTGACTTCTGGGGCCGCTATGTCTTCACTAGCAGTCGCTTGCGCCCTTGGGTGGGGGCGGGGATTAGCATCCTCTTTCCCCTGAGCAAAACTCTCTCCAGTGTCGCCATCTCTGAGTCCTCTATCCAAACCACCAGCAACTTTTCAGCCGGCGGGGGCATTGATTTCTTTGTGGGCTCACGCTTTATGCTGCCTCTGCAGCTGGAGTACAATCTGTTTCCTGGAGAAACGGGGGTCTCTGCCAATATGATCAGTGTGCGCACGGGGCTGGCCTTAAGCTTTTAGTAGAATTTTTGACCCTTAGGTTGTGGGGGTGACCCGGGTCACTCCGATCACCCCTTTGATTTTCATCAGAGACGAGATCACCTGATTGAGCTGAATCGTATCGCGAATACTCACATCAAAGACAGAAATGGCCTTGCCATCCCTGGTGGTCTTCACCTGGGCATTGTGAATATTGATTCCGCTGGATGAAAAGACCTCGGTCATATTGCGCAAAAGTCCTGCGATATCCTGACTCACCACTCGCACCCGCACCATGCGACTGGCCTCTCCCTTTTGCTGGCTGTTCCACTCCACATCAATGCGTCGATCCTGGTCCAGCTCAAAGGCCTTATCACAATCCGCCCGGTGAATGGCAATGCCCCGCCCTCGAGTGATAAAACCCACCACCGGGTCCCCAGGAATAGGGTTGCAGCAGCGAGCAAAGCGCACCAGCATATCATCCATCCCATCCACAGTGATCAGGGAGGAGGACTTCTTTTTTCGATCCACCACGGCCTTAAAGGCTCTCTGTAAAAAGCTGGCCTCTTCGCTACCCGACCCCTGAGACTCGGGCTTGATCCCAGGAACGAGGACCTGAAGAATCTGCTGAGGGGTCAGGGTGCCATAACCGACCAGAACAAAGACATCCTCAGCACTGTTGCAGCCATGGTCTTTGAGCAGCTTATCAAACAAAGGGCCCTGCAGGTGTTTTTGCAGGCTGGTGCCATTTTTGCGAAAGCTCTTTTCCAGAAGCTCTTTTCCCACCTCAAGAGCTCGCTTTCTCTGCTCGGCTTTTACGTGGGCGCGGATCTTCGATTTGGCCCGAGTGGTGACACAGATCTTCAGCCAGTCTTTGGAAGGCTGCTGGGTTTTAGAAGTGATCACCTCCACGGTGTCCCCGTTCACCAGCCGATGCTTCAGCGGCACCAGGCGACCATTCACTCTGGCCGCCACCGTGTGATTGCCCACATCGGTGTGAATGGAGTAGGCAAAATCAAGGGGTGTGGCGCCCTCGGGAAACTCCTTAACCTCCCCCTTGGGGGTAAACACATAGATCTCAGAGTCAAAAAGATCGCTTTTGACATTCTCTAAAAACTCATCGGAACTGTTGGTCTGCTGGTGCATGGCCACCAGGTCCCTGAGCCAATTGAATTTGTCCGCCACCTCTTTATTGGGCCCACTGGCCTCCGCCCCCTCTTTATAAGCCCAATGAGCGGCAATCCCCCGCTCCGCCACCAAATGCATTTCGTGAGTACGGATTTGAATCTCAATTCTCTCGGCATTGGGACCTATCACCGTGGTGTGCAAGCTCTGGTAGTTGTTGGCCTTGGGCATGGCAATAAAGTCTTTAAATCGTCCCGGGATAGGCTTCCACAGGGAGTGCACATGACCTAAAATTTCATAACACTCAGGGATCGTGGACACACAGACCCGAAAGGCCAAGACATCATAAACCTGCTCATAGTCCACATTGCTGGCCAACATTTTGCGATGAATGGAGTGGAGGTGCTTAGGCCGTCCGGACACATCAAAGCTGATTTTGCTTCTCTTGCCTAACTCCTGGTAGAGCAGACGAATCACATCCTCAATGTACTTTTCTCTCTCCCTGCGGTTTCCAGCCACCTTCTGGGCCAGAGCGTAGTAGGACTCCGGCTGACTAAAACGAAAACTTAAATCCTCCAGCTCCACCTTCATGGAGCTGATCCCCAAGCGACTGGCTAAAGGAGCATAAATATCTAAAGTCTCCTCGGCAATGCGCAACTGTTTGTCTGGAGGCATATGGCCTAGGGTGCGCATATTGTGGAGACGGTCTGCCAGCTTGACCAAGATCACTCTGACATCTTTACCCATGGCTACAATCATCTTGCGAATGTTCTCACCCTGTTTTTCATGGGTGTTGCGAAAGCTCATCTTTGATATTTTAGTCACTCCGTCCACCAGCTGAGCAACGACGGGGCCAAAATCTTTTTCCACATCCTCTAAGGTGACTGAGGTGTCCTCAACTGTGTCGTGAAGCAGGCCAGTGGCAATGGTGCTCACATCCAAGCGCAAGTCAGCCAAGATGGCTGCCACCCCAAGAGGATGGAAAATATAGGCCTCCCCACTGCGACGCACCTGACCTGTATGGGCCCTCTCAGAAAACTCATAGGCCTTGGCGACTAATTTGAGATCTTTGTCAGGTAGATAAGCCTTGAGGAGTTCAAGGAGATCCTCAAGGCTCTGAGGTTCCGTTTTGGTGATAGAATCTATATAAGAAGTCTCTAGCATCTCAGCCCTGTTGTAAAGTCACCGACTCCCTCTTAACGGAACAAAGTGGCTGAAACTCAAGAGCTTTTTGAGTTACCCTGAAAAGGTGCCCCGACCAAAGCCTAAGACTTCGACCAAAGAGCTTTAACGCAAAAGATCTTTTTGAATTTGCTCTTCGGCCGCCCCGCGAGACTCATCAATGTCAAAGTAGACATTGCCTGCCGCCACTTCACGCAAAGCTCCCACAATCAGCTTATTCTCACGGGCAGGAACGGTACACTGATCACCCTTCATCAACTGCTTAGCGCGCTTGGCGACAAGAAGGACCAGGGCAAAACGATTATTTACATGATCTAAACAGTCCTCAACGGTGACTCGGGCCACTTTTTCCGCTCCTTTTTAAAAAGTCGCTCCAAGCTAACGATTTCCTAAGACTTCTTCAATGATTTTTTTAAAAACTGCATAGCTTTCAGCAAAATCCCCGTTGACCAGCTGGCGGTCAAACTCTTGGGCGGTGGCCAGCTCCTCCTGAGCATTCTTAAGCCTTAGCTCTATATCCTTGGCCCCAGTCCCATCTCTTTTAAGGAGTCTCTCCCGCAAAACCTCAAAAGAGGGGGGGTGAATAAAGATGGTAAGACTTTGAGGGTACTTCCTCTTAAAGGTCCGAGCCCCTTGAACATCCACATCCATAATCACCGTTTTTCCCTGAGCTAAGTTGTCCTCAATTTGATTACGCGGTGTTCCATAAAGGTTTCCGTGAACTTCTGCAAATTCGACGAAATAGCCCTGAGCCACCTTCTCTTCAAATTCTTGGCGGCTAAGAAAATAATAAGGGTTGCCCTCCTTCTCCCCAGGACGCATGGGCCGAGTGGTGCAGGTGATCGTGTCCACCAGCTCGGGAAAATCTTTTACCGCCTGGGCCAGAAAAGTGGACTTTCCCACTGCACTCGGGCCCACAAGAATCATCATTTTTCCCTTAGGCGAGACCGCTCCGGGCGGGTTTTTGGACTGAGCTTTACTCATTCGATGTTTTGCACCTGTTCCTTTATCCGCTCTATTAAACTCTTCCCATCAACCACCCGAGTGGTCAACTCTGCGCTCAAAGATTTGGACCCGATGGTGTTCATTTCCCGCAAGAGCTCCTGGCTATAAAACTCCAACTTTTTACCCTCGACTTCCGTCGCGTTGAGAAGGTGAAGACAAGCCCCCACGTGCTCTTTCAAGCGAACGACTTCCTCTTGAATATCAGCCCGATCCACCACCAGGGCCACCTCCTGGGCCAGCCTCTGCGGGTCAATAAAGTTCATTTTTAGCTTTTTCAACCTCTCTTCAAGCCGCTTTTGCTGCTGAGGACGCAGCTGCTCAGCTAGTTTTTCAACTTTCTTAAGCAGACTTAAAAGGGCCTTAAGCTGCCCGGAAACCTCTTTTTTTAGGGTTCTTCCCTCCCTTCGTCGCTCCGCCACCAGATCTTTGAGGGCCCGCCGAAAACAGCTTTGCAGCCATTTTTCCTCCCCTGGTCTAGGGCTGAGGTCCTCATGAACCACAAAGGCCCCAGAATGAGTGGCCAGCTGAGAGAAATTCATATCCAGAGGCATCTCTATTTTCTGAGCTAAAACTCCATAGGCTTTCAGCCAAGCTTTGGCTCTCTCCACTTGGGGCTCAATCTGCACTTTGAGAGCCTGAGGGCTGAGCCTTCGCTGCAGGAAAATCTCCACCGTGCCTCGGCGCAAATGTTTTTGCACCTCGGCCCTAAACCAGGATTCCAAATGGCTCAACTCTTTGGGGCCCTGCAGGCGGACCTCAAGAAAACGAGAGTTGACCGAGCGCAGAGCCACTTCAAAATGAACTCCGCGCCACTGGTCGCGATAAACTCCATAGCCAGTCATGCTATTCATAGACCTATTCTCCCGAGCCCTTAAGCCAAGTGTCAACCTGAGAGCGGGCCTTTGCCATGGCCTCCGAAGAGCTGGCGTCCACCCAAAAAATTTGTCGATCTCTTTTAAACCAGGTCATTTGCTTTTTGGCCAGCTGAAGAGTGGCGGTGACAATCAGAGTCTTGGCCTCCTGAAGGCTTTTGATTTCCCCTTTGAGATAGCTCACACATTGTGCATAGCCTACGCTCTTCAGAGGAGGCCACCCCCCCCAGCCCTCGGCCAGTAAAGACTGGACTTCCTCCAGCCACCCCTGGCGCAGCATCTCCTCCAGTCGCTGCTCTGCTCTTTGTCTTAAGATCTCTCGGGGCCAATGGAGCCCCAGCTGAAAGCTGGGGCCAGTGAGCGCTGGGGGCTGCTTTTGAAAGTCAGCTCGGATTTGACTCATGGGTCGGCCTTCATTCAAAACCACAGCCAGGCCACGCTCTAAGCGATAGAAGTCCTGAGGGGACAGACTTTGGGCATATTCGGGGTCCAACTCCTCCAGCCGAGCCCTGAGAGCTTGATTCCCTAGCGCCTTGAGCTCCTCCAACTGGGCCTTCACCTCTTCACTCAGAGGCTGAACCGGAAACAGACCTTTCTGCAAGCCCTGAATATAAAAGCCACTGCCCCCCACCACAAAGGCAGGTCTCTGCGCCCTCCACGGCTCTAGCTCCGGCCAGGCCCTCCGGCAGTAGTCTCCCACACTCCAATGACTCCCCACCTCTGCAATATCAAACAAAAAGTGTGGGCAGGACTGCCGTTCGGCCAAACTGGGCTTGGCTGTTCCTATATCCAACTTTTGATAGATCTGCAGACTATCGGCATTAAAAATACCCCCGCCCCATTGAAGAGCCCACTCCAAGGCCAAAGCGCTTTTGCCACTGGCCGTGGGCCCCACCACAAAGACAACCGGCCGCTTAGACTTTGCGCCCAAAGTCCTTCTCCAATTCGGCCACAGGATATTCAACAAAGACAGGGCGGCCATGGGGGCAAAAGCTGGAAAGGGGGTGCTCGTCCATTTCTCTGAGTAGCTGTTCCATCTGGGCTCGCCCCAAAGCTTGCCCGGCCCGAATCACCGAGTGACAGGCCATTGTGGCACACAAATCAGCCACTACTTTCTCCACCGCAAAGCTGCCTCCCTGATCCTGCACCTCTCTAGCCATATTGAGGAGGGCCTCAGACAGCCCTCGTCCCTCCAGTAAGCTGGGAGCTTCTACAATGGCCACTGACTCAGGGCCGGCCTGCTCCACCAGAACGCCCAATTTAGCCAAATCGGCAGATTGAGACATCAAGGCCTCCACCAAGGCGGCCTCCATATCCACCACCAAGGGCACCAAAAAGCGCTGAAGATCGATCTTCTGCCCTCGCCATGCGGCCATCAACCTCTCAAACACCACTCTCTCATGAGCCGCATGCTGATCAATAAAGACAACTGCCTTCTCGGACTGGGCGACAATATAGGTCAGATGGCTTTGTCCCACCACTTGCAGGGAGGCCCAGCGCCCTAGTGCGGAGGAGGCAGAGGGCGACTGCGTCTCTGCCCCAGGGGAAGGCTGACTAGCAGGGCCTGACTCTCTCAGCTTCAGCTCTGGCCTCCTCGGATATTGGGTGCGAAAGAACTCTGGGTCCGAAAAAGAGCGGGCTGAATAAGTCCCCAAGGCCTCCTTCACCTGAAGATTCCTTGAGCTGGACTCCTGGGTCAGAGACCGCAAGCCCGCAGAGGCTTGGGTGATTTCGCCTACCCAGGGAGCCTTCTCCAAAGCCCGTCTTAAACTCTGCATCACCACGCGAAAAACATCTTGTGGCCGGCGAAATTTCACCTGGGACTTGGTGGGATGGATATTGACATCAATATCCTCCGGATCCACGTCCACCCAAACAGCCGCAATAGGATACTCTCCATGCATCAGCAAATTTCGGTAGGACTCCATCACTGCGGCCTGGAGAGAGCGGTCCTGAACCCAACGCCTCTGAGCAAAGAGCCAAATTTGACGAGATGTGGCCGCAGTCAAATGAGGAGGGCTGAGGGCCGCCCTCACCTGAATAGACAAATCCTGAGCCTCCACCCAAAAAAGGGCACCAGAAGGCTCTAAAACCTCCTGCACTCGATCCAAGGCCTGCTTTTGGGCTGGCCAGTAGTGGAGCAGTTTTCCCTTCTGTAAAATCCGAAACTGCACCTGAGGAAAAGCCAGGGCCAGCGCTTTTAAAACATTTTTTATTTGCTGGTGTTCCGCCGCCTCGGATTTTAAAAATTTAAGACGAGCCGGCACATTGGCGAAAAGATCCTCCACCACCACCCGAGTGCCCACCTCTGCCCCTGAAGGCATCAGGTCGGACAACTGCCCCCAGTCCGAGCGAATTTGAAACCCCTGTGTGGCCTGGGGGGGCCTGGAAACTATTTGCAGTCGGCTCACCGCTGCGATGGCACTCAGAGCCTCGCCGCGAAAACCAAAACTCTGTAAGGCCCACAGGTCGTCACTGCGGTGAATCTTACTTGTGGCATGGCGAGACAGGGCCCATTTGAGGTCCTCAGGAGCCATTCCCTGACCATTGTCCTCCACCCGAATCCAGCGCCCTCCTTGGGCAAACTCCACCTCGATCTGAGTGGCCCCCGCGTCCAAACTGTTTTCCACTAGCTCCTTGACTAAGTGAGCCGGGCGCTCCACCACTTCGCCAGCCGCAATCTGATCAATCACCTCAGGAGGCAAGAGTTTTATTTTATTGCTCATAGGGGCAATTTGAACCGAGGTCGCAGCAAATTCATCTGATTACGCGCCGCCGCCAAAAAAGCATCTGGGGGGGTTTTTAGTATTCTCGCTGGAGGGCCAGCCAGAGGCCAGGGTAGTTGGCTTTTTCCACGTAGTATTTGGCTTCGGCACGAGCAGCCCAGCGATTAAAGCGCCGAGTGTAGGTGGCCGAAAGGCTCAAGCCCAACCTCAATTCATGGGAGTTCAAGGTGACCTCACTGACCCCATCATTACCCACAACAGGCACCTTGTAGCTGGCAAAGAGGGCCATGGGGCCAAAGCCAAAGGTCACCAAGTCTTCCCTCCTTTCTAAAAGAGGGAAGAGAAGGTTGATATCTGACATCAGCAAAAAGCCAGTGGCAGAAGAGGTGGGAGAGAACAGCCCCTTGTAGAGCCCTGGAGCTCCAGGGTAGAAAAGAACATTGAAGTCAATGGGCGGCCCATGAAAAAGCACTTCGGGACCCGTCATCTTAAGGCCGAAAAAAGGAGTGTCTGAGCGATAGACCTGGCCTGAGAACTTTTCTCCATAGTCCAAAGCCATGCCTATAACCCCGCCCCAATAGCGGGTAAAAAAGAGAGGCCGAATATCTTGGTCAAAGTCCTGCACTCGCTGAAAATCGGGGTTCTCTTGCGGAGAAGAGGCCTCCGAACTTCGACGAGAGCCTCCTCGGCCCCCTCTGCCGCCGCGCCCACTGATATCAAATTTAAATTGAGGCACCACATCCACATCAGTGATAAAGCCCTGAACCCCATCGGGGGTTCTCACCCGGTAAAAGAGACCAAAGCCCCCATCGCCGATCATGGGCTCCCGACTCAAGACCACTTGTTGCTGAAAAGGAGCATAGCCCACCACAGGAGCGTCAAAGCTAGGAGCCTGATAAATGGCCGCTCCGTCCACAGACACCACTCCCCGCTGGGCTGGTTGTCTCTGGCCTGGCTGGGAAGCCTGAGCCCAGTTGAAGCCTCCGATTCCCCCTAAACAAATAATGATGGCTAAAATCTTCAAGGTATTCATGATTTCTCTCACCTTTCCTCAACCGGGGAAAGGGCTTGCGGCCCTTCAGACTCTACCTTTATGAACTGGCCCTCTTGAGATTGGCCCGTCCCATTGGGTTTTCTTATACTGCGAAGTCTTATATTCTCCTCTAAAGGAGAAGGGCGACGCAAATAGTAATCAGCTCTCTGCCTCTGTCGATCCAAAAACTGGCTCACTCTCTTTGCCGCTCTGTCTGGACTCTGCACATACAGAACTGGATCAAAACCGCAGCGAGGGCAAGGCAAAGACAGTCGCCACCGAATTTGTATAAAAGCCTCGGCCAAAACCAAGTGGATCAAAAAGAACAGAAAGACCCGTCCGTCCAAACCCTGCCAAAAGATGAACATCAACAGGAGGGCGAGAAGAGCACTGTACAGGACATTCATCCAGGTCAAACGCCGCTTTTTAATGACCTTTCGGGGTGAGCGACAAAAAGCGCACAGACATTGGCGAGTGGCAGAAAAAAAACTCTGGATCATAGCCCCTATTGTGACAAAAAGAGGTCCGGTCTGGGAAGACGAGTTTTTGCAAACAAGACCTCTTCTGCTATTCTAAAAGCATGAATTTCAATAAAACACTCAATTTTTTTAATCTTTGCCTCTCACTTCTTATGCTCCCCTTTCTCTCTCTAGCAGTCGCGACTCCTACTTTAACTTGGGCTGCAGCTTCATCTTCTTTTAACATGAGTGAGGACTACGAGAGTTTTGACAGCATCGTACGGGGTTTAAGTCGCAGTCGCTCCGCCCCTGCTGTGGATTTACGCCCCCAAGACCCTTTAGAGCAAGTCCAGTTCCATGGAGGAGTGGCTCTGGCCACCACCTTAGTCCAGGTGCAAACTCAGGGCCTGCCCTTTTCCACGGCTCTCCTTAGGGGGGTCGAAGCCAGCTTAGGCATTGACCTGTTCACTCCCCGTTGGGTGGCGGAGGGGGCTTTGCGCTCTTTTGCTGAAGAGAGAGCACAAAAAGATCTTTATGTCTCCCTCAAGGAGTTTGACCTTAAGTTCGTTCATCGTATTCCCAAAAGCACGCACTCCCACTATCGCTTTGGAGCTGGCTTAAGCGCTCGCTATTTGGATATGAGTCAAAAATCGGCGGACCGTACCTTGCGCCAGGAGTTCAACACCCCAGCGGCTCTCGTATTTTTAGGCGGACACACTGTTATCAGTCGCCACCTGAGTGCTGGAGCAGAAGTCTCCTATCGCGCCCCTCTAGTGGGGGAAACAGCTGACAAAGGTGGGGCCAGTGCCTCATTGAGATTGGACAGCCAATTCTAATTTCTCTTGCCCAATTCGGCCAATCAATGTTCCCATAGAGGCCTGATGGCTTACGATTTGAATATCGAATGGAAAAAAATTAAAGCCGACTTGGTCCAAGACCTACAGTTTCTCTTCGGTTTTTTTAAAAACCCCCTTGTGGGGATCCGCTCAGTGCCCTCTTGGAGTTGGCCCAGTCAACTCATTTTTCTGCTGATCTTAAGTGCGGGAACTGGCTTCCTCACCGGGCTGGTGGCCAAAAGCTTCTTGGCCTTACTGGCTGGGCTCTTTATTCTACCCCTCAGCGCCATAGTTTTAGTTCTCATCACTTCGGGTTTTTTTTACTATGTGGCTCTGTTTGTCTTTGACCGCCAGCTACCCTTTCAAAAACTGAGTGCTTTGGTATTACTGGCCTCTGTGCCCACTTTTTTTCTCAATATTATCTCACCTCTCATTGGACTGGCCAGCCTCGTTGGACTGGGCCTCAGCGCTCTTCTTCTTATGGTGGGGCTGGTTGAAAATTTCAAGCTACCCAAAAAGCCCACCATCAAGATTGTCGCAGCCCTCTATGCGGTGATTTTACTGCTTTGGCTTCTCAATACTTTATGGACCCTCAGAGAAACTCGAAATATTGAGCGCATGCACCAACAAAAGACCCATGAAAGTCTGGATATTTTGGAACAGGAACTGAGGCGGGGACGTTAACGCAACTCAGTGCTGCCAAACCCGCCCGCCCCTCTTTCCGTGGAGCTCAGTTCCTGGCTCCACCTCAACTCAGCCTGAATCACTGGGCAGAGCACCAGTTGAGCAATTCGATCCAGGGGGTGAATAGTCACCGGCTTTTGACCCAAATTAATTAATATAATTTTGACCTCACCCCTGTAATCCGCATCAATGGTGCCGGGAGAGTTAACCAAAGAGATCCCCTCCTTGATCGCCCAACCACTGCGAGGCCGAGCCTGAAGCTCATAGCCCTCCGGGACTTCAAAAGCTAAGCCCGTCGGCACAAGGAC
>SKLV01000002.1 GCA_007121385.1 Bdellovibrionales bacterium
CGAAGAGCTGGAAGAGGAAGGCCAGCTGTCGGCCACCGGCCAGGCCACTCAGACCAGGATCAATCAAGGCTGCGAGCAAATGAGCCAATGGGTCTACGAGCAGTCCCGCTCTGTTTTGGCCGAGGGGAAAAACCTGGGCCTGATCGGCGGCGATCATTCCACTCCCTTGGGGGCCATCAAAGCCGTCAGTGAAAAGCACCAGGGAGACTTTGGGATTCTGCATATCGATGCCCATGCGGATTTGCGCTGCGCCTACCAGGGCTTTCATCAGTCTCACGCCTCGATTATGTACAATGTGATGGCCTCAGAGTTTAAACCCAAAACTCTGGTGCAGGTGGGCATTCGCGACTTTTGCGAGGAGGAGTTCCTGATGCAAAAGAATCGTAAAGACATCACCTGTTTTTTTGACAGAAAAGTCAAAGAGGAGCTCTTCTCAGGCACCCCTTGGTCAATGATCTGTCGTCAGGTGATCGAGGCCTTGCCAGAAAAGGTCTATATCTCCTTTGATATCGATGGCCTCTCCCCGGTTTTTTGCCCCAATACGGGAACCCCAGTTCCAGGGGGGCTGGATTTTGATCAGGCCGCCTATTTGCTCTGGACTTTGCATAAGGCGGGTAGACTCATTGTGGGCTTTGACCTCAACGAGGTGGCCCCCTCGGCCACCCATCCCGAGGACGAGTGGGATGGCAATGTGGGAGCTCGTATGCTCTATCAACTCTGTGGTTTAAGCCTAAGTTCCCAAATCAAGGATTGAAGTCAGGAGCATCAGATGGACTCCACAGCCGAGTCGGCCAAAGAGAAATGGTACAAAGAGGGCTTGCGCTTTGAGTGTCAGGGCTCCGGCAAGTGTTGCACCTCCCGGGGAGAGTATGGCTATGTCTATCTAACTCTGGAAGACCGCCGCCGGATGGCCCAGGCTCTGGGCCTGAGAACCAGCCAGTTCACTCGCACCTACTGCACTCAGACCGAGGGACAGTGGCATCTGAAGGACAACCCTAAATCCCCAGACTGCATTTTTTTAGAGGACAACAAGTGCTCGGTCTATGCCGGCCGCCCCACTCAGTGCCGAACTTGGCCCTTTTGGCCTGAGAATATGCAGGCCAAAAATTGGCGGCAAGATGTGGCTCAGTTTTGTCCCGGAGTGGATCGGGGCCGACTCTACTCGGCCCCAGAAATTGATCAGATTGTGGAGGCTCAGCGTCAATCGGAGGCCTCGCTCCAAGGAGTCAGAAGAGACTCCTTGAGCTTTTCCCTCAAAGTCCTTTGAGAGCTTAGCGAGCGTAACGCTTGCGTAGACTTTCGCGGATTTCAGCGCCCTCAATGCTGAGGCGAGTCCAGGGAATGGCCAAAAGGCGATCGGCCTCGATGGGCTCCTCGGTCTCCTCGCAAAAGCCATAAGTGCCGCTCTCAAGACGGCCCAGGGCCATTTCTATTTCCAAGAGCTGAGAGCGCAATCTCTCGTGCATGGACAAGAATTCACTCTCTTGTAAGGCTCTAACCGTTTGATCCCCCTCGTCTCCCCCCTTGGAGTCCTCGGTGTTGTAAAGATCGTGGCGATTTTCACGCACTCGGTTCAGAATCTCTGCCTTAGCTTCAACTAACTTCTGCTTACACTGGTTGAGCAATTCTGCAGTTAATGCTGACATAAGGAGTCCCCTCCATCCCTTAGTTAGTTCCAAATTGGAACTGAACTATTTACACACAAACTGATTTCAGATTGCAAGAATAAAATCTTAAACCGCCTTACAAGGCCTAAGTCCCTGACAAAAGTCAGGTCTAGGATCGACCTGAAATGCTTAGCAGTAGTGCAAAGTAAGATCTTAAATGGAATTAAAAGAAGGGCAAAATTTTTTTGTCATATCGTATCAATTTGGGACTTCTGGGGCTTAATTTGGGTCGAGAAAAGACAGAAACTTAAATAAATCCTAAAACTCCATGGCCTGAACAACCACAGGTCGCCAAACATCTCTTTCATGAATCCAGGCCTTGACCCCGGAGATATCCTCAACTTGATACCAATCTCCCCTCTCGCCCAGACGCTTAAAAGCCGTGTACTTATCAGCGATGGGAAGCTCTGCTGGGGCCTGTTTAGCCCCTGGGCCCGCCTTAAGCTCAGCGATTCGACTGCGTACAGACAAGCAGCGAAATTGGCTTGAGGTGACGACCATGCGGTGATGCACCCAGTGCTGATCCCCATCCTGATCGCGAACCCTGAGCCACACCCCTCGGCGCTCCAGCTCCACCAATGGCGTGTAGAGACCCACCACCCAGGTGACGGGATGCTGAGTCCCAGGACCAGAGCGCAAATTCACTTTCTCACCCCGCACACAGAGAGCCCTAGCCCACAGAGCCTGAGGGGGGGCCACCAACACCAGGACCAACAAAACAGCCAGCCAAAGCCTGTGCGCTTTTAGGAGGGATCCTCGTTCTTGGGACTGGGAGAAACATCCACAATCTGCTGACTGGCCGGCGGGGTGACATCCCGCGGGGGAGGCCGAAAACCCGGCCCACGCATGACCACAACACGACCCGCAGCCATCTGCTGGGCCAGACTTTTTTTGAAGGCCCGCACCAGAAGAACTCGGGTGAGAGGGAAAACCGCCACTGCACCCAAAAGATCTGTAAGAAAACCTGGGACGATGAATAGGACCCCTCCTACAAACACAACCAAAGCGTGGAATAAGCTGTCAGCAGGTAGTTGACCTTGATGAACCTCGTCAGTGAACCTTCGCATCAGGTACTGTCCCTGGGCCATCACTAAAACTATCCCCAACAAGACTGTGCCTATGATGATAAGAAAAATCGGCCAAAAGCCCAAGATTTTTCCCACTCTGATGAGCACAAAAAGCTCGACTAAGGGAGTCAGAGTGAATAGCAAAAAGAGTCGAGCCAACGAGAGCCCTCCAAACTGGCTAAAGGTCCAAAACTAACTGAACTGGACAGTGATCCGATCCCTCCTGCCAATCCATAATCTCCACACTTTTCAAATGAGGCACAAGCCCAGGAGTGACACAGATATGATCAATTCTCCAGCCCCGATTGCCTTGACGGGCCATTTCCCGATAGGACCACCAAGTGTAGCGATGGGGCTCATTGGGGTAGAAATGGCGAAAGCTGTCCACAAAGCCCACATCTAAAAATCGACGAAACCACTCTCTTTCCTCGGGCAAAAAACCGCTCACTTTACTGAGCCGCTGGGGATCAAAGACATCAATTTCCATATAGGCCACATTGTAATCTCCCAAAACAATCAACTCTTCCCCCTGCGCGATTTTTTCCTGGAGGTGTCGAGTAAAAATATCCAGAAACTCCTGTTTAAACTGATGGCGCTCTTCGCGAGCAGAACCATTGGGAAAATAAACATTGTACAGTGTGAACTTCTTGTGTTTGCTGATGACAAATCGTCCCTCACTATCAAAGCGGGGCTCACCAATGCCCTGAGAAACTCCCAGTGGGGCCTCACGGAAATAGCTGGCAATTCCAGAGTAACCACGCCGCTGGGCCGAGGACCAGTGGCTGATTCGCCCAAGGGGAGAAATCAACTCCTCCTCCAGCTGCTCCGGGTGAGCTTTAGTTTCCTGGAGACAGAGAATGTCGGGGTCCTGTTGACGAAAAAAATCAAGAAAGCCTTTACGGGCACAGGCTCGAATTCCATTCACATTCCACGAAATAATTTTCACAACCGACCTCCTCTCCTCCTCAGAGCACCCCAGGACCAAGACTTGCTGAATAGAACTTTTTGTGGCACAAAGCTAGCCGGATTCGGAAAAGGTTTATTATACAGAGCGTAATTATGCCCTCGGCAAGGAGATCTTCATGCCTAGCATCGGACAGCCCGCCCCTCAGTTCACCACCTCTGCCGTTGTGGATGGTGGAGACTTTAAAGACATCAGCCTCTCAGATTATAAGGGTCAGTGGGTGGTTCTATTTTTCTACCCTTTGGACTTCACCTTTGTTTGTCCCACTGAGCTGACTCAGTTTCGCGACCTTCATAAGCAATTCACGGAGCAGAATGCGGTGGTCTTAGGAGTCAGCGTGGACTCTGTTCACTCCCACAAGCGCTGGATTAAAGACGACTTAGGTAACTTGGGCTACCCCCTTCTTGGAGATATGACCAAGCGGATGTCTCGGGACTATGGAGTTTTACTTGAAGAACAGGGCATTGCCACTCGTGGAACTTTCATTATCGATCCAGAAGGAACAATTCAGTACATGGGCATTCACAACTTGAACGTGGGCCGAGACGCTCGCGAGATTCTCCGAGTCCTGACGGCTCTCAAGAGTGGTGAACTCTGTGCGGCCGGCTGGAAGCCCGGAGACAAACACGTTGTGGCCGGCTAACCCTCAGCAAGCCGAGGAATTCTATAAAAGCCTACACCGAGAGTTGACGAAGTCATCGGCTCAGCTGAGCCAATTTTGGCCCACACCTGAGAACCTAAAAAAGCTTTTTAGTCCCTACGTCTTAAAAATTCCAAAAACTGTCTTGCACCAAGCTCAGGAAGTGATTCATGAGCTGTGGTGTCTCAGTCGTGATCCAGACTACCAGGGGTTTGTCCTTCAGCGCAGCCCAGAGATTGCCCATCATTCCACTTCGGCCTCTGGGGTCCTAATGGCCTATGACTTTCATCTCAATGAAAAGTCTGAGCTTCGCCTGATTGAAGTCAATACCAACGCCTCAGGCTTTCTTTTCGCTGATCCACTGTATAAGGTTTTGGGCCGACCAGCTCCCTCCGAAATAGCTCATAAAGACCCCATAGAGTCTCTGCTTCAGTCTTTTGCCCAAGACTATTCTCTCTTTTATGGCCGATCAGACTTTTTGAATTCACGAATGGCCATTGTGGATGAAAATTTGTTTGAGCAGAAAATGCTTCCCGAATTTTATCTCTACCAAAATTTTTTCGAAAACCAAGGAATCCAGTGCACTTTAGTCGACCTTAAAGACCTCTCCAAGACTCAACGGGGCGGTGCCGATTTCCAGTTTATCTACAATCGCCATACAGACTTTTATTTAGCTGATAAGAAAAGCGAGGCCTTAAGAAAAGCTTACTTAGAGGACCTCTCCTGTTTAAGCCCTCATCCGAGAGTTTACGCTCTTTTAGCCGATAAAGGACGAATGATCGACTGGCAGAGACCACAGAAAGACTTCCCCTCTCTGCCCTTCAGTGTGACAGAAAAGCTTCTCTCCACTCAGCTACTCAAGGAGCCTCATGGAGCCTCCGACCCCGAGGTCATTTGGCAGCAGAGAAAGAATTTGTTTTTTAAACCCAAGAGGTCCCATGGAGGTAAGCAAGTCTATCGGGGAGCTTCCCTTTCCCGTAAGATGTTTGAAAAACTGACCCAAGAGACCGAGATTTTGGTCCAGGAGTTTTTTCCTCCCGGCCCACCACCTTTTGATGGCCCCCTACAGCCCGAAAATAAAAAAAGTTGGAAGTATGACCTCCGTTTCTACGCCTATGAAGATCATCTGCAACTGGCTGTGGGAAGGCTCTACCAAGGGCAGGTCACCAATTTTCACACCGATTTCGGAGGGTTTACGGCCTTAACTTTTTATTGATTCTTGCCGATGAGTTGGGCATGGAAAAGAGCACAGCCCTTCGCCTCCGCCAGCCTCGACGCTCTCAGCAAGAGGAGTACGAAGACTTTGAGATTCTCGACGGAAGTCACCCATGGATCCAGCAAGTTCCTGAAGGCTCCATCACCTACTCTGTCCGGCAACTGGATGGAGGAAAGGTGGCCTATTTTAATTATGAACTGGCCAAAGAGATGGGTTTGCTTTCTTCCCAACACCCCAAAAAAATGAATCGTCGCCTTGAAAAAAAGATCCTTGAGACCTTTTGTCTGCGCATCATCAACGAATATGACCAGGAGAAGGGCCGACAGTATCCCACCTCTCAGCTCAAAAAAAACTCCTACATGGCCACTCGCTACCTTCAGCTGCAACATCCCGATAAGACAGGGCGCACCTCTGGCGATGGTCGCTGTATTTGGAATGGCCAGATACAGGGCCCCACTGGACTTTGGGATGTGAGCAGCCGAGGAACTGGAGTCACGGCCCTGGCCCCGGGGGTGGTGGCGGCAGGATGCCCTCTGGAGTCGGGCAATAAGGACCATGGATATGGCTGCGGTTTAGCCGAGATTGATGAGCTCTATGGAGCGGCCCTGATGGCTGAAATTTTTTATCACAATGGACTCAACACCGAACGCATGTTGGCTATTATAGACTTAGGCGGTGGATATGGCATTGGAGTGCGTGCTGGGAAAAACCTCTTTCGCCCCGCCCATCTCTTTTTATATCTTAAGCAAGGCCAATACGACTCTCTCAAAAGGGCTACAAACTATTTGATCGATCACCAGTTTCGCAATGAGGAATGGTCTATCCACCCCCAGCATCCCAAGAAATATCAAGCTTTTTTAGACGAAGTTTGTGAGAGCTTTGCCCAATTGGTGGCCCAATTGGACCGAGACTATATTTTTGCTTGGCTTGATTGGGACGGAGACAATGTTCTCATTAATGCAGGAATTATTGACTACGGCAGTGTTCGTCAATTTGGTCTGCGCCATGATCAATATCGCTATGATGATCAAGATCGCTACTCAACCACTCTCAATGAAC
Source organism: Bdellovibrionales bacterium (assembly GCA_007121385.1). GTDB lineage: Bacteria > Bdellovibrionota > Bdellovibrionia > Bdellovibrionales > UBA1609 > SKYF01. The sequence goes on from SKLV01000002.1 coordinate 6,614, forward strand.
AGAGACTTAAGGCCCGCAGAATCATCCAGAGCTTTGCCCAACTGACCGACTACCTCATTCATAGGGATAAAAGGCCACTGGCAAAATTTAACAACCACCCGATTTTGCAAAAGTTTGATCAGCATTTTCAGTACTATTTATTGGACCGCTTCCTCTATCAAGTGGGTTTTACACGGAGACAAAGAGAGATCTTGCTTGAGTCTCATCGAAAAGATGTAGACAGACTTTTTGCCCACTGGGCCTACTTTGAGAAAGTGAAAACCTATAAGAAGTTGACGAAAGTGGCGGACGGGATTAACCGGCCCGCCATCTTCAATATGCGACGAGCTTTTATAGAGCTGGCTCAGAGGCTGAGTGAAGTCCAGGGCGTGGAAAAAACCCCTCTTCCTTTGATTCCTGAAAGGGACTTCTTTAAACTCATTATTGCAGATTCAGCGGCGCGCAAGGATAAGCGAATGACCTCACGGCTTAAAACGAGAATTCGGCGCCTTCAATCCCAGTACCAGAAAGTTCTCGAGTTAGCTCAAAGGAGCATTTCCTCCTTCGCCCTGCCAGAACTCATAGATCGAACGGAGAGCATCAACCGCCCGGATCGCATCACAGGAAACGCCCTGATTAACATTGTGGGAGAAATCCTCAGAGAGAAAAAGCAGGGCCTTAAAGATGGAGACATCCAGCAAATTATGGATCAGTTTATTCTCAGTCAGTGCCTCCATCCAGAAAGTCTTGAGGGACAAGGCCCCTCCCGACTGCACCCCTCCCGGCAAGGGCACCGGCTCATGAGATCTATCCTAAGCCTCATCCAAGGCTATAAAGAAGACATTTAGGGGCTGGTCTAAGAAGCCAAGAAGTGGTACTTCTCTGAGGGTAGGAGATTGTACCATGTATATTGTCACCGGAGCCAATGGCTTTATAGGCAGTGTTTTAGTTCGTCACCTCAACCTTTTGGAACATAAAGACCTGATTGCTGTCGATCAAATCTCCCCAAAGGAGCGTCCTGCACCCTTGTCTAAGGCGGCCTATCAAGACTATGTCTCCAGCGAAGACCTTCTGACGGCCTTGGAAAATGGTCGTTGGCAGGAGTTAAAGGGGATTTTCCATATGGGGGCCTGCTCCTCAACCACGGAGATGGATGTGGAGTACCTGCAGCAAAACAACACAGAGTACTCCATCCAGCTTTTTAAGCACTGTGCCCAAAGACAAATACCCTATATCTATGCGAGTAGTGGAGCCGTCTACGGGGATGGCCAAATGGGCTTTGATGACGCTCTAGCTCCAGAGGAACTCAAACCCCTAAACCCCTACGGCTGGTCTAAGCTCAATTTTGATCGTTGGGTCTTAGAACAATCTCCCAGTGAGTCCCCCCCTCTTTGGGCCGGTTTACGATTTTTTAATGTGTACGGCCCCAACGAATATCACAAAGGAGAGATGGCGAGTTTAGTCTATAAAGCTTTTTCACAGATTCAACAGACAGGAAAACTCAAGCTTTTCCGCTCCCATCGCCCAGATTACGCAGATGGGATGCAGATGCGGGATTTTGTCTACGTAAAAGATATTTGCCGTTGGATGACGGAGATTTTGAGTTATCAAACTTTTTCTAATGGAATTTACAATATGGGATTCGGCAAGGCCCAGACCTGGTTGGATTTAGCCCATGCAGTATTCTCGGCTCTCCATAAAGAGGTGGAAATTGAATGGATGGATATTCCAGAAAGCATTCGCCACCAATATCAGTATTTTACAGAAGCCAAGATCGATCGTCTAATGGGCCAAGGGCTGAGTGATCCTCAGTGGCCCATTCAGGAAGGAGTTAAGGACTATATTCACAACCACTTAATGAAAGATAATCCTTATCTTTAAAAATGAGATTTTGAGGGGGAAGGGAAAAGGGTATGCAACAGAGCTGGGAATCATTGCCAAAACATCTAGAGCGCTATGTGGTGGAGCAAGACTATTCTCGCTACACCCCGGAAAACCAAGCTGTTTGGCGCTTTATTATGCGAGGACTTAAAGACCATCTTTCTGTGCATGCTCACCCCTGCTACCTTGAGGGCCTCGAAAAAAGTGGCATCTCCACAGAGAGAATTCCCAAGATTTCAGAGATGGACTTGAAGCTGCGCCAATACGGCTGGGGAGCTGTGCCTGTGAGTGGCTTTATCCCCCCGGCGGCTTTTATGGAATTCCAGTCTATGGGACTATTGCCCATTGCCTCGGATATGAGAACTTTGGATCACCTTCTTTACACCCCTGCCCCTGACATCGTTCACGAGGCCGCTGGACATGCTCCCATTTTGATAGATCCTGAGTTTGCCGGATATCTTAAACACTATGGGGAAGTCGCTCGTCACGCCATTATCAGTCGATGGGACCTGGACCAGTACGAAGCTATTCGTGAGCTCAGTGATATCAAAGAGCACCCAGACTCCACAGAAGAGCAAATCAAAGCAGCCACTGAGAGGCTCAACCACATCAATGGGCAAATCAAAGAGGTCTCTGAAGCCGGACTCCTCTCCCGAATGAACTGGTGGACTGCTGAATATGGGCTCATTGGGGATGTAAACTCGCCCCGAATTTTTGGGGCTGGCCTTCTTTCTTCCCTGGGAGAAGCTCGCTCCTGCCTAGAACCTGAAGTAAAAAAGATTCCTCTGACTGTCGACTGCGTTGACTACGCCTATGACATTACAGAAAAACAGCCTCAGCTCTTTGTCACTCCAGACTTTGCTTCTCTCTACAATGTTCTGGACGAGTTGGCCGAGCGCATGGCCTTTCGGCGAGGAGGCGTCTTTGGCCTGCAGCAGGCTCTAATCGCACGAACGGTCAATACAGTGAAGCTGGATTCTGGCTTAGAAATTTCGGGTCAATTGGTGGAGTACACCACGGATTCATCTGGCTCTCCGGAGCCAAAAATAGAATTTGTCCGCTTTAGCGGACCCTGCCAGTTATCCTTTGAAAGAACTCAAATTCCAGAACAAGGCACTCAACATCACCCTCATGGATTCAGTAGCCCCCTAGGGCCGATTATGGGATTCAATAAGAGCCTCAGCTTGGCCTCTGGTCTGGAGCTCAGCCAATTGGGCTTTAGGGAAAATGAGACATTGAATCTTGAGTTTCGTTCTGGAATTCAAGTTCAGGGCCGCCTCAAAAAACTTTTATTTGAAAGAAATAAGCTTCTATTGATCTCCCTCGTGGAATGCCAAGTGAGCCGGGGTAATCAGATTTTATTTTGCCCTGAGTGGGGCGCCTTTGATATGGCGGTAGGGGAAAAGATCATCTCTGTTTTTGGGGGCCCAGCGGACCGTGAGCATTACGATCTGGAAAAAGATTTTACTCAGGCCCAGGTACCAGCCAAGAGGTTCTCGCCGGGAGTTTTGGAACAGCATCAAATTCTTTCAAGAATTCGCCAGTTTCGAGAAACGGGAGACCCAACCCAAGCTCAACAGTTCCTCACTCAGGCCTCAGAAGAGTTTCTCAAAAACTATAAAAATCATTGGTTAATGGGCCTTGAAATTTTAGAGCTCTGTGATCTTCATGGCCTGAAAGACATCAAGAGTGCTGTTCAAGAAACACTAAGCCATTTAGAGGGAAGCCTGGATGGAGAAATCTATCAACCCCTGGATCAGCGTCGTCCTCGTTAGAACAATATACCCTTCAAATATTGGAGCGGCTGCCCGGGCCGTGGCCAATATGGGAGCCCACCGACTCATTCTTATCGACCCCCACTGCGAAATCAATTCAAAGGCTAAACAGGGGGCAGCAGGAGCTCAAGAGGCCTTGGAATCTCTTAAAATTTATAAAGACTGGCCTGATTTTTACCAATCAGAGGGGAGTGGCCTCCGTCTGGCTCTAACGCGAAGAAGTGGAAAGCTCCGTCCTCCTTTGGATTTGCGTCAAGCCATCCAGAGGCAAAAGCCCTTTATGGAGGCTGGAGATCTGACCCACATCTATTTAGTTTTCGGACCTGAAGACGATGGCTTAAGTTCCGATGACCTGGCCTTTGTAAATTTAAGCTGTCAGCTGCCCACCTATGGCCCATTTCCCAGTTTAAATTTAGCCCAAGCGGTTCTTCTTGCTCTGTATATTTGTCAGAGTGGTCTGGAGAGCTTTTCCCTATCATCCGAGCACCCGCCATCTCCGTGTCTAAAACCCCTGTACTTTCCTGATCAGAGTCTCCAAGATTGGCTCACCGCTATGGGCTTTGATATAAAAGCTCGCCGCTCCAGCGCCTATCTCACGCTTAGGCGCCTTCTGCTGCAAAACCAACCGACTAACACTGAACTCCAGGTCTTAGAAGCTATTCTTCAACAGAATATTCGTAAGCTAAAAGAGAGGTAAGCTTTTTAAAATTAGGATTTTCTACGACCAAATAGGCTTCCAACAATCTGAGACAGATCTCCAGAAAGTAGATCTTGAACTCCCGTGATCTCTCCACTTTTCTTTTTTCCAGAAAGAGCCACGAGCTCTCTACGCACATCCAGAGAATTGGGATCGAATTGCTGAGCCTTTGTCATCTGAGCAATTGCCCCAGAAATATCTCCCTGAGCTTTTTTAAGCAGGCCCATAACCAGACAGTAGAGGTAATTTCTTCTCTCCTGAACGGGAACCTCATAGAGTTTATCACTCATCTCTGCCAAATCATCTCCACTGAGGTTGGCGGAGGGGGACTTGAGCCGGGCCCAGACATAGTGTATCTGCGCCTCCCGAATAAAGTGGTGCTGGAGAGATTGAGCAAAGAGAACAGCTGCTTTATCAAATTGATTTTGCTTTATTAGACGAATTCCATCATCAAGTAATGTTTCGGCAGCCACCTGAGCCTTGAGCTCTCTTTCTTGAACAGACTCATGAGCCTTCTCTCTTTTAACAGGATCCATTAAAATGGTGTACGCCTCACTCACCAGAGCAAAGAGCTGGGTGGACTTCTGCAAAACTTCCTCTGGCGACTTGGGGGGCAGGTGATCGGGGTGATTAGCTTTTGCAAAATCTTTGTAAATCTTCTCCACTTCAGGGGGTCTCAGCTGTGGGCCTGCTCCAAAATAAATAAAAAGTTCGAAAGGGTTTTTCCCCTTCAAATCACCTATCATTTTATTAATGGTTGTAAGGTCAGGTCCTTGAGCCCATTCTTGCTTTCTATCATCTATGACTAAAACTCGAAGTAGAATTAAAAAATGAATGGCCCTTAAAACCTCTTCAGAAGTTCCTGAAGAGCTTTCAAGGAGATCTTTAAGACTCACCTCAGCGTTCAATTTAGCCTTTAAAGGAGCCAGGGGCTGACCCAAGGGCTTGGCCAAAACCTCATCCAGTCTTGCAAAATTCGCTCCTCTGCGTAAAGGGCAGCTCTCCCCCGAACTATAGAGCTCTTTCAAGTAGGAGCCAGAAAATCGCAAAGCCGCCTCATGTAAAAAATCAATATAAGTTTCAAAGTCTATTATTGAAGGTCGGCCACCACTTTCATCTGGAACAAAGTTTATGTTGACTGTTTTTTCTGAAAAAATCTGATTTAGCTCAGTTTTAATCTGTTCAGCTTTAATTAGTTTTAGGGCATGAGGACTTAATAGATTTTCTTTAATTAAGCCCGCAACCAAATCACCTCTTTTATGAGTTTCTTTGAAGCGAGAATACTCGGTCTCAGTCAGAAACCCCTTCTTAATCAGCAACTCCTTCAGAATTTTTGCACTCGCTCCACTGTCTAATTGGGTAATGTCACCTTCTTCAAAGCTCAGTCCGTAGATTTCACCATTACTAGAAGACATATTCAGATGTCCGCTCACTTCAAAATCCATCAAAAAGGTCACCAGTATCGCCAAATCAAACCCCTGAACCTCGTCAAATTGCTCAAAGGCCTTTAGTTTCTCCCTCCGAGATGAATAATTTCTAGTCAACAGAGCATAGAGAGAGACCTTATCCGACTTTTCCTCTTCAGGTTTTATGATTTTACCCAGAGCCTCTTTTAGAGCTTTTGCATCAATGGGCTTAAATAAAAACTCCACCGCTCCAGTTTTCTGCATAGCATCTTTGGCAAAACCCTTATCTCTGAAGATTCCACTGATTAAGATTGCCGGAGCTTGTTGAAATCGAGTGGTCCTCAGCTTTTTCACCAGCTCCACTCCGTTCATTTTTGGCAGCATACAGTCCACAATGGCTAACTGGACAGGTTTTATTTTGACTGTATTGAGAGCGTCTTCGGGATTGGAGACAACTGTCACCTGGGCACCCATTCTTTGGACTATCTCTTGGAGAGATTTAGCCACGCTGGCATCATCTTCCACAATAAGGGCATGAATACGAGACTGACTCATAGATGCATTATCGGCACTTTTCCTGAAAAACCTAAGTTGATGAGGAATATTTTTGGTTTGTGAGATCTTAAGGAAACTTAATGGTGGGAGAATATCTCCTGGACCTAAGCCTGAGTCTGAAGGGGTTTACCGCTGCGGAAAGTGCTTTCGCCAGGCCTCCTGCAGTCGCTTGGTCATAGTTTCAACATTGAAGGGCTTCACCACATAGGCACTCACCCCACTCATTGCAGCTTCGATGACAGCTCCTTTTTCGCTCTCTGTAGTGACCAAAATAAAGGGTAGATCACGAAACTTCTCAATACCCCGAACTTGCTTAAGAAAGTCCAGCCCACTGGGACCAGGCATATTAAGGTCAGATAAAATGAGTCTGATCGGTGTTGGGCTGTCTGCATGAAAAGTGAGCACACCCATAGCTTCATGGGCATCCTCGGCAGTGACAATTTTAGTAAATCCCATGCGGTTGAGGGTGTCCACGATGATCCGTCGGATATTTAATGAATCATCAACAACTAGAATATGTGTATGCTTATCAAACATCCATAATTCCCCTAAGCCACTTTTTGATTTGTAGGATAACTCAAACCTAAGGGAACTTCTAGTGTCATCTCAGCACCTTGTCCTGGACTGGACTCCACCCAAACTCGGCCGTTCATTTGAGTGACTTCTGCTTTTAGAGCATCTAGGCCAATCCCCCGTCCAGACCATTCCCCAATGGAATCCCGACTACTAAATCCCGGATCAAATATATATTGGATCAGCCTCTCATCACTCAGCTGACTCCAATGACTCTTTCCTTGAATCTTCTCCAGCTTGGCCCGAATACGCTCGGGATTGATCCCCTGACCATCATCCAAAATCTTGAGCCTGAGCCAAGACTGACCATCCTGCAAAAAGACCTCTCCCTGGACTTCGATGCGTCCCGCCCGACTTTTTCCACACATCTCCCTTTCCTCAGGAGACTCAATTCCATGATCTACTGCGTTGCGGAACACATGAACCAAGGTGGCTATCAGGTTTTTAAAGCGCTCAGGATGGACCTTGACTCCCTGCATTTGAAATTGAATCGGCTCTAGCTCCTTACCCAATTTCTCGGCCACATTATGGGCTAAGTCCTCGAGATGAGACATCATCTCTTCAAGAGGCCTATGAATAAAGTGCTTTTCAAAACTGAGGGCCAATTCTGAAGAGGCTCCAAAAGCCTGAAGATCCTGAGCAAAGGCCTCTAAATCCTCCTGAGCGATGGCCACCTTCTTAACTCCCACTAATCCCAGTGACCTGAGAAGGTCACGATGACTGGCTAGGAAGGCCTCCAGGGACTCTTCAAGAAGGTCATAATCCTGAGGACTCAGTTGGCCCTCTTCGTTCAACCTATGCTGAAGTTGACGGGCCGCCTGACGAAGCTCTTCAATAAAAAAAGCACCTGCCTCTCCCTCCAAAGTGTGCAGCTTTCGGTAAACCTCTGAGGTTTCCCGTGAACTCATGTCTTCAGAAAAATTTTGTTGGGCATTCTTTCTCAAATGATCAATTTCAATCTTAGTGCTCTCAATGAATCCCAAAAATTGCTCTTTGCTCTTAATGAGTTTAGAGACCATCTGCACCCGATTTTTTTCTCTCTCAAGTTGTCTCTGACTCTCGATCTCGGCAGTTTTATCCGTAGCGACCAGAACCAACTGACTGATTTTTCCGCCCTCACTGCGAATAGGATAGTAGTCCAAAACAATATGACGTCCCTGACTATGAGCATAGGCGCTGGGGGCCAGATCCCTAAGGCTTTCAAAGGGAAGGCTCTCGGCAAAAGCCACCTGTAGCCAGTTTTTAAAAGAAGTGCTCTGATCCTCTTCGAGTCTCAAGACCTCCCAAAGAGGGCGTCCTGCGGGTGTTCCTTCCAGAATCTCTTCGCAGGCCTTGGTGTAAAGACTCTCACAAACTCCCTGCGGTCCGAAAATAACAAACCCTTGCCCCAAACTATTCATTGTGGCCTGTAGGAGAAGATTAGCCCTCTTGACCTCTAGAGTTCTTTCCTCCACCATCTGCTCAAGATTTTTGGAATAGGCTTCCAGCTGCTCTCGAGCCCTCTCTAGTTCTTCAATGACCACCTCTTTGGCCTGCAACTCGCCCTGGTATTTCACATGAAGAGTTTCCTCTAGGGTGACATCATGGAGAATCACCACCCATAAGTTTTCGTCTTCACTGGAAAAAGGCTGCATGAGCAATTGGGTCTTGCCTACTCTTCCCGACTTTAGAATTTGGTAGTCTAGCTCCGTCAAGGGAACGGGCTCATGTTGTCCTCGAGTCCCTCTCACATTAACAAAAAGCGACTCATCATTAATACGAATGACTTCGTAAAAATACATGGATCCCCGACTCAAACGCCTCACGGAAGAGTCGCAAAGGCTCGCAGCTGCATTATTACAGTAGCGAATGTGTCGATCCTCATCGATCACAAAAACCGAATCTATTAAAGAGTCAAAAACTGAGAAGTCCTTCATTACCCTTTTTTCAGAAATTTAAAATATTTGGCCTCAATAACATCCATTTCCATCTCTTCACCGCTTTCGGGATCTTGAATGGTTTCTGGAGCCTCAATCTCTCCACCATTAAAATCCACACCCTTTTTAAACAGAATCATCTTTTCTGCTCCCGAAGCCTCGCTGTAATAGGGAACATAAAAGCTTTCTACTTCTGCATGGGGGGGCAAGAAGCCAGAGACCATATTAATCTGATCAACAATGACCTTTGGGCAGTTTCTGTAGACCAACTTAGTGCCCTCGGGCGCTGTCTGGAGCCACTTGATCCACTCTCGGATACCACAAGAATTAATGGCCGAGATGTTTTCAAGATCCAGAACGACCTGGCTGTGAGCGCCAAATTCCACTCCGGAAAAACTGGCATCTTCATCCACAGATCCTGAAAAAGAAAGAGTAAGAATGTCATCATTCAATACCTTTTCAACATTAAATGCACTCATTTTTTCTCCTTTTTTGTTCCCTGCAAGAAATGAATATTTTTACTGAGAGCTTGTCTAGATCGCTGACTCATCTTTGCTGGAAGACGACAAATAATCAGCGTTTTTTGTCCCGGTTGCACAAGAAGAGAGTAACTGGCACTGGCTTCAAAAATCATATAGCTGCCGATACCAGCTCCTCCAACTCCCATATTCATGCTGGCATCAATGCCTTTTTGATAGCAGCTCAATACCTTACTCAGCAGATTGGGAATGGGAAGAGCCCCAAAAAAGTCCTCACAGCCAAGAGTGATCTGGCTTTCCCGAATGGCCATCTTCAACCGGGCTTTGGGGTAAACTGGCGGGAGACTGGCGTCCATAGTCCTCTCCACCTTAGGATTCAAATTCTCCTCACTCACAAAGGGGGCATTAAAAATCACATTGGTATAGAGCTCATCTACAATACTCAGCACATCACTGCGCAATGAAGCTGCGGGCACTTGCTGCGCCAAAAACTCTTCTAAACTCTGCAAAAAAGGAGACTTATCGTTGATGGAATCAAACTCTCCCTCAAAGTCAATGCAGTCCTCTTCCGAGACTTTATCAAAGCTCTGAGGATCCACAAAGGCAGCAAAAGGCTTGTCTAAGACCTCCTCAGGCCGATTAAGCATCAGAGAGGCTGTGAGCATCTCTTGAGGGGAAAAGGGGTTTCCAAGCTGGCATAAGTGACTGACGCCTTGATTTAAAGCGGCAGTGAGAACTTGCTCTGGGGCCACATCCTCACTCACAAAGAAGAGCCTCTCTCCAACAGGGAAGTCCTCGGCTTTTTCAGCAGCCTCCGGTGGCCAGGTGTAGACCTTGAGGCCCTCGGGCCAGGGCTGAGGCAGATAATGAATAAGATCCTGATATGGGTCGGTTTTATTTTCTGCTTTCATGGGACCTCTATCGGCCAAGGCATCCCGTGACTAAAATATTATCTTCTAACTTAAAGGCCTTCATCCGTCTTAAAACAAGACGCTCTTGAAAGCTCTGGATTTGTAAGCCTTCAGTCCAACCTATGGCCTGCGGCCCTCCCATCAACACTGGACCTAGAAACTGGTAAAGACGGTCGGCTGGACCCTGCTGTAAAAATTGGGAGTGAGTGTGAGCCCCTCCCTCCACCAAGATAGAGGCAATACCTTGGCGATAGAGCTCTCGGCTCAACCAAAGCAGATCCAGTTGTCCACTTTCCAATTCGGGGCAGAAGAGCAGTTCAAAGCCAATTCTCCCCCGAGGGCCCAGGGCTTTTTTTCGTCTCTCACTGAGAACAAGCACTATTTTATCCAAGGGTCGCACCTGGGCGAGAGAGCTATGCGCTAAGCCGTCTAGACTTTGGCCCTTTGGGTCCAAAACAATGACTGTGTTTTGGCGATCTTGAAAGCGAGGGTGCCGCGAATTCAGTCGCGGCTGATCCTTCAACAAAGTCTGGCGACCGATCAACACCGCCTGGTAAATGCCCCTCAAGTACTGGACATGATGCCTGGAGCTCTCGTTGGTGATCCATTGACTCTCTCCATTGGCCATAGCCAATTTTCCATCCAGACTGCTGGCCACTTTAAGGGCAATAAAGCTGCGCTGCTCCCGCATGTTGGTTAAAAAGACCTCTGCCAAGTCTTCCAGCTCACCTTGAAGAAAGTCAGCCTGCTCACAAGAGATTCCCTTTTGACGAATGATCTCCGCACCCTTTCCACTCACCTTCGGATTGGGGTCTTTAAGACCGTAAATCACTTTGGCAAGGGGCCAGCGGATCAACTCGTGGGCACAGGAAGGAGTCAGTCCTTGATGGGCACAGGGCTCCAAGGTCACAAAGACCTGAGCTCCTTGTAAAGCTCTCCTCCTATCTTGAGTAGGGATTTTTTTGAGAGCCTCCACCTCAGCATGGTCTCCCCCCCATCGGCGGTGATAGCCTAGGCTCAGAAGCCTTTGCTCCTGATCTAAAATTACACAGCCCACCAGAGGGTTGGGGGCTACAAACCCAGCCCCCTTCTGAGCCTGGCGAATGGCCAAACTCATGGCCTCATGATCCGTCAGTCTTTGGCCCAGCCTCACTTTCACCGAGCTTTCCCTACTCCTGCCAAGACTTCCAATAGTCGGCCAACTCCACAGACTGTAGGAGAGGATCCACCTGAAGGGGCCAGCGGGTGTCCACCATGACGGCATACTCATTGGTTTCAGTTTTACTCTCCACAGTTTTCACTGCTTTAGGGTGAGGACCATGGGGGAACCCAGCTGGATGGAAACTCATCATTCCGGCATGTAAATTGTCCCGGCTAAAGAAGTCCCCATCGTGATAAAAAAGGACTTCATCGTAATCAATATTTTGATGATAAAAGGGAACCTTCAAGGCGTCTTTGTCCTGCTCCAGTGGTCTCGGCAGAAAGGAGCATACTACAAAATCTCTGGCCACAAAGCTGGTATGAGCACTGGGAGGCAAGTGTACGCGGTGACTCATAAGGGGCATGATGTGGTCCATATGAAGGGTATAGGGAAATAAATCTCCCTTCCAACCCACTGTATCTAAAATACACTCTCGGTAGCGAAAACGCGTCGGCTGGTGGAGGTGCTTAACTTCCACCTCGAGAACTTCATAGCCTTTATTTTTCATCAGGGACTGCTGCGCCTCTAAGTTGGGCTTGCCGAGGGCATTGATATCGTAGGGGGCATGACGGCCCACAAGACCTCGCTCCGGCTCTTGATAGTGGCTCGTTAGGTTTTCGATGATCAAGAACTCTGTGGGCTCCTCCACCACAAAACTGTGGGTCAAACATTTGGGCATCACCAGGTACTGACCTGGAGAGTAGTCAAGTAAACCATATTCGGTCAGAACCTGGCCCCGACCCTTATGACAAAAATAGAGCAAATCCCCATCGGCGTTTCGCTGCGCCTTTAAAGAGTTTCCAGAGGAAGGAGACAGCCAGGACTTGTAAATGGTGACCGACTGATTATAGAGGAGCCGCTGCCACTGCCCACTGTTAGGGAGCTCTACCAAATCGTACATATGGGGACGCAGAGGCCCTTCAATCTCTACCCAGCGAGTGCTGGGCTTTTTCTTGATCAGATGAGAGACGGGGCCAAAAAAACCCAATAGACCCTGTTCCTCTTCGTAGTGCTCTGCTGGAATTCCCTTGTGTCCCTGCCTTGTGGCCTTACCTTGGCTGTAGTGATGCATTACAAATAACCCCTTCGCCTTTGGTCTCTTTCAATAGCATCAAACAGGGCTTGGAAATTGCCCTCGCCAAAGCCATCATGATTTTTGCGCTGGATGATTTCATAAAAAATGGGCCCGATTTGGTTCTGAGTAAAGATCTGTAAAAGATAACCCTCCTCATCTCCATCAGCCAGAATCTTCAACTCGGCCAACTGTCCCATATCCTCAGTCACCTGTGGTAGACGCTCAGGTAACATCTCGTAGTAAGTGGCCGGAGTCTCTAAGAACTGGACCCCCTGCTCTCTGAGTTGACGCACGACTTGAATAATGTCGTCCGTAGTCATCGCCAAATGTTGAATTCCCGACCCTTTGTATTCGTCCAAATACTCCTGAATCTGTGATTTGGAGTCAGTGGGTTCATTGATAGGAATAATAATTTTATCACAAGGAGACTTCATCACTTTGGACACCAAGCCGGTTTTTTCTCCCCGAATGTCAAAGTATCTCACCTCACGAAAGCTGAAGACCTTCTGATAGAACTCACACCATTTGTCCATTTCCCCTTGAGGGACATTATTGGTCAGATGGTCCACCAACCCCAGTCCCAAACCCTTGGGCTGACGGTCTTCCACCAGATAGTCAAAGTCTTGCTCGTAATTGTCGTCTCCATAGCGATCGATAAAATAGACAGCAGAGTCGCCAATTCCGTATATAGCTGGAAAACTGTGGCTGGTGGAATCTGCCTCCGTGGGGATGGGCTTGGCTCCCCGGGCCACAGCCTCCTGAAAAGCTTTTTCTGCACTTTTCACCCGAAAACCCGTAGCACAAATGGAAGGCCCATGGGACTGAGCAAACTGGGCCGCAAAGGTTCCCGGCTCCGCATTGATAATAAAGTTAATGCGGTTTTGCCGATACAAATAGACCTCTTTTTTTCGATGCTTGGCAATTTTTTGAAAGCCAAACTGCAGAAACAGTCGCTCTAGGGCCTTAGGGTCCGGAGAAGAGTACTCCACAAACTCCATCCCATCTAGACCAATGGGATTGTCCAAGCTTTGATTTGGTTGAGATACGCTTAATTCCATACTTACCCCTCTTTTTAAGTCGCCGATTTTCCCCCTTAAAAAGCATGCTTTTAGGCCCGAGTCAAAGCCTGGCTGCCTGAATATAAAACCTTGAAATAATTGACATTTTCATGTTACCCCTGGGTCAGAAGCAGGAATTCCATGACAGGCCTGCGCCCTGAGAATATGATGGTTTTTAAATAAGGAGGTCTGCCTTGACTACAAAACAAACCCACTTTTCCTCACAAAAGCCCAACCCGGACTACCCGGGAGTTTTGGATATCTCACCCGAAGATCTAAAAAACCTCAAAGGTCAGGTTCAATTGGTTGATGTGCGGCGGCCCGATGAGTTCACCGGCGAGTTAGGCCATATTCCCGGCTCGGAGCTCATTGTTCTAGACACTCTTCCCGAAAACATGGATCGTCTGGATAAGGAAAAACCCATTGTCTTTATTTGCCGCAGTGGGGCTCGTTCGGCTCGAGCCAGTCTTTTAGCCAAAGAGTATGGGCTCACTGAGACCTACAATATGTGGGGCGGTATGCTGGAGTGGAACCGCTTGGGCTTTGAAGTGGAAGGACGGTCTTCTTGAGAAGAGTCTATGTCAATAGAACCCTGAATTTAAAGCGTATTAACTACATTGGTCTCGACATGGACCACACTTTGGTGCGCTACAACAGCCACAATTTTGAGGCTTCAGCCCATGCCATCATGTTGAAAAAATTGGTGGAGGATTTTGGGTATCCAAAATCGGTACTCAAACTAAAGTTTGAATTCAATCGGTCTATTCGAGGGCTGGTGGTCGACAAAAATTTGGGGAATATTCTTAAGCTCAGTCGTCATGCCGCTATCCGAGTCAGCTCTCACGGCCTCAAAGATATCGACTTCAATACCCAGAAAAAACTCTACAAGAGCACCTACATTGACCTGAGCGACCCAGGCTACGACACCGTGGACACCACCTTCTCTATTGCTTTTTGTGGCCTCTTTGCCCAGCTGGTGGAGCTGAAAGACAGTTCCGAGCCCAAAATGCCGGAGTATAATCGTATTGCCGATGACTTGATCCGCTGCCTGGATCGGGCCCATCGGGATGGCAGTTTGAAAAATGCTGTAGCCCAAAACATTGAGCAATTTATTGTAAAAGACGAAGCCGTTGTCCGAGGGCTCGAACGCTATATCAAACACGGCAAAAAGATTTTTATCGTGACCAACTCAGACTTTCATTACACTAAACTTCTTTTAGACTATGCCATCAACCCCTTTCTAAAAAACCACTCCTCCTGGGTGGATCTCTTTGAAATCGTCATCACCTCCGCTCAGAAGCCACGCTTCTTTTTTGACAACCTAAAGTTCTTAAAAGTTAACCCAAAGGATGGCAGCATGACCAATCTGGAGGGGCCAGTAACTAAAGGAGTCTACCAAGGGGGGTGTGCCACCACCTTCACCGATGACTTAGGCGTGGCCGCCGATGAGATTTTATACATCGGCGACCATATCTACGGCGATATTGTTCGCTTAAAAAAAGATTGCGCCTGGCGTACGGCGCTGGTGGTGGAAGAGCTGGAGGCTGAGATAAAGAATCTGGAATTGGCTCAACCCATTGCCACTCAGATCAATGCCCTGATGCAGGAAAAAGTCCCTATAGAAATTGAAATTGATGATTTGGTTTCAGAAAAAATAGAACAAAATAAGGTCGAAAACGACGGTCGCATCTCGGAGCTCATCAAGCAAGTAGGGGACATTGATAAAAAAGTGGGCCCTCTCATTCGCGAACAACAAAAACTCTTCAACCCCTACTGGGGAGAGGTGATGCGCGTGGGCATCGAGGACAGTTATTTTGCCTACCAGGTGGAACGTTTTGCCTGTATCTATATGTCTAAACTGGCTGACCTCTTAGAGCTCTCGCCGCGAACCTACTTCCGCTCAGTTCGCCGGCCCCAGGCTCACGAGCTGACCATTGAGAGCACTCAGGGTTGGTAGACAAAGATGATATAATCGCGAAAGCCATGCCTCTCCGCAGCCACCCGCATCTGCTCGGGAGGATGCTGACGTCGGAAAAATTTGCGTGAAATTCTTTCCGAGGCACAGGAGAGGAGCAGTGGCTGACCAGAATCTAAAGAACAGGGGGGTTGAATTCTCTCTAGCTGAGATTCCTCGACCACATAAAGGGTGAGCCAAAGCCGAAGTTCCTCAATTTCTCCCTTATCCTCCTCGAAACTCTTTTCGCCCACCAGCTTGAATTCCCCTTTCCAACCATCATGGGCTGCAGCGGCCTTGAGCCCATCCCAAACCACTTCAGGGTTCTGCACCAAAAATGTCGACAACAGCCAAACCACCTCCTGCTCCCGGATCATAGGCCTTAAGCGCTGATAGGCCAGGATTCCCGCCTGGCGCAAATCTTCAATGGGACTGGGATTGATCTGAGGAATGGGCTTAGGCCGCAGTCCCCAACGCAGCACAGCAAAGGTTCCCAAGAGAGAGGAGCCAATAAGAAGGGCTAAAATCCAGCGCATGGAACTAAGATCTCCTTACTTTTGCGGTTTAAAGAAGACGGCGACTAGTGTTATAGTCCGGGCCGGAAGCAGGGGGCAATAAAATATGGCTCCTCTGAGCCCAAAGGACTTGATCCAAAGGACAGGTACCAATGACCAATAGAAACTCGCCACATTATCTGCTTATCGGCTCTGGCCGTTTGGCTACTCACCTGCATCATTATTTTCTCGAAGAGGGGATTGTCTGCAAGAGCTGGTGCCGCGCCCGAGACCCCCAGATGAAAGAACTCAAGGACTTAGTGAACTGGGCCGATGTGGTGATGCTGCTGATCTCAGATCGAAGTTTGGACGACTTTTATACTGAACACCTTAGCTCTTTTCCCGCAAAAAAAATCGTCCACTGCTCGGGCAGCCATCGTCATCCAAAGATGTTGGGCTTTCACCCACTGATGAGCTTTTCTTCAGGGACTCTGTATCCCCTCGACACCTATCGCTCCATGGCCTTTGTTGGCGACACTCCTAGCCAAACCTTTCGTCAGTGGTTTTCACAGTTGGATAACCCTTACTTTCAGATCGGGGCGGAGGATCGTGCCTATTATCATTGCCTCTGTGTCTTAAGTGGAAATCTGAGCACTTGGTTGTGGCAAGAGGTCGTCAAGCGAATGGAGGGCCAGCTCAATATCCCCCGCTGGGCTCTCTGGCCTTATATGGATCGTCTGGCGGCCAATCTCAAAGAAGATCTTGAGAAAGCTTTGACTGGGCCTGTCGTCCGAGGAGATCAGATCACCATTGTTGAAAACCGGGCCGCTCTGATCGAAAAGGGGGACCTCTCTTTAGAGGATCTCTATCAGAGCTTTGTCCGAGGAGTGCAAAAACCCAGGGTGGGAGCCAATCATGAAGATGAAAACAGTTTTTGACTTTAAAGAAAAAAAACAGCTCCAAGAAAAAATATCCATGGTGACTTGTTACGATCACTGGTCCGCGCGCCTGATTGCCGAATCAAGTATAGACTGTGTTCTTGTGGGCGATAGCTTGGCCATGGTCATGCACGGCCACTCCACCACTCTCCCTGCTGATGTGGAGCTCATGGCTTTGCACACCGCCGCCGTGGCTCGCGGCCTGGGAGACAAATTTTTGATCAGTGACCTCCCCTTCCTCTCCTATCGAAAGTCTCTTAGCCAAGCTGTGGAGGCTGTTGAACGCCTGATGAAAGCGGGAGCCCACGCAGTTAAGTTGGAGGGAGCTGATGGGAATGAGGATCTTATTGCCCACCTCCACCAATCGGGAGTGCCAGTGATGGGCCATATAGGATTGACCCCACAGAGCATTCACCAACTGGGGGGCTATAAAGTTCAAGGCAGAGAGGATGAGCAGGCTCGAGCCCTGCTTCGCCAGGCTAAACACTTGGAGCAGGCTGGTTGCTTTGCTTTGGTTTTAGAGTGCCTTCCCCAGGATCTGGCTCAGACCATCACCTTGGAATTATCAATTCCTACCATCGGAATTGGCGCCGGCCCCCACACCGATGGTCAGGTCTTGGTTCTTCATGATCTCTTAGGCCTGAACTCAGGTTTTAAACCCAAATTTTTACGCCAGTATTTAACTGGTCAGGACTTGGTTCTCAAAGCCCTCAACCACTACCATCAAGATGTGCTCTCTCAAGACTTCCCCGGCCCAGCGGAGAGCTACTCATGATTGTAAAATGCCCCCAGGCACTTTCCGATCTTCGGGAGTGGCTCGATTTGCGAAGCCAACTCAGTGGCTCTGTGGGCTTTGTGCCCACCATGGGGGCATTGCACCAAGGACACCGAGAACTGATTGAAAGAGCCCGTCAGGAGAACAAGTGGGTGGTGGTTTCGATTTTTGTTAACCCCACTCAATTTGACCGCGAAGAGGATCTAAAAAACTACCCGGTGACCTGGGACACAGACCTAAAGCTACTCAGTGAGGTGGGCATAGACTATGTATTGAGACCCAAGGCCCCATCTCTCTATCCCGATGGCTACGCCTACAAAGTCACTGAAAATGTTTTTAGTGCGAAACTCTGCGGGGCTCATCGCCCTGGACACTTTGACGGAGTTTTGACCGTTGTTTTAAAACTGCTCAATTTAGTAAAGGCGGATCGAGCCTACTTTGGAGAAAAGGACTATCAGCAACTGCAGCTTGTTCAAGCTATGACTCAAGCTCTTTTTATTCCTACCACTATTGTTCCCTGCCCCACGGTCAGAGAGCCTGATGGATTGGCTTTGAGTTCGCGCAATCAGAGGCTGAGCCCATCACAACGGGAGTTGGCCCCTCAGCTGTATCATTGGCTGAACCGAAAGGACCTCACTTGTCACCAAGTCACTGAAAAGTTGGTCGATGCTGGATTTCAGGTGGAATATGTTGAAGAGATGATGGGCCGGAGATTTGCCGCTGCTTGGCTGGGATCAGTGAGGTTGATCGACAATGTGGAAATCTAAGCCGGCCAAAATTCTCTTTCAATTGAGTGGCTCCATCTCCTGCTTTAAGGCCGCTCAAGTGATCTCGCAGCTGGTCCAAGAGGGTCACCAAGTTCAGGTGGTGGCCTCAAAGTCAGCCCTTAATTTTGTGGGCTCCGCCACTCTCGAGGGACTCACCGGTCGTGCGGTAGCTCATGAGATCTTTGCTGAGGGCGAAATGATGAGCCACATCCAATGGACTCGCTGGGCAGACCTCGCTGTTCTCTGTCCAGCTTCCGCTGATCGAATCAACAACCTAGCCCAGGGAACAGGCTCCGATCTCATCGGCTCTCTGTCTTTGGCTTGGCCCCGATCCAAGCCCTACTTGATATTCCCAGCGATGAACAGCCAAATGTGGGAGCATCCCACCACCCAGATGTCTCTGGACCGTTTAACTCAATTTGGCTACCACGTTTACGGGACCGGCCAGGGAACTCTTGCCTGTGGAGAGGTGGGCTGGGGACGCCTCCTTGAGGCCGAACAGATTCTGCAAGAGATTCGAATTTTCCTGACTGAAAATAGATTAACTGAAAAGCCGAAACCCTCTCCGAAGGTTCTCATCACGGCCGGGGGAACTCGGGAACCCCTTGATGGGGTGCGCTTTCTGACCAACTTCAGTACGGGTCGCACAGGCAGTCACATTGCTCAAGGTTTTTTGGCAGCTGGGTATTCTGTGACCTATCTCCATGGTCAGGGAGCTTTAACTCCACACGCAAACCCACTTGCAGGCTCTTTGGAGTTGGCTGAGTTCAGCAGCCATCAGAGTCTTTTAGAGCAACTAAAAAATATTCTTTCGAAGTCTGATTATCGCTGTGTCATCCAGGCTGCCGCCGTCAGTGATTTTACTATCGAGAAAATCTCTACCGGCGCTGAGGACTATGCCCCCTCTCCTCATCTTAAACTCAGGTCCTCAGAGCCTTTGACCCTCCAGCTTCGCAGCACCCCAAAAATTCTACCTCAAATAAAGAGCTTTTCGACCCAATCCAATCTGCTAGTGATTGGTTTTAAACTGACTCAGCGAGCTTCAGAGGAGGAACGCCACCAAAAGGTTTTGGAGCTTTTTAAGGCCGGTGGAGTGGATGCTGTAGTGAGTAACGATCTTTCTAAGATCTCCCCTGAAGGCCACCAACATTCAAGCGCCTTTTATGTCCGCGGAGATCGAGTTCAGGAGTGGAGAAATAAAGAGGAAATGAGTCAAGGCTTGGTGCAGTTTGTGGAGGGTCAGCGATGATTATGTGTTTGGACGTGGGAAACACTCAAATTTATGGCGGCGTATTCGAAGGTGAAGAATTAAAATTGAGCTTTCGCCGTACCTCTCGCTCCGGAGCTTCCTCGGATGAGTTAGGACTTTTCTTACGTGCCGTTTTGCGAGAAAATAACATCGACCCTGATCAGATCCAGCAGATTGCTCTATGCACAGTGGTTCCCGAAGTTCTTCATTCTCTTAAGAATTGCTGCCTCAAATACTTCCAAAGAAATCCATTCATTCTTCAGGCGGGTGTGAAAACGGGGCTTAAAATCAAATATCGCAACCCCCTAGAAGTTGGAGCGGATCGAATTGCCAACGCCATTGCGGCAACATCACTCTACCCCAACCAAAATCTTCTGGTTATTGATTTTGGAACCGCCACCACATTTTGCGCTATCAACAGCAAGAAAGAATACTTGGGCGGAGTTATTTTTGCCGGGCTCAAGATCTCTATGGAAGCTCTTGAGAGTCGAACCTCAAAACTACCCTCAGTGGAAATCCTCCGCCCAGCGCAGCTCTTGGGTCGATCAACGGTGGAGAGCATACAATCAGGTCTTTATTTTGGTCACTTGGGGATGATTCGGGAAATTCTCTCGGGACTACGACGAGAGGCTTTTCAAGGAGAGCCCACCAAGGTGATTGGAACTGGGGGCTTTGCCAGCCTGTTCTACGAGGCTGGAGTTTTTGACGAAGAAAACCCCCATTTGGTGCTCCATGGACTGCGGAAGGCTTTACAAAATAACTTATAGAAAACTAGATATTTGAAATATAAGGAGTTCCCTATGCGACTAACACTCTTAAAAAGCAAACTTCATCGAGCCACTGTCACTGATGCAGACCTCAGTTATGAAGGATCTATTTCTATTGACCCCCTTCTCTGTGAGGCGGCTCAATTACACCCTTTCGAGCGAGTAGAAATCTACAACTGCAACAACGGGGCACGCTTTGCCACCTATGTGATTCATGGAAAAAAAGGTGAAATTTGTCTGAACGGAGCCGCTGCCCGCCATGTTCACAAGGGCGATCTGGTGATTATTTGCAGCTATGCTGAGTTTGAAGTGGAAGAGGCCATGAGCTATAAGCCCCGACTGATTCTCTTGGATGAGAAAAACCAAGTGAAGGGAACAACTGAGATTTAGAAGATCAGAGGATTAAGTCGTTGGCTTCTCTGGCAAACTTCGACGCAAGAGAGTCCAGCACAGGAAGTCCTGCTTTTTGAGGCCGCTGAGGGCTGCGCGAGCAGCCCGGGCTGTGCTTCCACTAGTGATTAAATCGTCCACAAAGACAAACCAACGGCCCTCCAGCTGCGAGGGAAAGCACCTGCCAGGATCCCTTTCCAGCTGAAGTTGCCCTCTCTGAAAGCGACCCAAGCGTTTCTGCACCCAACCCTTTCCAGTGGGGTGGGTGCGCCGCAAACCCCTCCAGACGGGCGCATCCAAAAGATCGCCGAGAGCCCGCGAAAACTCAAGGGCATGATCTTTGTCCCCTTTCTGCGCTGGAGGTGCAGGGATAAGGAGAATGTTCTGGCCCAGCAATTCCCCCGACCTGTAAGAGCCCTGCTGAGCCTGTCTTTGCCATCGGGATAAAAACTCCAAAGCCAGACCCCGCCAGGCTTTTTTAAGTTCCCCCCCTTTTAGGGAATAAATCAGTCGAGAAAGGAATTGATCCGAAGTCTCTCCCCTCTGCCAATCCAGAAGACTATAGACTTTGAGCCTCCTTTCTTCCGTCCAACTCATGGCCTCGGGCTCTAAAAACATCCGATACAACTGCTGCTCACAATCCAAACAGAGCCAGTTTTTTGGGGGCCAGGTGGCTCCACAAAGGGGGCAGTTTCGCAGCACAGTCCATAAAAATTCCGTCTTTGATCTAAAAAAATCCATGACTCAAGCTGATGTGCAATTAAGATTCCCAAGGAGAGGAGACATTCACCGCACCTAGGGCCTCCTAGGGCGCCGGAATTCGGACCGGGGGAGTCTGTGGATTGAGCCACTCAATAACCGCGGCATAGCCCTGGCTTTCCGGATCATTGCGCAAATAGTCTTTCACTAAGCGTATGGCCTTAAAGCCTCGTCGCAATTGAAAGCTCAAGGTGGGGTCTCCCAACTCTCCTTGAACCACTTTATCCAAGTACTCTTGGGCTGTCATTTGCTGTGCGTAGTGCGAATAGCCAGCCAAACGGGCCCCCGCCCGAATCCGCACAAGATCCATTCTCTTAGCCAATTCCTCTCGAGCCGCGTAAAGTTTTTTACCCAAGCCACGCCCCTGAAAATCAGGATCGATAAAGATTTCTGCCCCATAAAGAGTGCGTCCATTCACCGGGTCATGGTTAGTAAAAAATCCGCTATCGGTAAAATCACGCCAATTGTCTTCAAATTCATAGTCATTCCAGTCCACAATTAAACTGGCAGCATAGCCCACCACTTTATCTTTGGAGTTCACCACCACCAACTGACCCTCGGGGAAAATTTTGAGGTGAGAAGCCAGCTGATCCTGTGACCAAGGAATGGTCTGCGGATAAACTTTTTTTGTTAGCTTGATAATGGAAATAAAGTCTTTAGGTCGCACCTGACGAACACGATAGATTTCATTCTCCATACAATACCTTGATTAACCTAAATTTGAATCATCTCGAGGGTGGCAGTGACTTTATCTGTCTCCACACTGTCTCTTAAGGGCAAAACTGTGCCACTCATACGGGAATCTAAAAGCACCTTGAGGTTGATTTCGCCAATAATCATGCTCTCCTGATTAGGCACCCCTTCTGCCAGGATACCATCCCTAGAAAAGGAAAAATCACTGGGGGTTAAAATAGAAGCTTGGCCATAATTCAAAGAAACTGCGGGAACATTGGGAAGGGAGCCCACGGTGGAGGACTGAATAACATACATTTGATTCTCAATGGCCCGGGCTTGGGCACAGTAGCGAACGCGTAAGAAGCCCTGCCTCTCGTCAGTGCAACTGGGAACTACTAGAAGAGCAGCTCCCTGGCGAGCCGCAGCTCTCGCCACTTCTGGAAATTCAACATCATAGCAGATAGCGACGGCCATTTTTCCAAACTCCGTATCGAAGACTTTCAAGCGACTCCGCGGAGAGACAATCCAGTCCTCTTTTTCAAAGCGAGTCATATGAGTCTTACCTTGGACTCCATAATCTCCCTTGGGGCCAAAGACATAACAGTCGTTGTAAACACAGTCTGTCTCCTCGTCAGCCAATGTGGGTATGGTTCCACCGACAATATACAATCGGTGACGCTTGGCCAACTGACTCATCATCTCGACAAACTGATCCTTCTGTTTAGCCAAATCGCGAATTTGATCCCGAATTGGCCTCTTAAGGTTCCCTAAGGTCAAAAGTTGAACCGTAAAGTACTCAGGGAATACGAGAAGATGACATTTGTAATCCGCTGCGGTCTCCACCAAGCCAACCACCTGATCGGCAAATTGGCTAAAGCTCTGCACTGGGCGAATATAATACTGCAAACTGGCGACGCGAATTCGATCTAACACACCCCTGATCTTAACCTTCCCTGAATCAGAGGACAAGACTCAGGGCCGCATAAACTTCACCACAATCTAGCCCGTATTGCGCATTCCTGCCGAAATTCCACTGATGGTCAAGGCCATGGTCTTCTCCAGTTGCGCATCCACAGAAGCCCCTTGGGTTTTATGTTGACGGTGGGTCAGCAAGAGTTGAGCCTGCAGGACGTTGAGAACATCCACATAAGGAGTCCGCACATCAATGGATCGACGCAAAACCGGATGGCCTTCTAAAAGCTGCCTATGACCCGTCACAGCCAATACCGCCTTCACGGCTCTTTGATAGCTCTGCAAGTCCTCTTGAGTTCGTCTCTGAAGGGCGTCTTCTACCAAAACTTTGGAATAATAGCGAACAATGGCTGGGTCCGCCTTAGCCAAGACCATCTCAATTAAGTCCATGGTGGCGCGAAAAAAAGGCCACTGGGAATACATTTTTTGCAGCTCCGTGAGGCGCCCCTCTGTGATCTGTCTCTCCAAGGCCTCACCCACCCCCAGCCAAGAAGGCAAAAGGCTTCGATTCTGCGTCCAAGAAAAGATCCAGGGGATGGCTCTCAGAGACTCCAAAGTAAACTGCTTTTTGCGCTTCTTGGGACGACTGCCAATTTTAAGAAAACTCAGCTCCTCCAAGGGAGTGATCTGCAAATAGTGGGGCAAAAAATGAGGATCCTGCTCAATCCGAGAGCGAAAGGCTTGAGCCGAATCCTCAGCCAACTCCTGCATCACCCGGCTCCACAGGGAGCTGATCTTTTTCCCCTTGGCCAAATGGGACTCCATCACCCCAGAGACATAGAGTTCCAGAGTTCGTCCGGCAATTTCGGGCAACCCAAACTTGGCCTCAATGGACTCCCCCTGCTCGGTGATGCGCAAACGAGGTGAACTCAGTCCCTGGGGTTGGGACTGCAGGGCTAGGTGAATGGGGCCTCCTCCTCGGCCGATGCTTCCCCCCCGGCCATGAAAGAACTCCATCTGGACAGAGTAATCCCGCCCCAGCTGCTCCAACTCCTCTTGAGCCCGATACAGAGTCCAAGAGGCACTCAGTCGCCCGGAGCGCTTCGCCGAATCCGAGTAGCCAATCATCACTTGCTGATGGTGATGTATGTGCTGTCGATACTCAGAGTGGGAAAAAAGCTCCTTCATTAATTTTGGAGCTCGATCTAAACTTTCGGGAGTCTCCAACAGGGGGACCAACTGAGGAGGGCTTTTCACCCCAGCCCAAGACATTAAAAACCAGACTTCCAAGACATGAGAGGCCTGCTCGGCCATAGCAATAATGTAGGAGCGAAAGCTCCCCCGGGGAAACTCCTCCAAGAGACGACAGGTTTGCAAAACCTCTTGAGTCATTTCCTGCAGATCGGCTCCCTGCAGGTGAAGACCCTCGCCCACAGGCCTTCGAGACCTAGTCATTTTTTTAATCTGTCCCAATAAAAACTTCTGCCTCTCTTTTTCCGAAAGAACAAGATAGTCTATTCCCAAGAGCTTGCGACAGAGGTCGGCCACGGCTTCGCTGTGCACGTCAGCACTTTGACGGATATCTAGAGGCAGTAAGACCAGTCCAAATCCACGAAGTCGTCGGATCAAATCAATCAGCCGTCCATTGGCGAGTTCCAAAGCACCCACCTCACAGAGGGATTCCTGACAGAGCTTCAAGGGCTCTAAGAGATCATTGACCTGTCTCAGAGCTCGCTGAGGGGCGTCAGTAAAAGCCCTAGGATTGGTGTAGAGAAAACTCCTTGTCTCTTTAAGCCTCTCAATCAAATCTAAAAAGATTTGGCGATAGGGCTCAGTGGGGCTCTTCACCTTAGCCAAAAGCCGAGGGCTGGCTTGAGAAAAAGAAAAATCCTCCACCAGTTTGTTGAGCTCAGCCTGGTAGAGATTAAGGGCCTGTTTGAGGGACTGAAATAAAATTTGTCGCGTCACTTCAGCTGTGACAAAGGGATTGCCGTCACGATCTCCACCGATCCATGAAGAAAAGATCAGAGGACTCGAATCAATGGGGAGACCCTCGCCCAAAAAGCGTTGGCTAAAATAGTCCAGCTTGCGATAGAGCTCGGGTAAGGCCTCCCATAGAGTCTCTTCCACCACAGATGTTCCAAATCGGGCCTCGGCCAAGGGAGTGGGTTTGGACTCTGGCACCACATCTGTCAACCACAGGGCCTGAATGTGCTGCTCCATCTCTTGGTGGACTTGGATCCTTTTCCATCGCGACAGCTTGGGGTCCTCCAAGTCCCCCAAAGCTTGAGCAATCCTCTTATAGCGCCGAATCGCACTTCGCTTTTGCGTCTCCGTCGGGTGGGCTGTTAAAACCAAGTCGATTTGCAAATGGGACAAGATGCCCTTGAGCTCCCGCTTTTGGGCAGGTTTGAGCCCTTGTAAAGTGGCCTCAATGGAGCCCGGTTGGGGGCGAGGAGAGACACTCTCATAGTGCAACCTACGCCTCACTCGATGCTGCTGTTCAGCGATGTTGGCCAAGCGCAAAAACTCTGTAAAGGCCTTGGCCACCTGATGTCGAGTGGTTGGGTCCATTTTTTGAAAATGCCTCTCCAGTCGGGCCACAAGAGCCCCCTCCGAGCCGGCCCCTCGCCGCACCTCCTTGGCGAGGTGGCGCAACTTTTCCACCTCCTGAAGTAGGTTTTGGGCTCCAAATCGCTGCAACATCTGGCCCAAAATTTGACCTAAGAAGCGGATATCCCTTTTAAGTGGCTTCAGCCGATCCTGCTTGGTGTTCACTGGTGACTCAAACTCTACTCCCCTTGCCTTGGGAATTCACTCCCTGACCTCCTGTGTCTGAAAGGCCTATAGACTTTGCAGTACGGCGCATTATCCCTTAGGACAGCTCCGCCAAGAAGCTTTTTTTCCCCTAAGGCCCATGCTATTTAGCCCATATGACGAAAAATCCATTGATTGAAATCCCTCAGCACAAATATCAAGCTCTTCCCTTTGACCAGATTCAAGTGGAACACTTTATACCGGCCCTCGAAGTGGCTCTGGAAAAGAGTTACAAGAATTTGGAGAAAATTAAAAAGGATTCTTCTCCCCCCAATTTTGCCAACTGCATTGAGGCTTTGGAGTTCTCTGGTGAGCCCCTCAGTGAAGTGACTGCCGCTTTTTACGCCTTTCTTTCAGCCAACACTTCAGAGGCCCTCTCGGCGCTAGCTGGGGACTTCAGTGCTCGCCTTTCCAAGTTCTCAAATGACATTCATCTGGATGAAGAGCTCTTTGCCAAGGTGAAGGCCGTTTACGAGCAGAGGGCACAGTTGGGCTTAACTCAAGAGCACTCCAAGCTCTTAGAGGATCAATATCAGGATTTTTTGCGCAACGGGGCTCTCCTCAAAGAAGAGGAGAAAGTCAAACTGAGAGCCATTGACCAGAAGTTGGCCACTCTCAGCCCCCAGTTTCAAGACAATGTCCTCAAAGAGAGCAATGCTTTTGAGTGGCTTATCGAGAGTGAAGCTGACCTGATCGGACTGCCGGAGTCCGTGCGAGAAGCGGCGGCTCATGAGGCTGAAAATCGACAGAAAAAGGGCTGGCTGTTCACACTCGACGGCCCTTCCTATGTGGCCTATATGACCTATTCGGCCAACCGCGAGGGTCGAGAAAAAATGTGGCGGGCCTACAGCGGCCGAGGTTTTCAGCCCGGCAGCTCCACCAACAACGAACAGGTTGTTCTAGACACGGTTCGCCTCCGACACCGAAGGGCTCAGCTGCTGGGCTACTCCACTTATGCGGATTTTGTCCTAGAAAAGAGAATGGCTGAAAGCCCTCAACAGGTGATGGATTTCCTCAATCAACTCCTGGCCAAGGCCAAGCCGACAGCCCAAAGAGAGCTGGAAGAGGTGAAAGCTCTGGCCCTTGAAATGGATGGGCTGGCTCAGGAAAGCTTTAGACCCTGGGATATGACTTACTATGCAGAGAAGCTCCGGCAAAAAAAATACTCTTTTGATGAGGAGCAGTTGCGGCCCTACTTTTCCCTGCCTCGAGTGATTGAGGGGGCCTTTGAACTGGCGCGAAGACTTTTTCATATCGAGTTTGTTGAAGCCTCTACAAAGGATTATCCCGTCTTTCACCCGGACATGAAAATCTATGAAGTCATAGACTCAAAAAGCCGGGATTTCGTAGGGTTATTTTATGCAGATTTTTTTCCCCGATCGAGCAAGCGAGGCGGAGCCTGGGCCAACACCTTCCGCGATCAAGGTCTTTTTCGCGGCCAGTTGATTCGCCCTCACACCTCCATTGTCTGTAATTTCACCAAACCAACTCCCACTAAACCCTCCTTGCTCACCTTTAGAGAGGTGGAGACCCTCTTTCATGAGTTTGGCCATGCCCTGCATATGCTCCTCTCCCAGTGTCGCTACCAGAGCCTAGCAGGGGCTAATGTCTACTGGGATTTTGTGGAACTTCCCTCGCAACTGATGGAGAACTGGGTCAGTGAGAAAGAGGGCCTGGCCCTCTTTGCTCAACACTACCAAACAGAGGACAGCATCCCTGAAGATCTTGTTGTCAAAATTAAAGAGTCCAAACGCTTTTTAGCTGGCTACTACACCATGCGGCAGCTGCAGTTCGCTTTTTTAGATATGGCATGGCACAGCACGGAACCCAGAGAAATCACTTCAGTGCCGGATTTCGAACAGCAGGCCACCTCAGCCTGTCAGCTCTTTGCTCCTGAACCCGGCACGAATATTTCAACAGCTTTTTCCCACCTTTTTGCCGGCGGCTATGGGGCTGGCTACTATAGCTATAAATGGGCCGAGGTCTTGGATGCGGACGCCTTTGAGTTGTTTTTGGAAAAGGGGCTCTTCAGCCCAGAGATCGGCGAAAGCCTCAAAGAGAATATCCTTGGCCGAGGGGGCAGTGAACATCCCCTGGAGCTGTACAAAAGATTTCGAGGACGGGAGCCCGACCCCGAAGCCCTTTTGCGGCGAGATGGACTTTTATGAAGCATGTGTTGATCGTACACCGACCTGACACTCCTGCGGCTGAAAAATTAGCCGAAGAGGTCAAGCAGTGGCTCCAGGGCCGCAAGATCTCAGTGGCCATGAGGGATCAGACCTCCCCTCAGGACCCTGAGCTCGTGGTGGTCTTGGGGGGAGATGGAACTTACTTAGAGGCCGTACGCCTACTCAAAGGCAAGAAGGTCCCCATCTTGGGAGTGAACTTGGGCTCCCTGGGTTTCTTGACCGAAACTCGCCAGGAAGAGCTCTACACCAATTTGGAATTGACCCTTGAGGGAAAAATGCAGATGCGGCCTCGGTCTATGCTGCAAGTTTCGGTTCTTCGTGGCGGAAAGGCCCGCATTGACCAAAGGGCCTTAAACGATGTGGTTCTTGAGCGAGGCCCTTACTCTCATCTGATTAACTTGTCCATTCACTGGGATGGTCATCATGTCTCTCCCTTGAAAGCCGATGGTCTGATTGTGGCCACTCCCACCGGTTCGACGGCCTACAATCTGGCGGCGGGAGGTCCTCTGGTCCACCCAGAGGCCCCGTGCATAGTGCTCACTCCCATTTGTCCCCACAGTCTGACCAGTCGACCCATGATTTTTCCTGACCAAAAAGAACTTCGCCTTCAGCTCAAAGACCCTCTCCAAGGGGCCTTCTTGACCTTGGATGGAAAGACTGTGGGAGAACTGTCCGCAGAGGATGAGGTGGTGGTGGAAAAGGCCCCCTGCCTCCACTATGTTTTGCGCAAACCCGACCACAATTATTTTAGCTTGCTGAGGGATAAACTTAAGTTTGGAGAGCGCTCCTAATATGTTGATCGAATTAAAGGTCAGCCATTTTGCTATTATTGACAGTATTCAAATCGCCTTTCAGCCAGGCCTCAATATCCTCAGTGGCGAGACCGGAGCTGGAAAGTCGGTGTTGCTCAAATCTCTGGCCCTCTTGATGGGAGAAAAGGCCCTGGCTGACACTGTCCGCAGCGGCCGCGAGATGGCCACTGTGGAGGGCCTTTTTGATCTGTCTGACCGCTCGGACATTATTCAGAGTCTCATTGATTTAGGGATTGATGT
Organism: Bdellovibrionales bacterium; assembly: GCA_007121385.1. Taxonomy (GTDB): domain Bacteria; phylum Bdellovibrionota; class Bdellovibrionia; order Bdellovibrionales; family UBA1609; genus SKYF01. The sequence continues at coordinate 35,858 of SKLV01000002.1, forward strand.
TCAGGACGATCAGCTAATTGTCCGTCGCCAAATCTCAGCCCAGGGCAAGAGTAAGGTGTACCTTAATGGGAGTCTTGCCCCTCTCACCCATCTCCGTGAGGTGGTCTCGCCCCTGATTGCGGTCACAGGCCAATCGGCCCCCCTCATTGAAATGACCGGGCAACACGACAATCGACATTTACAGAGTACAGCTTACCATTTGGACCTCCTTGATCACTACTGTGGGGCTTGGAATCTCCGTCAAAGCTACGGGGAGAAATTTGATCGGCTGAAAGCCATTCATCAGGAAATTTCAGAAATTGAGGAGTCTCAACGCCAGAGAGAACAGCGTCTGGATTTTCTCAACTTTCAGTGTGAAGAGATTCGTCAACTGCAGCTGGAACCGGGAGAGGAGGAAGATCTCCTCCACCGCCTTCAACGCAATAAAAATTCCACTCGGCTTATAGACTTCTGCAGTCAGAGTGAAGGAGCTCTTTATGCCGATGACGACTCGGCTTTAGTTCGCATCCATCAAGTTCTCCAACGCTTGCAGGACTTAAAAAGCTATGACCCCCTGCTTGCAGAAAAGCTCTCTCCCTTGGCACAGGCCAAGACCCTTATCGAAGAGAGCGTTTATGATCTCCGCGACTATGCTAAAAGTTTGGATTCAGATCCCAGTGAGCTGAATCGGCTTGAAGAAAGAGTCAGTCTATTCCGTAAGCTGCAAAAAAAGTATGGCCCTGAGGTTGAGGATATTCTCAATGCTCTTAAAGAAATGGAGCAAGAAGTTCGAAGCCTGGAAAATTCAGACCAGAATCTTCAAGAGTTAAGGGCAGAGCAAAAGAAATTAGAACAGTCCCTGAGGCAAGCAGCAGAAGACCTTCACAATCGAAGGGCCAATGGAGCCAAGCTCCTGGCCAAGGGGGTGAATGAGGAGCTTCTTGACTTAAATATGAAGGGGGTTATTTTTCACATTCAGGTGGAGCCTCGGCAGGAGCTCTCGCCCACTGGAATGTCCCAAGTGGAGTTTATGATTCAAGCCTCAAAAAAGGACAGTTTGAGACCTCTGGCCAAGTTTGCCAGCGGAGGTGAACTCAGCCGGATTCTACTTTCTCTAAAACGCATTGTGGGCAGCTCTGGGCAGCCGCGCACCTACCTTTTTGATGAAGTGGATGCGGGAGTCAGCGGTGAAACCGCCGAAAAAGTGGGGCGAAAGCTCAAGTCCATTGCCCAGGGTCAGCAAGTGATCTGTGTGACCCATCTGCCCCAAGTGGCCAGTTGTGGAGACAGTCATTTTCTTATTGAGAAGTCCCCCTCTCGACAGGGAGTCCATATGAGTGTTCGAGAGTTGAACAAAGAAGATAGAGTGAAGGAGATTGCACGCCTGATCTCAGGAGAAAAAATCACAAAAACTAGTTTAGATCACGCACGCCAACTTATGGGCTAGAAAACCTTCAGTGAAGAGCCCGCACGGACGAGGGACTTCTGTAAAATCAAGTGGGCAAATTTTCCAAGAGGGGACCCAAGCTGATCACCAACTCTTTATATGTTGGATCTGAGTCACTGAGTTCACCACCCTGCTGCTGGTGAGCCCACAGGTAGCCTTGAGCGGCCCAAGGCTCATAAGGAGGGGTCACCAGGCCGAGGTCCAAAAGATCTAAGAAAAGCTTCCAATTCCACCACCGGCTCAGAGGTCTTTCCTGGTTGTTCCAATGACAGAGAGCCATGGCCGCCTCCAAGGAAAGATAGGGCTTAGAATCCGGAGCCTCCTCTTCCAACATATTATTCGCCTCACCGGCCTCCATAAGTCCGCAAAGGCGATCCGCCCTTTTTTCTGTCCAAGCCCCAACCCGCACCAGAGCAACACTGGCCAAGTCTCTATTGAGCAGAAGAGGAGAATCCTTTTCAATAATCTCAAGGGCCTTCACCGGATCTTGCTTCATCATTGGAGTCAACTGCCCCTGGTCGATAAGTTCTTGGACAATTTCATCGGGAAGTGGAAAATAGGAGTCCATTTGCCGATCCAAAAGGGGAACAAAGACCTTTTTCCCAATTAAAAGAGATGAGCAAAAGTTGAGCTCATGAAAAAGGGCCTGAACAGCTTGCAACATCTGACTGGACATAAGTCTTATTTTCTCACACAGGCTCAAAGAATTTCAAGCCAGCACTGCTGGTCGTCAAACCCCGCTCAGATGATCTCAGACCCATTCCACAAAGTACTGACCTTCCTCATCCACCACAAAATAGGTGGGGTCCTTTAACCAAGTTCCCAGATTGACCACCCGAACCTCATGGTCTTTCACTTTAAGCTTTACATCTTCACGCACATGAATGTGTCCACAAATGAGCAGATCAAAGGGCTCTTCTGACCAAACCTTGAGAGCATGACGATGCAGCTTTGACAAAATCTCCTCCTGATCTGCCGGATGAGTGTAAGTGGTATAGCGACGACTCTCAGCGGAAGACTTTTTGCCTAACCCCACCACTAGGGATGTTGGGAGGTGGTGAGCTAACCATTTCATAGGTTGAGTCCGTAAAAAAAATCGTAAAAACCGATAGCCCCTGTCTTCCGGGTCCATCTCATCTCCATGCTCCACCCTCACTCGTAAGTCCCCAAGGAATAAAGTTTCAGGACCTGAATGAACCGCCACTCCCAGTTCATTTTGCCAAAACCTCTCTAGGTGCAGATCATGATTGCCCTCAAAGTAGTGAATTCGAACTCCTTTTTCCAGGAGCTCCTTTAAGGACCTGATAATCCCATGGTATTTTTGAACAAAAAATTGATGGTCAGCCACCCACAAATCAAAGATATCCCCTAGCAAAAACAAATGGGTGGGGGGCTGCTCCTGCAGAGCCCTTAAGAAAGCCTCGAAAAGTTGAGCCCGAGAGTCATCAGGCTCCTGAATATGTATATCAGAGACGAAATAAGCCTTCACGCTCCGTCAGTATAAATCACTCGTCGCGAGTCGTGTCTAGATCTCCTGGGCGCTTGCGTCGTAAATAAGAGGGAACATCTAAATTGTCTGGCTCAAAAGGAGGGCGGGCCATGGATCCCTGTCCCGTCTGGTGTCCTGCCTTTGCATCGAGATGATCCATATCCATAGTCAGCTGCTCTGGCTGAACCTGCTGGGGACGAGCTTGAGCTTCCCGATAGGCACGAGCTTTGGCCAACAAAATATCTCTAGGAAGAAGGGGTTGACCTGAGCTGTCCGTGGGACGGGATGAGGGGGTGGAGGCCGCCAAGTCTTGAGCCAACTGCCCTTGTGCCGGCACCTGAGGAGGAGCCTGCGAAGAGAGTCCCTGTTGGACCTGTGGTGGCGGTGATGGCGGGGTAGGAGCTGCAGGCTGAAGGGGGGAGAGTCTCTGTGGCTCTTCATCCACTTCAAAGGACTCTGTGACTGCAGGCCTCTGAACACTCAAACTTTCCTGAGTGGCCACCTGAGCCTGCATATTGAGTTGCGCTTCAGCCATGGCCTGCAAACGGTGAATTTGATCGTTCACCATTTGGTGATTGTCTGTGCCAAAGCCCGTGGCAATGACAGTGACGCTCACCTGATCACCCATATTTTCGTCAATCACAGCACCAAAAATAATCTCGGCATCCTCATGAGCGGCTTCGGTGATAAGAGTGGACGCTTCATTCACCTCCCACAGAGTAAGGTCACTGCCTCCAGTCACATTGATGATAATTCCTGTCGCTCCATCAATGGTGATGTTCTCCAGCAGCGGTGAGGAGATGGCCGCTGTGGCCGCCTCAACAGCCCGATTCTCTCCACTCGCCACGCCGGACCCCATGATGGCCATTCCCTTGGCCACCATAACTGTGCGAATATCGGCAAAATCCAAATTGATCAATCCACGGATGTTGATGAGGTCAGAGATCCCCTTAACGGCATGCAGTAATACTTGATCGGCTTTTTTAAAAGTCTCAAGTAAAGGTGTTTTTTCGCTAGACACTGAAAGCAGCTTTTGGTTGGGAATAACAATCAGGGTATCCACGTTGTCTTTAAGTTCCTGCAAACCTTGGTCTGCATGTCGACGACGCTTTTTTCCTTCAAACATAAAAGGACGAGTGACCACGCCAATAGTGAGAGCCCCTAGCTCCCGAGCCACCTTAGCGACGACAGGAGCGCCTCCCGTTCCGGTGCCTCCCCCCATCCCGGCAGTCACGAAAACCATGTCGGCCCCTTCCAAAGCCGCCACAATGTCGTTGTAAGATTCGATCGCGGCTCGCTTGCCAATCTCTGGATTGGCACCAGCCCCAAGACCCTTTGTCAGCTCTCTTCCCAGTTGAATCTTAGTCTCTGCCTTATTGCTCAATAGAGCTTGTCGGTCAGTATTGGCAACTATAAACTCCACGCCGTTCAAGCCGCCCTCAATCATAGTTTGGACGGCATTGCTCCCGCCCCCACCAATCCCTATGACCTTGATGCTTGCTCCGAAGTTGGGGTTCTCTTCCAACTCAAACATAATCCCTCCCGTGGAATTCCGTTTTTAACCTAAAAGATCCTTCAATCGGCGGGACCAAGAGGATAAATATCCCTTTTCCCCTTCTTCCGCCTTAGCCATTGACACACTGGTTTTTGTCCGACTCATTGCGTAGAATAGCAAACCCACCGCTGTGGAGTGACTAGCACTTCGAACCACATCGGTGAGACCTCCTACCCGATCAGGAAGACCCCGGCGAACAGGAAGATCAAAAATAAAGTCTCCCATCTCGACCAGACCCTGCAATTGACTGGCCCCACCAGTCAGAACAACTCCCGAACCCAAGGTCGCCAGAAGTTGCTTTTCCTCCAACTCCTTGCGAATCAGGGCCAGGGTCTCTTCAGCTCGAGCCTCCAACACCTGACAGAGATCGCGACGAGCCAAGTTGCGCGCCTTTCGCCCTCCAACGCTTTCCACTTCAATAGCTTCAGACTCGTTGATCATATCGGGTATGGCGCAGCCAAATTTGCGCTTTAAGTTTTCTGCGTTGATTTGAGTGGTTCTCAATCCCATAGCCACATCATGGGTAAAATTCTGTCCACCCACAGGAACCACCGCCGTGTGAACAACTCCCCCTTGAGAGTAGGTGACCATATCGCAAGTGCCACCCCCCATATCCACAAGGCACACACCTAGATTCATTTCATCAGGGCTTAGAACTGCCATAGCTGAGGCCAAGGATTGCAACACCAAACCTTCCACTTTAAGCCCAGCCTTTTCTGTGCACTTGATGGCATTCTGTACTGCGGAATTGCTGGCCGTGATAATATGGACAGAACATTCAAGCCGGATTCCGGACATTCCAATGGGATCGTTGATCCCCTCTTGCTCATCGATTTTGAAAGCCTTGGGTAAGACATGAAGCACTTGTCGATCATTGGGAATGGCAATGGCTTTCGCCGCCTCGATGACACGGGCCATGTCCTCAGCGGTGACTTCCTGATTGCGAATGGCCACCATACCAGAGCTGTCAAAAGACTGTATGTGGGATCCTCCAATGGCCAGCCAAACCGTCTCTACGCTGGCTCCTGCCATCAGCTCGGCTTCCTCGCGGGCTTTGGTGATGGCCTCAATTGTGGCTTCAATATTAACCACCACCCCCTGGCGCATCCCCTTGTTGGCAGCTTGCCCAACACCAATGACTTCAAGTCCCCCTGGGCCCACCAAGCCAATGGCACAAGTGACCTTAGTGGTTCCGACATCCAGTCCGGCAAAGACCTGATTTTTTTTTGTTGCCTTCGACATCCGAGTCCTCAAAGTTGCAAATTCAAAGTCATTATGGACGCTTGGCCTTTAGTCCTTAATTCAGCCTAAAGTTGGTGCCGCAGCTTGACAACAACTTTCTTGGAGAATCTAGCATCAATGACGCGGCCACTAATTTGCTGCTGCTGCAGGTAATCCAAGACCTGTTCAATCTGACTAGCCTTTTGTCCAAGTCCATCCTGACCTAAAAACACAGCCACTCCATTTAACAGAGTTAACTCAAAGCCCGTGCGCTCCTCATAGTGAATTTCGGAAATCTGCCATCGACTAAAGGAACCTCTATCAGGAAGCGAATCCAAGATCTCGACCGCTCGCAGGCGTAAAGCCTGCCCTTCGGGCCCAGAAAAAAGCCTTCCTCGCAAAATAGGAACATCAGGAGTATCAGCCAGGGAAGAGGTTGGCAAAAGACTTGCATCCCGGGCCACAGGCCATAAATCTCCCTGCTCTGACATATAAACTAAGGTCGGTTGATGGGGGGTGACCCGGACCTCCATTTGGGCTGGAAAAACTCGGCGCACCTGGGCCGAATGAACCCTCTCATCTTGGACCACTTCATGGAGAATCTGCTGAATGGAAACTTTAAATAGTGGCTGCTGAAGAAAATTGAGCAACTTAGAATTTAAGTCTGCCTCTATACTGCGAAACAAGGCCCTCTCTTCAGAGAGGGGGTCTAGAGTGATCTCAATAGAATTCAGCCGAATCAGGTCTCCTTCAAAAAGAGTGTACGCTGTCAGAGCTACAATCAAAAAAAAACTCAGAGCTACAATAAGCGAAGCTATCCACCTCTTCAAGGCTCTGCACCCCCATCGTCCACCGGGTAGTCCAGGGCCGCCTGTTCAACCAATGTCTTTATAACCTCGGAAAAGCCGATGCCCTCAAAAGCTGCAGCTTTGGGTAAAAGTGAAGTCTCGGTACAGCCCGGCAAGGTGTTAATCTCAATCACATAAGCCTGCCCCTGAGGATTGAGACGAAAATCCACTCGACTATAAACTCTTGCCTGACAAGCCTGATGAGTTTTTAATGCCAGCTCTTTGAGGTTCTGAATTTGTTCTGGAGATAACCGGGGCGGCAAATAATATTCAGTGGCACCCGCTGTATACTTTCTTTGATAATCGTAAAAGCCTTCTTGAGGAACAATTTCAACGGGAGTAAGAGCTCTCTCCCCAAGAATGGGGACTGTGAGCTCCATTCCGGGAATGAACTCCTCTAAGAGAATTTCGGAGTCGTAACGAGCCGCCTCTTGCAGAGAGTTCGCCAGGTCTTCAGGCCCCCGACAAATACTAATACCCATACTCGACCCATCTCGAGAGGGCTTCACCACCAGAGGAAAAGTGAGATCTGTTTTGACTTCCGACCAGTCTACCACCCTCCCAACCTGACCGGACGGAGGACAAACGCACTGGAAATTTGGGGTGGGAATCTTATTATAAACAAGAACTTTTTTAGTAAAAAATTTATTCATGCAAAGAGCTGAGGCCAGCACTCCACTGCCAGAGTAAGGGATTTTTAGATATTCACAAATTCCCTGAACGGTTCCATCTTCTGCATATTTTCCATGTAGAGCCAATAAGGCCACATCCGGCTTCATTTTCAAAAGCTGCTGAGGTAAATCTGGACCCGCATCTATAATCTGATAGTCATAGCCCAGTTGGTCTAAAGCCTCAGCAAAAGCCCGACCCGTTTTCAAAGAAATATCCCGCTCTGAGCTCATTCCTCCTTGCACTAGAGCTATTTTTTTAGACTCCCAGCTTTTTATTTGAGTGCTTCTCAATGAACAAATCCCCTTTCTCTTTTCAGCTTAACACAACATTCGAAAGGGTAAAGCTGGGATTTTTCCTGTTCTCCACAGTGAACATAATTTAATATCTTGATCTTATGAGTATTCAAAAAACATCCCTGCCCTCAAGGGGTCGAATTCTGATTGTTGCAGGTGGCACTGGTGGACATATTTATCCGGCACTCAGTGTAGCTCAGGCGCTTAAGGACCTGCACTCTGAAATTGAAATTCACTTTGCCGGAACACCCAGGGGTCTCGAGAATCAAATCATACCCCAGGAGGGCTACCCCCTTCACCATATCCCTATAGGACGCCTCAACAGGAACATCGCCCTCAAAGAAAGACTTCTCACTCTCGTCCGCCTGCCCGGAGCCTTTTTTCGGAGCTGGACACTCATTCGGAAGCTCAAACCAGATTTGGTGGTGGGTTTTGGAGGCCATGCCTCCGGCCCCCTTTTGCTGATGGCCAGCCTCGTCCGAATCCCGAATGCCATATGGGAGCCTAATGCTCACCCTGGGATGGCCAACCGAATTTTATCTCGCTTTGTGGATCACTGCCTAGTGGTCTTCCCTGAGGCCGCAAAGGGGCTCAAGTTTAGAAACTTGGTTCAAGTGGGTATGCCCGTCCGCCCCAGCATTGAAGCCCTCACTCAGAACCCCACTCTAGAGCAGGTTCATCGCCCCTTAAGGGTTTTGGTCTTTGGGGGGAGCCAAGGCGCTCGCGGAATCAATCGTGCAGTCATGGAAGGCCTCATCTCCCAGGCAGAGTCTTGGGACGGACAAGTTGAAATAGTACACCAGACGGGATCGGCGGACTATGCTCACATAAAAAGCCAGTATGACCAAAGTCCCCACCCTCTCCCCGTTCAGGTTTTTGAATACCTTCATGATATGGATCAGCGCTATCTATGGGCTGATTTGGTAGTGGCTCGAGCTGGGACTGGGACTCTCTCAGAGTTGGCAGCTTGCGCCCGAGGCTCCCTCCTGATTCCTCTACCCACCGCAGCAGACAATCACCAACAGAAAAACGCCGAAGTCTTTGCTCAGCAGGGTGCTGCCATCATGATTTTGCAAAAAGATTTCAATGGAGTGAGTTTTTCCCAAATGATCGAGGATTTTATTGCCCATCCTGAGAAATTGGTTCTAATGTCTCGGGCAGTCCGGTCTTTGCATAGACCCCAGGCGGCTCAGCAGATGGCCGACTTACTCAGTCATTTGAGGTAGTGAATTGACCCTATCTACAGCTTTAGCCACATCCAAAGTTCATTTTATTGGCATCGGCGGCATAGGCATGTGCGGCTTGGCCGAACTCCTATTCAATATGGGAGCCCATGTGACCGGCAGCGATCTTTCTGAGAACTCCCAGACCCGCAGACTCAAAGACATGGGAATAGCTGTTTTTATCGGACACCATTCCGATCAGGTGGGAGATGCGGATGTGGTGGTCTACTCTGGGGCCGTGAAAAGCTCTAATCCAGAGTACCAGTCTGCTCGGGAGAAAAAAATTCCCTTGATTCCAAGAGCCGAGGCCCTAGCAGAAATCATGCGCCTCAAGCGAGGCGTTGCCGTGGCCGGAACTCATGGCAAAACGACCACCACGAGCCTGACGGCTTCTGTCTTTTTGCAGGGAAAACTGGACCCCACCATTGTGGTGGGGGGTCGATTGGACCTTATTAAATCCACAGCCTGCCTTGGCCAAGGAGAATGGCTGATTGCGGAAGCCGATGAAAGTGACGGCAGCTTCAATCGTCTCAGCCCAGAGGTAGTGATTGTCACCAATATCGATAATGACCACTTAGATCACTACGGCAACTTCACTCGACTCCAGCAGGCCTTTTTTGATTTCGCCTCTCGCATCCCGTTTTATGGACTTTTAGTTCTCTGTGGCGACGACCCCGAGACCCTGAAATTGTTCAGCGATTTTGGTAAGAGAATGGTCACTTATGGTTTTGGCGATCACAATGACTATCAGCTCAAGAAAGTGGCTCCGCAGGAATACAGAGTCTTGCAAAGTGGACAGGATCTAGGGCCTATGAGCCCCTCCCTTCCGGGAAGCCATAATGCTCTCAACGCTCTGGCCTCGCTGATTGTTGGACTGGAAGCTGGAATTCCTTTTGTAGACTGTGCTCAGGCTCTTAGTCATTTTGCTGGGGTGGATCGACGCTTTCAAAAGCGGTATAGCAAAGAAGGGATCGACAGCTTTGATGACTATGGACACCATCCCACAGAAATTCAAGCCGCCTTAAGTGGCTTTCGTGAACGCTTTCCGGACCGTCGCCTCGTTGTCCTCTTTCAACCCCATCGCTTTAGTCGAACCAAGCTGTGTTGGCCTCAATTCTTGACCTGCTTTACTTTAGCCGATGTGGTTTACATTACAGACATCTACCCGGCTGGAGAGGCCCCCTTGCCTGGAGTCTCCTCAGAATTGCTCTGCGGGCAAATCCAGCATCCCTCTTGCGAGTACCTTCCCTTATCCCACCATCAAGACATCGCCCCCATTCGCCAGCAGCTCAAAAAAGGGGATGTTTTCATCACCTTGGGAGCGGGGGATGTGTGGAAGTGGCAGGACCTACTCTTTGTATGAAGTTGGAAAAGCAAGTGGCCTTGGCCCCCCTGACATGGTGGAAAATTGGCGGCCCTGCCGAGCACTTTATTCAACCCAGAGATCAAGAAGAACTCGAGCAGGCCTTACAATGGGCTCAGTCCCAGAGTTGGCCCGTCACCGTCCTTGGCGGGGGAAGCAATGTCCTTATTCCTGATGAAGGCCTACCTGGGCTGGTTATCTCTTTGCGAGAGCTTCGGGGTCTGAAGTCAGAGATTATTCCTCAAGAGGAACCTCCCTTTCAACGTCTATGCATCACGGCCTTGGCGGGAACTCCAAAATCAGACCTCACTAAAGTCTTCCTTGAGCACAAGCTGGCTCCTGCCCTTTTTCTCTGTGGACTTCCCGGAGATACCGGAGGAGGGGTTGTGATGAATGCGGGGGTCAGTGAATCCATTCAGCCCAGAGAGTTTGTTGAAATTGTAGACTGGGTTGAGGTCTTACGAATCAATTCTGAGAACTCCAACGAAGCCTCTCTTCTTCGGTTTGCCAATACAGATCTGAGATGGACCTACCGCCATAGTTCAGGCTGGCAGCCCGGAGTGATTTTCAGAGTATCTTTAAGTTGGCCCTTGCAGCCACAAGAGAATATAATGTCTGAAGTCAAGCTGGCCACTCGCAACCGCCTAAAAAAGCAGCCTCTCAACTGGCCTAGCTGTGGCTCTGTTTTTAAAAACCCCGAGGGGTATAAGGCAGGAGCGCTAATTGAGCAATCGGGCCTCAAAGGCTTTTCTATTGGCCAAGCGCAAGTTTCGGAATTGCATTCTAACTTTATCATTAACCGAGGGGGAGCTACGGCCAAGGATGTCCGCTCACTCATTGAACACATCCAAAACACCGTACGAGACAAATTTGCTGTGGAACTACAGACTGAAGTTCGCTTTCTTTAAAGTGGCAAGTGCCGCTGACGGTGGGCGCGAACCTTTATCAGCTCTTGCTCTCTCTGAATATTGAGCAAAAGACCAAAGGCCAAACTTAAGGAGACCAAAGAGCTTCCCCCGTAGCTCAAAAAGGGAAGGGTCAAACCTTTGGTGGGAAGAAGCCCCAGTACCACACCCACATTGATAAACAGAGAGAGGGCAAAGGTCATCACCAGCCCAAAGGCAAATGCCCTCTTAAATTCAATTTTGGTATTAAAAACAATTTGCATTCCCTTAAAAATCAAGAATCCGTAAATTAAAAAGACGATAAAGAACCCCACAAAGCCCATTTCCTCGCCCAAAACAGCCAGAGTAAAGTCTGTGTGGGCTTCTGGCAGAAAGAAAAGCTTTCCCTGACCCTCCCCCAGACCAGCCCCCCAGAGCCCTCCAGAGTGAAAACTGAGAAGACTCTGAATCACCTGAAAACCTGTGGCCGAGGGGTCCGACCAAGGATCCAAGAAGGCTTTTACCCGACTCATGCGATAGGGAACATTGATCACTAAAAAATAAAGGGAAGCCAAACTAACGGCAAGACTGGCGAAGACATAGCGCCAGCGAAGACCAAAGGCGAAGAGGGTGCCCAGAGCAACGGCTCCACAGATCACCACACTGCCAAAATCAGGCTGACGCAACAAGAGGCCCAATGGGGCCACAAGAAGAAGGACCACTAAAGCTTGCCACCACCACCTCCAAGTCAACCACGAACTAGTCACCACAAAGGCGAGGGCCATTGGAAAGGTCACTTTGAAAAGCTCACTCGGCTCAAAACGCTGGCCCCAGGGGAGCTTCACCCAGCGGCTGGCCCCTCCTGCTCTGATGGCCAACTCGGGAATGAAGGTCGCAATAAGGCCTAGGGTGGCCATTAAGAGCCCCATAATGGCGACCGTCATCGCCCAGCGCGGAGGCAGCCATGCCACAGTCAGTAAAATAACAATGGCCAAAATGACAAAGACCAACTGTTTCTTAAAGAAAAACAGTCCGTCTCCATAAGACTCAGTGGCAAAAATAAAGCTCGAGGAATAGACCTGAACTAAGCCCAATCCCATGAGAAAAAAAACCGCAAGCAACAGCCCCTTATCTAAAGACCAGAAGTACCTCATGAACTCTAGATTAGCATTTGCTCAGAGCGGGGCCAACGAGACCAAAGTCTCAGAACTGGGTTTGTCTCACTTATCGAAACTTATTCACCAGCTCTTTAAAGTAGTTTCCTCTTTCCACATAGCTATCGAATATATCAAAGCTAGAGCATCCAGGGGATAGCAAAACCCTATCTCCGATCCTAGACTTTTGATAAGCGATAAGAATGGCTTCTTCAAAAGTGCCAATTAAAAATGTTTCACTATAATCGCCAATATCTCTGTTGATCTTCTCTTTCGCTTCCCCAACCAAAATTAGAGTCTTTACCTTACGTTGAATTCGCTCTTTTAGAGGCACAAAATTGAGGTTGGTGTCCTTACCCCCCATGATCAAGATGACATTTTCATCAAAAGCATCCAGAGCCCTCATAACGGCATGAACATTGGTGGCCTTAGAGTCATTATAAAACTCCACACCTCCCACCTTACGCACATACTCAAGGCGATGGGCCATGCCCCCATAGTTATCAATAACTCTTTGAATAACTTCGTGTTTGGCCCCATGTTCCCGTGCAGCCAATATGGCCGCCATAATATTTTCGTAGGAGTGCTTTCCACGCATCTTTATATTGGCCAAAGTGTAGTACTCTATCTCGGGCCCAGTTCGCACTCGGACCTGATCTTTAATAGCTACGGCTCCACCAATATTCATAATCTGGGGTTCAAGAGAGGGCTTTCGTGAAAAATAAAAAATTCGTCCTCTTTGAACAGCTGGGTCACGCGCTAACTCAACAACGGCATTGTCATCCGCATTCAAAATACTGGTGGTCGCCTGGTTTGTGTTGAGAAAAATCTTACGTTTGGCATTCACATACTCTTCCATGCTTCTATAGCGATCGAGATGATTTTCTGCCAAATTTGTAAAGACAATATTTTTGGGAGTAAAAGTCTCCACATGTTCCAGCATAAAGCTGGAAACTTCACAAACCAAAACCTGCGCTTTGGACCCACTCCGCAAGTACTCACTCAAGGGGGAACCAATATTTCCCCCCACCCAGATATTCACTCCAGACTCTTCTAGAAAAGCCCGAATCAAATCGCTGGTTGTGGTTTTCCCGTTGGTCCCGGTGATGGCAATCATAGGCTCATGGACAAACTGGGAAACGAACTCAAACTCACCGGTGACCTTCACCCCGTGACTACGAGCATAGTCAAAAATCTTTAAATGAGGAGGAACCCCCGGGCTAAGAATAATCAAGTCCTGCTGAAGAAACGTCTTTGGAGTGTGCCCACCAAGTTCCAGGTGAATGTCAAGCTGTCCCAGCTGCTCCAAATATCCTGCCAGCTCCGCTTTTGACTTATGGTCACTCACTGTGGCCTTGGCTCCATTCTCAACCAACAGCTTAGCCAGAGAAACTCCCGTTTGGGCCAGGCCCACAATCAAAATTCTCTTTCCCTTTAACTCTGACAGTTCACGCATAATCTATTACCTCAATTTTAATGTAGTCAGACTCAACACCGCTAAAAGAATGGATATAATCCAAAATCGAACAATAATCTTTGTCTCATCCATACCCTTGAGCTCAAAATGATGATGAATGGGAGCCATCTTAAAGACCCTTTTTCCTGTTAACTTAAAGGAAGCCACTTGGGTGATGACCGAAAGGGCCTCAACGACAAAAACACCACCAAGGACAACAAGAAGAAGTTCGTTCTGGGTCAGGACAGCCGTGATCCCCAAAAAACCCCCAAGAGCCAAGCTGCCCACATCTCCCATAAACACCTGAGCAGGGTAACTGTTGTACCAAAGAAAGCCCAGGCCTGCGGCCACAATGGCTCCGGCGAGAGGCGTGATTTCTCCTGTACCCGCAACAAAGGGAATAGCCAAATAATTTGCGATGAGCGCATGCCCTGCCACATAGGAAAAAACCATAAAGGTCCCAGCGGCGATGATCACTGGCACAATGGCCAAACCATCTAAGCCATCCGTCAGATTCACAGCATTGGCACATCCAACAACAACCAGCGAGCCAAAAACCACATAAAACCAGCCCAGCTCAAAGGACACTTCCTTGAAAAAGGGCAGATGCAAAACCGAGGGAATATGACCAGCCTGAATCAACCAAAATATCACCAGCCCCGAAATTAAGAACTCTCCCAGCAGTCGAATGCGCCCTGAAAGTCCACGGTGATTTTTTTTACTGACCTTTAGGTAGTCATCTACATAGCCAATCAGACCAAAGCCCAAAGTCACAATCAAGACCGCCCAAACTAAAGGACTTAAGAGATCGGCCCAGAAAAGAGCCGAGACCACCAGGCTGAGTAGAATGAGGGTCCCCCCCATAGTGGGAGTGCCCTGTTTCTTCTTGTGACTCTCGGGGCCATCATCCCGAATACTCTGCTTTATCTGATTTTGAGTCATTCGGCGAATGAAGTAAGGCCCCAACACCCAACAGACAAAGAAAGCGGTAAAAAAGGACAGAAAAGAGCGAAAAGTGATGTAACGGAAAACATTTAAAACAGAAAAGGACTCAGAAAAGTCCACCAGCAGGCGATAGAGCATGATCGGTTGGTCACTCCAAAGTCAAAATCTGTAAAAAAACAACACCTTGTGAGATTCTTTAAAGACTTTGCCAGTCCGCCAAGACTCTCTCCATTTTCATGGCCCGAGAACCCTTGATGATGGCCACATCCCCGGGGTTTAGCACAGAGCCCATTTGGAGCGCAAGACTTTGTTCATAAGCCTCTGATAAGACATATTTTTTTGAAAAGCCTCCCTGCTTGAGACCGGCTTCAAAATCCCTATGATGAGGCCCCATAAACCAAACTTCGTCCACTCCCACCAAGGCCACCGCTTCACCCAGCTCTCGATGCAGACGCTCAGAGTCATCACCCAATTCGAACATCTCCCCGAGGACAGCCACCTTTCGACCTTCAGTGCCCCACTCAAAAAGGTTGTTGAGGAGAGCCTTCATACTCTCTGGATTGGCATTGTAGGCATCAAAAAGCACCTGGACCCCATTCTTAATTTGTATCAACTCATGTCGCCCCCACCCCGTCCGACACTTAGGCAACTGAGCCCAAATGGTCTCAGGAGACAGACCCACAGCCAAAGCTGCGGCAGAAGCGGCCATCAAATTGACCACATTTTGTCGTCCTGAAACGGGTACCCGGACCTGTCCTTCCACTCCACCTATGACCCCTGTCAACTGCAATTCAGCTAAAGTTATACTTTCTGCCCGGAGACTTACGTCGGCTGTCTTTGAAAAACTAGAAAAGGTCAAACGGCGAACCTCAGGTTGTTGTTCTTGATGGCGTCCATACATGGCTCTGGTCCACTCATTGTCCATATTAAAAATGTGAACGGCCCTGGGCGAGGCGATGTAGAGCTCCTCCTTAGCCTGAGCCACCTTATTCTGGTCTCCCAACTCGCCGATGTGGGCCTGCCCGACCATAGTGACTAGGGCCACATCGGGATCGGCAATCTCGCAAAGTCGGGTGAGCTCGCCAAGGTGATTCATACCCATCTCCTGAATCACCCACTGGGTGTCCGGCGAAGCCTGCAACAGGGAAATAGGAACACCCCAATGGTTATTAAAGCTGGCCTGACTGGCATGAACTCGGACCTCACCCTTAAGCAATTCATACAAGAATTCTTTTGTTGTCGTCTTGCCGTTTGACCCAGAAACCGCAATCACTTTCATGGGCCAACATCGGCGCCAATAGTGGGCCAGATCCTGAAGGCCGCGCAAGGTATCTGGAACCTGAATCAACACCACTTTCTGGTAACATTGATCCCAAAGCTCTTGACCAATCAATGTGGGCAACTGTTCAGGATCACAGTGAATGAGGAGCCCAGCGGCCCCCTGCTGGACGGCTCCAGCCAAAAATTGATGGGCGTCAAATTGCTGGCCTTTCAGGGCTACAAAAAGCTTTCCCTCCATAGCTTCTCGAGTGTCTGTCGCAATTCCCGAGAAAGAATGAACACCGCTCAATCCCGCCTGAAGATCTGCAAAGAGTCTTTGACCCCCTGTGGCCTTCAGAGCCTCATCCCATGTCATTCTCCAAAGGTTTGACTCTGAACTAGTTGACTTCACCATAAAACTCCCTGACCACCTGCGCATCACTGAATGGATGCTTTTCATGGCCTATCATCTGGTAATCCTCATGCCCTTTGCCCGCAATAAGAATCACATCTCCAGTTTTCATTTGCTCAAGCACTTTATAAATCGCCTGTCGACGATCTGACTCTACAAAGACTTTATGCCCTATTTCACCTGGCTTCAATTGAGCCACAGCATCCTGAATAATGGCAAGAGGATCTTCACTACGTGGGTTGTCCGAAGTGACCCAAACTTGATCTGAGTATCGAAGAGCTGCTGCCGTCATCAAAGGTCTCTTGCCCTTATCTCTGTCACCTCCACAACCGAAAATCGTGATGATCCGCCCGGAGTGCTGGCTCTGATGCGAAATTTGGCGCAGTGAACTGAGCACTGAACCCAAGGCTTCGTGAGTGTGGGCGTAGTCCACAAAGACATGAACACCTGAGGCCCCGGGCTCCCGATCAGGAAGAGGAACTCTCTGTAGGCGTCCTGGCACTCCCAAAAAATTCTGTAAGGCCTCAGCCGCTCTTTGTACGGAAAAGCCTGCGGATCCGGCCACAGCCAGAGCCGCTGTGGCATTGTACACAGAGTGAAGGCCTGGAACTGGAATTTGCACTTGAATCTCACCTTGTGGAGTCCGTAAATCAAATCGACAACCGGAAAACGTCACCTCTCTCAACTTAAACTCAAAATCGGCCTTCTCTTGCCCATAAGTCCAGACCCGAGCCCTTGGAGCTGGCATTAACCTTTGCGCATAGGAATCATCACCATTGATAATGGCAAAGAGGGACCCTTTTTGGGAGGTGGCCAGAACCTCAGAAAATAATTTTTGCTTTTCGAGAAAATAGTTTTCCATGCTCCCGTGGTAGTCCAAATGGTCCCGGCTCAAGTTTGTAAAGACAGCAACATCAAAAGAGAGGCCCTCCACCCGAGACTGACTCAAAGCATGACTGGACACTTCAAAGGCACAGGCCCGAGCATCAAGATCCACAAGCTCGCGAAGCCGACTCTGCAAGGTCACCGGATCTGGAGTGGTGAGTTGACTGGCCCAAACCTTCTCCCCCAAATGATGGTCAATGGTGCCAAGCACGCCGGTGGGCCAACCACATTTATTAAGTATGTGTTCAACCATGTATGTGACGGAAGTTTTACCATTAGTACCAGTGACAGCCACGCAGAACAACTCTCTGTCTGGATGGCCATAAAAGCGTCCCGCCAAATGACCAAGAGCCTGACGAGAGCTAGGGACACAAAGCACAGGTCCGGAGAAACTCTTCGGCACAGACTCCATCCTCTCCACCACTAAGCCAACAGCTCCACGTTCAATGACCTCCTCAAGATAATCATGGCCATCCACCTGACCTCCCGATAGTGCCACAAAAAGACTCCCTTTGGAGACCTGTCGTGAATCAAAATCAAGAGCAAGGACCTCGAGCTGATCTCCATATTGTCCAAGATGAAACTCTGGATAATTGGCCCACAGTTCTACTAACTTCATGGCTCTATTCTAACCCAGACTGAAAGCCCTGTACATCAGGAGATATGAAGTCATTCAATGGGACGAAGTTCTAATTTGATTGGTCCTCCCTGAGGTAAGGGCTGTCCTGGTCGAGGAGTGGATTGAGCCACAAGCCCCGCCCCTTTCACTTGGACAGAGACATCCAAATGACGCAGCAGACGATGGGCCTCCCGCAAACTCAAGCCCGTCAGATCTGGCACTCTTCCTGAACTCTCCAGAAGTATCAGTTCTTGGATCTCCTGCAAAGCGCGGCGTTGTAAATCATCGGAGGTGGGTTCCCGGTGACGAAGTTCTTCACCAGATCCTCTAGGATGTAAACTTAATATATTTTCTTTTTCAAGAAAGACAGGGGAAAGACCCTCACGGCGCAAGGCCTGTTGAGCCACCCGAGCAAATATCGGGGCTGCCACTTGAGATCCATAAAAACGCTCTTGGGGCTCATCAACAGCCACATAGATCACAAACCGAGGAGAGTTGGAGGGCACAAAGCCCGCAAAACTAGCTATATAAGCTCCACGACGATAGCCTCCTGCAACAGGATCTACTTTTTGAGCCGTCCCCGTCTTGCCGGCCACAGGAAAGCCTGGCACCCGAGCATTGAACCCAGTGGACCCTCTGGCCGTAGCTTGAGTCAGCATGAGAGTCATGACGGCCGCCTCCTGGGCACTCAGCACTTGGCGCTCCTCGCCAGGCTCCGAACCTTTAACTAGTCGAGGCGGACGCAAGACTCCCCCATTGGCAATGGCCGCATAGGCTGCGGCCATCTGCAGGGGTGTCGTGGCAATCCCATGGCCGATAGAGACATTGGCCAAGAGATGGGGCCGCCAGGGCAGTGGGTTCACGATTCCCAGAGCCTCTCCAGGAAAGTCGATTCCGGTACGCTGGCCAAAGCCAAAATCTCTGAGGCCCTCCAGCAGCTTTTCATCGCCCAAATCAAAGGCCATCTTGGCCATTCCCACATTTGAAGAGTGAGCCAGGATCTCTGTCACCGACAACTCCTCCCAACGATGGCTGGAATCAGCTTCTCGGATCCACCGCCGTCCAATCTGCAAACGCCCCCCCTCCACATCGTAGCGGGTACTGGGGCGAACCAGCCCCTCTTGAAGAGCTTTAGCAACAGCGAAGGTTTTTAAAGTGCTGCCCGGTTCGAAGGCATCAGTCACCACTCGATTCCGACGCAGGGCTGCTGGAGTGGATGTGGCTCGATTAACATCAAAGTTCGGAGCATTGGCCAGGGCCAAGACTTCGCTTGTTTGGGCATCCAGAATCACGCCCACCGCTGAAAGGGCTGAATGCTTTTCAAGGGCTCTCTCCAGCTCCCTCTCCAAAAGAAACTGCAGTTCACTATCTAGGGTGAGATGCAAGTCTCCACCATCTGGGGCTTCGGCCAGCGTCTGCCCATCCATTAAAAGAGGGCGACCCCGCGCATCTCGCGGTAGAATGAGACGTCGTCCCTCTCCCTTGAGAACGGCATCCCAAAACACCTCTAAGCCCTCAAGACCCTGGCCTTCTCGCCCCACAAAGCCCAATGTTTGAGCAGCTAACCTTTCGTTGGGGTAGACTCTTCGAGGCTCCTCAATCAAGCCAATTCCCCTCACTCTCAAAGAGCGAACCTGCTGTACCTGATCCGCAGTCACATGCCGTTTCAACCAAATAAAGCGACGTTCACTCTGTTGCAAAGAATGAAGCACCCGAGATCGCGGCAAACCCAAAATTTCAGAAACTTGTGTAGCTAAGGAGGCCAACTCGGCTTGGGGAAGAATATGGGGGTCGGCAAAGACAGAGTGCCCAGCCACAGTGATGGCCAACTCTTTGCCATTGCGATCGTAGATAGCCCCTCGCCGAGCTGGAATCAAAACATGGGTTTCAAATTGTCTCTTTTGCAGTTCACTCAGCCGGGGATGGGGCCAAATCTGCAAATGGGCTGCTCGGACCATCAAGGTCAGCCAAACCACAGCCATGAGAACCGAAATCAGTAGAAGCCTTGATTTCATTGGATAAAGGCCAAGCCAGGGTTAGAGAGCTGAATAATCTGTCCCCTTCGGGCTTCGTTAAGAGTCAGTTGACTGATGGCCATGCTTCGCACTCGATCCGGCTGAGTGGCCTGGGCGTACTTCATCACTTGATAGCGGTGCTCATCTCTCAAGACTTTATATTGGCGGGTGTCTCTGAGCACTGAATAGCCCACACGCCTCACTTCCATCTTTAGAAATACCAGCGAAAAAAGAGTCATGATAATAATCAACACACTCAAAAAAGGCTTCAGCTCTCCCATTTGATGGCGACTCATCTTTTTTCTCCTTTCTGAAATACCCTGAGTTTAGCACTTCGCGCCCGAGGGTTTTGCTTTTGCTCCGACCAAGGAGCCTGAATCACCTTTTTATTGACCAAAAAACCTTTAGGCGACTGCTTGAAAGAGGTCTTTACAATTCGGTCTTCCAAGGAGTGAAAACTAATGACCATCAGGCGCCCCCCCTCGGCCAAGAATTCTGTCATCTCTTCAAGACAGGATCCTAGGCCCTCCAGCTCTTGATTAACCTTTAATCGTAAGGCTAAAAAGTAACGGGTCGAGGGGTTTCGGCCCTTAGCTCTCCAGCCCTCTGTTTTTTCAATTAAAGCCGCTAATTCACCCGTCCGCAGAAAGGGCTTAACACCACGTTGTTCAAGGAGGGCCTTCACCACTCGATGAGGACGGCGAATTTCGCCAAATTCTTGAAAAACTTCAATCAGCTCTTCCTCGTCAAAGTGATTAATCAGATCGGCAGCGGTAAATTGCTGATCTTGATCCATTCTCATGTCCAAAGGTCCATCTTGGTAGAAGCTAAAACCTCTTGCGGCCTGATCCAGCTGAGGTGAGCTGACCCCCAAGTCCAAGAGCATCAGATCAAAGCCCTGCCCCTGAGTCAGAGCTTGAATCTTTTCCTCGTAACGAGAGAAAAAGTCTTTGAAGTTGGACTTGAAGAGAAACATCCGACCCGATTGCAAAGCCTGAAAGAAAGGAGAATCTGAGGACCGAGCCCAGTTGATGGCTTCTTGATCTCGATCCACAGCCACCACTTTCATTTGAGGGTACTTCTCCATAAGAGCCTTGCAGTGCCCACCACGACCAAAGGTGCCGTCAAAGTACCACCTGGGTTGAGAGGGACCCTGAGCGGGATCCCAAGAGAGGGCCAGAAGTGGCTCTAGAAGAACGGGGATATGAGATATCAACTCAGCCCCCCTTCCAATTCAGCCAGAGCTCTTAGAGTCTCCTCGAAATCCTTGGCCATTTGACCTTGCACCTGAACCCATACTTCAGCGGGCCAAATTTCCACTTTATCTCCCATCCCCACGAGGACCAACTCCTCCCCAATCTGAGCATAAGCGCGCAGACTGGAGGGGATCAAAAAGCGACCGTGACCATCCAAAGTGAGCGTTTGACCTCCCGAAAGATAAAAACGCCGGTAGGCCTGAACCTCTTTTTTCAAAGAGGGCATCTTGGAAATCTGGCTCTCCAACTTTTCCCATTGAGGCAGAGTGTAGACATCGAGGATAGGCTGCCCTTGACTCTGCGAATTGGTCACAACCATCTGGCGGCTTTTGGAGTTCAAAAGAGAGCGGTAGGTCGAAGGCCAGCTGCACCTGCCCTTTTCATCCACCTTACACTCAAAGCGACCGCGAAATATTTTGGCCATTCTAGCCCCTCATTGACTTTGCGCCCATCCTTGGGCACAACTCCCACCTTATCCCACTTTATTCCACTTTATCACTTAAACTTGACGCGTCAAGGCCCGGCATTCCTTTTGGTTCCTCTGTCTAGGCGTGTTAGGATTTTAAGAAGTCATGATGGAGTGTCCCCGCTGCGGGTTTATGCAGCCCCCAGATCGTTTCTGCGCCAACTGCGGCCTTGACATTGAGAATTACAAGGCCCCCGCTCTACCATGGCATCAAAGGCTTCTGACCTCCGCCCAGTTTCATGTAGTCTTGGCCAGCCTCTTGCTGGTAGCTTTGGTCTTTTTTGCCTATCAGTCCAGAAGCCCAGACCCAGACCCCGCTCAGCTCAGAACCTCTGCGGAGTCGGCTGAAGTGGAAGCCCAAGGGAGGGCCACCCTTCCGCCTCCTCCTGAAGCTGCGGCGGGAGGAACCATGGCAGCCACAGCCCCAACACCCCCACCACCGGCGCAAAGGTCAGAAACCACTACTGCAGAGCCCCTAGCTGAGTCCACAGAGACCTTGACGGCGCCAGCAGAGTCACCGGTGAGCCTCTTAGAGGAGGCTGAGGCCAACCCGCTTCCCGCACCTCCTGATCAAATGGAGTTGCGTTTTTATGAGCTGGAACTCGAAAGAGTTCAGGAAATGATCTCATGGGCTGACTCCACCCAGGAAATCAATATGGGCCCCCTCCAACCTATGGCCTTGGCCCTGGTGGTTGATCGAGAGAGATTGGCCAACTCCTTGGCTCGAGCACGTCCTCTTCCTGGCCAAGAGAGGGGGCTCTTCGCAGAAGGGGGCCAAATCTTCCTGTCACAAGTGGTTGAGTCGGAACCCTTGGCTGATGAGGCCTCCGGTCGTTCTGCATTTTCCTCTTTCAACCTTGAGGTGGCTGTACAAAATATTCAACCCAATCAAGTGGATATCGGCATTGTCGGAAGCTTGTCTCTGAGAACTGACTCCTCTGAAGGGTCTCCCCATAGTGCTCAGTTTCGCAGCTTTAAAACTCTTAATTGGAATAGCAGCCTGGTCATTGTGGGGACCTTACCTCACCGCCCTCCTTTAGAGGGCGAAGATATCGACTTTCAAAACGGGCCTTTGGCGATTATGAACTCTCCTGATTTCCTGCAAAATCGAACTGAATTTATCATACTCATTCAAGGCTCTTAGGCTTTTGATAGCGACTTGAGATGAGCCAAAACCTCTTCAGCATGTCCAGGAACCTTGACCCCTCTCCACTCGTAGGCTAGGCGTCCCTTGGGGTCTATTAAAAAAGTGCTGCGCTCGATGCCCCGCACCTTTCGGCCGTACATATTTTTCATTTTTATGACCGAGAAGATCTCACAGAGCCGCTCGTCCTCATCAGCCAACAACTCAATACTGTAATTTTGCTTTTCCTTAAACTTTTCATGAGACCTAAGAGAGTCCCGAGAGACCCCCAGAACCTCCGCATTCAGTCTCTTAAATTGAGAGTGCAGTCGAGTAAAATCCTGTCCCTCTAAGGTACATCCAGGAGTGGCATCCTTAGGGTAAAAATACAGAACCACCCAAAGGCCGCGAAAATCAGAAAGTCGGAGGGGCTGACCACCAGTGGCCGGGAGGGCAAAATCAGGAATTAAGCTTCCCAAGCTGGGTCCCAAAACAGCCTCCACCCCTTTTGGACTCGAAGCCTTTGCAGTGGATTTCTGCGCCATCTTTTTTGAAGGTGTTTTTGTCAGTTTCTTAGTGATCTTTTTTGTGGTCTTTTTAAATTGTTTTTTTGCCTTTTTGGTTTTTTTAGCCATAATGGCGGGTCCTAGCACAAAAAGCCCCCCCATTCCAGATTTTTGATGGGCTTGAACTAGGAGTCATACTTTGGCAAACTTTGCTCCATAAAGCTGGAGGGCTCATGCAGGAAATGAATCTTTCTCCCTTAATTGGTGAAGAAAAAATTAAAGAAACTATAGAGTCCATGGGAGCCGCTCTCAGTCAAAAGTTTCAAGGTGAAACCTTGGTGGCCGTCTGTGTCCTTAAGGGCTCATTTATGTTTTACTCCGACTTGATTAGGGCCATCAATACCGATGTGATCTGTGAATATATGGCTGTTTCCAGCTATGGAAACTCCACTCAGAGCTCCGGAGAAATCAAAATTAATTTGGACCTGACCGGCTCCATAAAAGGCCGCCATGTCTTGCTGGTGGAGGACATTGTCGACACGGGGCTCACCATGAATTTTCTAAAAAATCACCTGCAGAATCATCAGCCCCAAAGTCTCACCACGGCTGCCCTACTCTTAAAACCCGGAGCCTTAAAAGTGGAGTGTACTGTGGATCATGTTGGCTTTGAAATTTCTAACGACTTTGTGGTGGGCTATGGCTTAGATTACCAGGGCTATTTCCGCAATCTGCCTTATATCGCTCAGGTTCAAAGCCTCTCTTAAGCTGTCTCTGTCTCCGTCTCCTTGGGCTTGGACTGAGCTAAGGCCTCTTTCCCCTCTTGGCTGGGCTCCAAAGATCGACAGTGATTCAGGTGGGAGCGCAGCATCTCGGCCAACTCTTCCAGGTGATGAAAATCATCCCCAGCCCTCAGGCGCAAAGGACGATCTTTTCCCTGCATCTGATCCTCTAGGAACTTCTCAAAGGCGTAAATTGGACCCGCTGTCCGGTGAGAGAGAATTCGTCCCAGCACAAATAGCCCCAGGATGAAGGCCAGGCTGATGATAGAAAAAGTCACTAAAAAAGGGATTAAAAACTTCGCTTCTACAATCTGCCGGGAAGGACCAATCACTAGCTCCTCAATGGCCACTTTTATGAAGGTGAACGAAAAAACTCCCGCAATCAAAGAGAACCCGAGACCAACAGACATGAGAATCAAGCAGTACTTGATTTGAAAAGAGGGGTTGACCCATATTTGCTTCCTTTCATTGGAGTCAGGCCAAATGTGTGTTCCCTCCTTGATTAAAGCAAAAACGATCATGCCGTAGCCAACCCACTGGATGGCATCGGCAAAATTGAAGGCTGGAGAGGCCAACTGGGGTGATCCAATTAAGATAAAATCCACCACAGAACCACTCAACATTCGATCCAGTACATTGCCGATAATACCGCCCAATAAAAGAGACATCCCTGATCTCAACATCATTGAACGCCGCCGAAGCAGGTATTGAATGGCGGCATAAATAAAAATAAGGAAAGCACCCCCCGTAGAGAGAGTCACTACTCGAAGCAGAGGGGGCAGGTCAGAAAAGATTCCCAAGATCGCCCCGGGATTGCGGTGCAAAACTAACCCAATGGGCCCATAGAATTCAAGGGGTCCCAGATTGCGAAGAGCCCAGGCTTTGGTGACTTGGTCAACAACCACAGCAAAGAACACGAGAAAGATGACAATGAACCAATCTCTTTTAGTCATTGTCACAGTCTAGCAGGATAAAAAGGACAGGATCAATTTTTACTGACAAAGACAAATGGGAAATAGTCCCCCGTCTGAGCTGGCTTAAAGTTCTGGACTCGACGATTGACTACAGCCACTTGCTGATCATACCAGAGAGGTATAATGGCAAGATCCTCATGAACAATCCGCTGGACTTTATAATAATGAGAAATCCTTTGCTCCAAGTCCTCAATGCTCAAGCCTTTTTCCAACAGCTGATCCAACTTGGGGTTTTCATAGCTCCCTCGGTTCCTTCCCGGCGGGCGCTCCGAACTGTGAAAAGCCAAACGATAGATATCTGGGTCCAAGACCCCAACCCAGCGCATTAGAGCCAGCTGAAATTGACCTTTCACCACATCACCATAAAAGGTTCCCCACTCAAAGCTTTGCAGGCGCAAATTGAGTCCCGCCTCGGTCAACTGCTGGGCTAAAACCCGGGCATTACCGACGGCGGCCTGATTATTCGATGTCTTCAAGGTCAACTCATGACTTTGCAAGCCCAATCGCTCAAAAGCCTCCCTGGCCTGAGAGGGGTTGAAAGGAGGGTTTCTCAGCTCGCTCGCAAAAAAGGGATTGCCTGGAGTGAGGAGAGAGGTGGCCTCAGAGGCCAAGCCTTCTAATCTGTACTGAATAATTTCTCCCCGATTGAGAGCCTGGGCAATGGCCTTACGTACTTCAGCTTTTCCCAACAGTGGATCCCTTAGGTTCACTAAAATATAGCTCATAGATAGACCTGGATACTTGTGGACTTCAAATCGTTCCGGACGCTGAACAAAGTCATTCACCCGAGCTAGAGGGATTTCTGCTTGAGCAATATCCACCTCACCTTTTAATGTGCGCTGAAAGCGAGTGAAGTCATCACGGATGATCTTAAATACAAGACGTTCATAAGAGGGATTCAAGTAAGGGTGATCTTGACGACTTCTTAAGACAATCTCATTAGAGCTCTGACGATCTAAAACAAATGGACCCGTCCCCATCAGCTGCCGGGAAAATTGACTTCCCTCCTTTAGAATCTCCGCTCGGGGCAGCAGTCGCACCACAGGCAAGTCCGCTGTCAGTAATTTGGCTGAAAATTCTTTGAGATGGATATGCACAACTAGAGGAGAGCTGGGGTCCTCAGAGTTCAAGTGGTCCACCCTAACCTTTTCAATGGCTTCCAAAGAGGAGGCAAAGGGGCTGGAGGGAGCACGATATTGCTCAAAACTAAATAAAATATCTTCTTTTTTGAGAGGACGGCCATTGGCAAAGGTGAGACCGGGTCTAAGTTGAAAGCTATAAACTAGATCTTTAAAAGACCAAGACTCAGCAGCATCTCCCACCACCTTGAGATCGCTGTCGATCCTCACTAAAGAGCTAAAAAGGAGAGCACTTATTCTCATACCATAGGCATCTGTGGCAAAACGAGGATCTAAAGTGTTGGGCTCAGCCCCGATAGCCACAATCAAACTGTTGGGATCCTGTCCTTCCCTTGGGGTACAGGCTCCAAACATCAAACCCAAAACAAGACCTAGGACGAGACTCTGAAAAGACTTAGCAATGCGCCGCATATTCACTTCCTTTTAGTTCAGTTCGCTTCCTGCTCAGCGTAGAATTTAAAGGAATTCGGGAAAAGGGGCAACTCAAGGCCCAACTCTTTTAGGGGGAATTGCTATGATGATTCATTTTCGGCTTAAGAAACTGCTCTTCACCTTCGCCCATTGCGCATTGGCCGCTCTCCTTGCCGGCCCCTCTTTATCCTGGACTCTCACCCCGGACCAATTGGAAAAGCTGCGCAGCGACCTGGACCGGAGCTTGAACTCAAGTGGTCTTTCAAAAAATCACTTTGGCCTCTCCGTGACTTACCCCTCGGCAGATGGACAGGAAAAAGTCTGGGCCGTTAACGAAGAGAAAAAAATGATTCCTGCCTCTTTGACTAAAATCGTCACTGCCGCCGCTGTTTTAGATGAAATGGGCCCCGGAAAAAAACTAGAGACTCACTTACTGAGTGCGGCTCCCATTCAAGGTCACCGCCTGATGGGTGACTTAGTGCTGCGTGGAGGAGGGGACCCCGGCTTTGTCTCCGAATCCATGTGGTTTTTAGTGAACGAATTTTTGCGAACGGGAGTCACTGAAATCCAGGGGGATTTGGTGGTGGATGATAGTCTCTTTGACTCCATCCGCTTTGACCCCAGCCGGGAACCCGGGCGAGTGGATCGAGCCTATGACGCTCCTATTGGAGCCATGTCCTTCAACTGGAACGCCGTGAATATCTATGTGCGCCCTGGGCCTGAAAACCGTGAGCCAGCTCGAGTTTTTCTAGACCCTCAAAACTCTTACCTACAGCTCGTGAACAACACCCGCACCCAAGGACGAGGGCGAAATATCAATGTGGAACGAGAAGTGATGAGCTCTCTTGGGGGAAAAACCCAAAGCCTTGGTCGAGGTGCCACAGCAGCAGCCAAAGCTTCCACAGGAGCTCACCGCCAAGGGGTCTTTGATCGATTCACAGTCTCTGGACATATTGCTCCCAATGTAAATGAAGTGACCATCTACAGGAACATCAGTCGCCCCGATCTTTGGAGTGGCTACAACCTCCTCTCCTTTCTGCAGCAGAGAGGCATTGAAGTGAAGGGCGCTGTTCGCTCTGGTCCAACTCCCTCTCAGGCGAGATCCTTAGCAAAAGTAGAAAGCAAGCCCGTCAGCCACATGGTCAGTGACCTCATGAAGTTCTCCAATAACTTTGTGGCCGAGATGCTCACGAAAAGTTTGGCTGCCCACACCATGACTGAGAACCCTCCCAACGGCCGACGTCTTGCGGGAAACAACCAGCAGATTCAAGGGGCCTCTTTAGATCAGGGCATGGGACAACTGCGACAATTTGTTGTCCGCAGCGGCATTCCGGCACAAAACTTTAACCTAGTGAATCCCTCGGGCCTGAGTCGTCAAAATCAATTTCGGCCCGTGGACCTGGTTCACCTTTTAAATCACCTTCGCAAACAGCCCCACTACTTTCCTGAGCTTCTCAGCTCATTTCCTATCGCCGGAGTAGATGGGACTCTCCAATCCCGAATGAATCAGGCCTCAGCCCCTCAAGGCCGCCTCAGGGCCAAAACTGGACTTCTCAACGGAGTGGTGGGCCTTGCGGGGTACGCTCCTGCCGCTGAGGGAGAGCTACTCACTTTTGCTTTTATCTACAACGGCCCAGCTCGACACACTCATCGAGCACGAGAGATTCTGGACCAATTGGCCACGCACTTGGCTCAAAACGAATAGGGCTGCTTTTTCACAGAGTCTGAAAGAGAATCAGCAGATAGGCCCCAAAGCCTAAAAGCAAGAGAAGTCCTTTGAGACGACTTATTTGGCCCTGCCCCCGAAAACCAAAGCCAAAGAGAGCTAAGGCCAGAGTGAAGCCGAGGGTGGCAGGGAGGTCTCGAGCCATCAGGGCTCCATCGATTTGATCCATGGGAGAAACCACAGCGGCAATCCCCACAACGGCCAATAGATTGAATATATTGGAACCAAGAATGTTACCTAAAGCAATGTCGTCCTCACCTTTGAGAACCGCTGTAATGGAGGCGGCCAACTCTGGTGTGGAAGTGCCAAAGGCCACAAGAGTGAGACCAATCACCAGATCACTCACCCCAGCCCAATGGGCCACCTCCACCGCCCCCCAAACCAGAAGTCGAGAGCTCAAGAGAAGAACCACCAGGCCTATTAGAGTCATGAGCCAAGCCCGATAAAGGGGGGCCTGCCTCGCCTTCAACTCCTGCTCCATCTCAGCCCCCAGGGCATCGCTCCGGCCCTTGAATCCCTGGAAGGCCATCCAGGCCAAGACAGCAACAAAGCCCAACAGCAAGACCATCCCCTCCCACCGCTTCAAGCTGCCCTCAAAAAGAAAAACAGAAGCCAGGGTCGTCACTCCTAAAAGCAAGGGGATCTCCTGACGTATCACTCGAGAGAGCACAAGGATGGGAGCCAGAAGGGCGGTCACCCCAATCACAAAACCGGTATTGATAATATTAGAACCCAAGGCATTGCCAAGAGCCAGACCCGAGTTGCCCTCTAGGGCCGCCATCAAAGACACCACCATTTCAGGAGCTGAGGTCCCAAAGCCCACAAAAAGGACTCCTGCCAGTAGAGGAGACATGCCGTAGTGAGTGGCCACCAGAGCTGAGCCCTCAATAAAACGATCAGCACTCCAAACTAAAAGTCCCAATCCAAGCACAAGGGCCAAGATGATCATGAACATCATAGTCCCAAAATCAGTCCTGGTGGTCTTGAACATAGTTCAAGAGTTCAACGGGAGAACAGGGAACACAGCCCACTTTGCCCACCACCACACCAGCTGCAAAATTAGCCAGGACACAGGCTTCCTCTAAGCTGGCACCGGAAACCCAAGCCAAAGCCAGGGCGGCAATCACCGTGTCCCCAGCTCCTGTCACATCAAAAACTTGCCGCGCATAGGTCGGCAAATGAGTCACTTGATCTTCCACAAATAGACTCATCCCCTCTTTCCCTCGAGTGATGATAAGATGATCAAATTGCCCCTCCCGACGCAGCTTCTCTCCCACTTCAAGGAGCCAGTCGGGCCTGGCTCGGAGTTCGTCAAAGGGCAAGCCCGCCAAAGTCAGAGCCTCATCCCGGTTAGGAGTGATTAAGTCGGCACCCTGATAGACACTCAAAGGAGTTTGCGGATGGGGGTCCACCATAACTTTTTTGCCAAAATGACGGCCCAAGGCCACTGTCTCCTGACAAATTTTTTCACTGAGCAAACCCTTGGCATAGTCTTCAATAATCACTGCATCCACCTGAGGGATCAAAGTCTTCAGCTGAGCCAAGAGCTTCTCCTCCAGGTCCCCAGAGAGAAACTGACGATGCTCAAAATCCACTCTCACAATGTGGTGATGCTCAGCCATAATGCGCATTTTGCGAGTGGTCGGCCGCTGCGGGTCTTTCAGCAAATGGTCTTGAACCACCCCGGCGGAAGCCAGCCTTTCCCCAAGCTCCCCGGCCGCAGAGTCCTCGCCCACAATAGCCACCAAGATGGGCTGCCCCCCTAAGCTGGCCACATTGGCCGCCACATTGGCGGCCAAACCCAATCGTCGGTCCTGACGCTGAACCTCCACCACCGGAACGGGAGCCTCAGGGGAAATTCTGCGCACATCGCCCCAGACATATTCGTCCAAGCCAATGTCTCCCAAAACCAGAATCTTCTTCGTGGAAAAGTCCTTCATTCTCTGGGGCAACTGCTCCTGGAGAACAAGGCGCTCGGACCGGGAAAGCTGTATCTCTTTCAAGTTCATCCCCCACCTGTAGCATAGGCCAAGGGAGGGGGCTACAAGCAGCTTTGTAATACAGCGCGTCTTTTGATTACTCGATTATTTTTTGCTGCTAGTTTCAACAATACATTGCCTTCCCCTGCCGGGAAGCCACTGCAAAGGAGCACTCTTTTATGGAAGTCTTCACTGAAGGCGCCCTGTATCGCAACACCATAGAAAACTTAGAAAGCGCAGCCAAACTCATCAGCCTCAATCGCAATGTGATGGAAAGACTCCGCTACCCACGACGAGCCATTGTGGTCTCTATTCCTGTGCGCATGGACGACAACAAGGTTCGCATTTTTCCCGGCTACCGAGTTCAACACAACCAGACTCTTGGACCCTTCAAGGGGGGGTTGCGCTATCACCCCCATGTGAACCTCAGTGAAGTGGGGGCTCTGGCCGTGCTGATGACCTTTAAGAACTCTTTAATGGGCTTGCCCCTGGGGGGAGCCAAAGGTGGGGTCAAGGTAGACCCCAGCAGCCTGTCAAAAACAGAGCTGGAACACCTCACCCGACGCTTCACCACAGAACTCGGCCCTTTTATCGGCCCAGATAAGGATATCCCCGCCCCCGACGTGGGGACGGACTCGCAGATTATGGCCTGGATGCTGGACACCTACTCCATGGAGTCTGGCTTTTCACAAACAGGTGTGGTGACCGGAAAACCGGTTGAAATCGGCGGCTCACGGGGAAGAGAGTCGGCCACGGGCCTTGGCGTGGTCTATGTGGCCGATCGAGCCCTACAAGTTCTGGGAAAAAATCTTAACGAATCCTCATTTGCCATTCAGGGCTTTGGTAAAGTGGGTATGCACGCCGCCATTGAGGCCTATGCGCTGGGAGCCAAAGTAGAGGCTGTGAGTGATATTTCGGGATGTCTTTATAAAGAGTCGGGGATTAATATTGCCAATCTGGTGCGCTATGTTCAGGAAAACAAAGTGATCCAAGGCTTTCCTGAGGCCGAAGTGATTTCACCTGAGGAGCTGTTGACCCTGGATGTGGATGTGCTGGCCCCCTGTGCGCTCGATGGAGTATTGAATGAGAACAATGCGGACCAAGTCCGCGCCAAAGTGATCGTGGAAGGAGCCAATGGTCCAACCAATGTGGCTGCCAACCAGATTCTCCACAAAAAGGGATGCATGGTGGTTCCCGACATTCTCGCCAATGGCGGCGGGGTTGTGGTCAGCTACTTTGAATGGGTTCAAGACATTGTCTGGCTCTTTTGGACTGAAGAAGAGGTGCGCTCTAAGCTCAGAGAAATTATGTTTCGGGCCTTTGATCAAGTTTGGGAGTTCTCACAAAAAAACAACCAAGATATGCGCACTGCCGCTATGGCTACTTCCCTGCTGAGATTGGAAAAGGCGATGAAGTTGCGAGGACAAGCTTGGTGATTTTAACCAAACCTTGGCTATGGCTACCCTCGGCCCTTGCTCATGATCTCAGCCCCTATTTTTTGGGCCTCTATTCCAAGTTTAAAAAATATGAATCACCCTCTTGGCACTCTTTCACCTGGAGGGGCCTAGAGTTTAAAAATCCCCTTGGTATTGCTGGAGGAGTGGACAAGAACGGCGATCAAGTGAGGGGATGGTGGAGTCTAGGAGCGGGTTTCGTGGAAGTGGGCACTGTCACCCCAGCTCCGCAAAAGGGGAACTCAGGGCGGGTGATGTCACGGAGCCTGAGTCACCAGGCCCTCTGGAATCGCATGGGTTTCCCCAGCCGGGGTGCCGACTATGTTCGAGAGCAGATGGAATCTTTACTGGAACCCCATTTCACCCCCATTTTCGTGAATATTGGCAAAAACGCTCAGACACCCTTAGACCGAGCCCACGAAGACTATATATTTAATCTACGCCGTTTAGGCCCCTACGCCGACGCCTTTGTGATCAATCTGAGCAGTCCCAACACAGAGGGTTTGAGAAAATTACTGGAGCCTCAGGCCTTGAGAGGTTTTTTGCAAACTGTCATACAGGTCAATACGGAGGAGTTTGCCCGCCCGCTGCTTCTTAAACTCAGTCCCGATATGGATGAGGAGCAAATGGCCCAAGTCTTGGAGCTTTCCCTGGAACTCGGACTTGATGGTTGGATTTTGACCAACACCAGCACAGCTCTTCGCCAGGGGCTTTCTTTTCCCCGAGAAGGGGGGGTCTCCGGAGGGCCTTTGGCCCCGCTGGCTCGGGAGCGGCTGATTTTTGCTACAAAAATTCTAGGGCCACGACGAAATGGTCGGCTCCTGATTTCTTGCGGTGGAGTCCTCTCCGCTGAGGACGTGTTTGATCGTCTTGAATTAGGAGCCCAACTGGTACAGGTCTACTCGGCCCTGGTTTTCCAAGGGCCATCCTTTTTCCGCCAAGTGGCTCAAAAGGCCCTGGAATCCACTCTCAGGGAGAAGTCATGAGTTCTCCTCCCAAAAAACGTCCCCATTGGATTCCGGTGGTGGCCGCACTCATCCGACGCAATAACTCTCTGCTCTTAGGCCTTCGCCCTGAAGGGCATAACCTGGCGGGACTTTGGGAGTTTCCCGGCGGAAAAATAGAAATTGGAGAAAGTCCAGAAGCAGCTCTTCAGCGTGAACTCAGAGAGGAGCTGGGCATTGAGGCTGAGGTGGGTGGACTCAAGTTGGCCACCACTCACAGCTTCGGCAATACTGGAATTGTCCTACTGTTCTTTGAGGTCAATTTCTGGAAAGGAGAGCCAAAGACCTGCCATCACAGTGAGCTTAAATGGGTCTTAATTGAAGAATTAAAAAACTATCAACTCCCCGAGGCCAACCAAAAAATTCTTTCTCACATTTTGTCCGTTCTAAAGTAAAGTAGGCTATGCAAGGACACAGGAGCTTACAGCAACAGGTGGCCATTTTAAGTCCATCGCTGGGGGAAGACCCGATGGGTCAGAGCACCCGAAGTATGCTGAGCGTTTTCTCTCTTTTGCATTGGAATCGACTGCTGATCACTGGCCAAGATCAAGGAGAACACCTCTCCCGAATGGATCCTCAGCCTCAACTGCAGGTGTTGGAGTCTTTTTCCAACTGGTCCTGGAAAGAAATTCCAGGGGTCACAAAAATGCTCTGGGACTACAGGCCCGACTGGGTCCATATTGTCACCCCAAAAAGTGGACTGAGCCACCCCCTTGTCTGGCTGCCAGCCCTCACCCACCCCCTATGGCCCCATCGAGTTTCTTGCTCCCTGAGCTCGGAGACAAGCCTGAGCGGCTTTGCCTGGAAAACTCTTCAGCCCCTGGTCCTTCAAGCAAACCTCATCTGGGTCCCATCAGAGCGCCTGAGAGCGCGACTCTCAGCCCAGCTGGGACCAGAGAGACTGAAACAAACACCGGTTTTCATCCATCGAGGTCTCACCGGAGGAAACTCTCAAAGTCCAGAGACACTTCCTGAAGAATTGAAGCAAATTCTGTCAGAACCTGGAACCAATATTTTTATCCCAGGCACTGTCTCTGACCAGCCAGACCCTCTCCAATTTCTCCAGCGTCTGCAGAGAATTCAAGTTGAGCTCGGCGAAAACTGTCGCTTTATCTTTGCTGGAGGCTGGGGGCCCCTGGGCCTAAGAACCAAAACCAGAATTCAGAAAACTCTCCAACAGGAGCAATGGACTGCCCATTGGCTGGCTCCCATTGGTTTGAGTTCAGTACAGCAAGATCTGCTGAAATCCTGTTGCCCTCTCTTTCTGGACCCCGAGAAGCGTCTTCCCAGGCCTTTCTCTCAAGGCCCCGAGGACCGAGAAATTAACCAGTGGCTCAGAGTTCTTCACCAAGGCCCGGGTTCTATTAGGTGACAGAAGTCCTTCTCTCAGGCAGAATCTGGACTCTATGTGGCGCACAAAACCGGAGCTTCCTGAAAAGCTCAACCTCTGCTTTACGGCCATCCGCTTTCCTATTTTAGGTCGAGCTGCCGATCATGGCTTTCTCTGGCCCATAGCTCGGGCCCTGGCTAAAAGGGGGCACTCAGTCACTGTTTTGGCTTGGAAAAATCCTCAGGGAAAAACTTTGATCAAACAAGATGGAGTGACGGCTTACTTTCTGGGTCAAGACAAACCCTATTCTCTGAGGGACTTTCCCCAGGTAGTGTTCAGTAAGTTCTCTGAACTCCATGAGCAAAACCCCTTTCACTTGGTCCACAGTATTGATGCCAGTGGCTACGAGGTGGGCATGCGCCGCCGCTCTTTTGGGGTGGCTATGGCCTATGGAGTTGATGCGACCCAAATGTCTCAGCTCTTTTCTATTTTGGGAATGTCCCAAGAAAGTCTAGGCAGCCTTCTGAGGACCAGCCTAGCTCTTGTCTATAAATTTTTAACGACCTTTTACGGAAAAGATCGTAAGCTTTTAAAAACAGCAGATGCACTTTTTGTCACAAGCCCTCAGCAGCAAATTATTTTAGAACGCTATTACCTCTATCCTGACTACAAAACCCACCGCGTCCCCTATGGGATTGAAATTGGCGATCTCTCTCCCAGGGAAAAGTCCGATGAGTTGCGGCAAAAGCTGGGCCTACCTCCAGATGCTCAGACTGTCGTGACCATTACAGACATGACTGAGCTGGCTGAGGTCAAAAATCTTCTTGTAGCCTTTGAAAAAGTGGCGATTAAAAAACCTTCGGCCCGACTGATTATTGTCGGTCATGGTCCCCTGCGCTTTGCCATTGAGACAGAAATGCTCAACCTTGTTTTGGGCTCAAGAGTGATTTTTACAGGCACTGTGACTAACCAGCTCTTGCCAGACTACATTTCTGTGGCCGACATTTTTGTGAACCTAAGCTCGCGAACCACTGGTTTAGAGCCCAGTATTTTAGAGGCCATGGCGCAGGAAAAAGTGGTGATTGGATCTGAAGTCTCAGCCATCGCCACCATTGTTGAGGATGGAAGTGATGGTTACCTTGTGCGACCAGCCGACACAGTCAGTTTGTCCAGCCTAATGCTGAAGATTTTTGCAGACCCAGAATTAACCCAGAATATGGGAGAGGCCGCACGCAAAAAAGTCATTGATTTATTTGATACTGATAAGATGGTGAATCAAACTCTCCTGGCTTATTACAGGACTTTAATCCGGCAGGCCGGTTACCGCTCTCCTCGGGTCACAGAACACAATAACTCATCGCAAAATTTATTTTCCCAGCTGCGGACTTAGCTCTGGTCAAGAACCCAAATTTTAGTTACTCTTTAATTCTCAATTGAACTCAGCTAGGGGAAGCAACTTTTCCATGACTAAAGCCGATTTGATTAACTTAATTTCTGAGAAGGCCGGCATCACCAGGGTCAAAGCTGAGACTGTGGTGAACACCATTTTTGACTCCATGATTGAAGCCCTTATGAAAGGGGATCGTATTGAGATCCGTGGCTTTGGATCCTTCGTCAACCGAGAGTATGAGGCCTATCAAGGGCGCAACCCTCGGACTGGAGAGGTGATTAATGTGGATCAAAAAAAACTGCCCTTCTTTAAGGTGGGCAAAGAGCTCAAAGAGGATATCAATCGCGGAGCCAACCGCTCCGGGAGTAACTGAAGCCCTTGACCTCTTGGATTTTCTTGACCCCCTGACAGGCCATAAAGAATCTTTCCACTCCAAGGGCAATACCACCAGTGGGAGGAATGCCTCTCTCCACACTCTGCAAAAACTCCTGATCTAGGGGGACTTCAGTGGTCCCTAATCTTTGCCTCTCCTGGCAATCTCTTTCATAGCGATGGAGCTGCTCCTGAGGGCTATTGAGTTCATCAAAGGCATTGGCCAACTCGAGGCCACGCCAGTAAAGCTCCATTCTCTCGGCCCAGCCCCGGTCATTGATGCGACTCAAGGCCGACTGGGAAGGGGGGTAGTCCTTGACCAACAAAGGGCCTTGCTCCTGAAGCTGGGGCTCAATTTGAGTCAGAAATAGGAGGTGAAAGAGGTCATCCCAAGCCCACTCAGAATTTCTTAGCCCCTGACCTTTCTCGCCCAAGAGCCTCAGCTCCAGGGCCCGACGGTAAAGCTCGCTATAAGGGGTATCCGGCTGAAGCTCTAAGCCCACATACTGATCAAAAAGCTCTGAGACACTGATGGATTGAATCAGGGGAAAAGGCTCTTTGGGACTCAAGCCTTTTATCCATCCCCTATTTCCCAAGAACTGGAAAAGCTCCTGCAGGTCTTGGGCGATCAGATCCAGATTGGCATAGGCTCGATACCACTCAAGGAGAGTGAACTCGGGCTCGTGGTGATCACTCAACTCCCCGTTGCGATAACAGGAGCGAATTTCAAAAATATCAGTCCAGCCCTGAGCTAACATTTTTTTAAGATGAATTTCTGGACTGGTCGGCAAAAAGAGGGGCCGGCAATCCTGGCCAGGAACTCGAAACGAAGTGAAAAAAGGCTCTAAGGAGGGTTCAAAACCCGGGCTGACGACCAGAGAGGGGCTGGCGACCTGTGCCAAACCCCGCCCCTTAAAAAACTCTCCAAGGATTATGAGAAACTCCTGCCAAACCTGAAGCCTCTCCACGGTCACAGTTGTAGCCGGAGCTCCAGCCCAGGGCAAAGAGTCCATACTCTCTCTTTTCCGGGGACAAAGCCGTGTAAGAAAAGAGGCTTGATGAAGAGGCTTGTTATGACCTTCTCCCAGAGCCTCTTTAAGACCCCAAAAAGACTCCAACTTGAGCATCACCCGATCTCCCGGCCTGAAGTCTTCCGGAGCCCATTGAGCTTCTGCAGGAAAGTGCCCCAGCAAAAAGGACAGCCTCAGACCTTGATCGCAGAGCCAAAACTGCCCCTCTGCCAGCTCTTTTGAGGATGCATACTGCAACTCCCCTCCCAACCACAATTCAGAGTCTTTCGCAATGCTCTGCGGCTCCTGGGATTCCAAAAAGGCCTTTAACCGAGGCAGAGAAAAAACCCTTTTTCCAGAGGGCAGGGCGGGATAGGATCTGGGGCCAGAGGGTAAAAAACGATCATCCATGTAAACTCCAAGGAATCAAAAAGCTCAACTCTGACTAACCTTAAGTTATGCCCCTTGTCACCAGTCTATTCTCTTGCTACAAGACAAGTTCGGATTCAAAATTCAAGAAGTTCTGTATGGAAAGGAGCTGCGGTGAAAGTCAATCTCAACTGGGACAGTTTTAAAAAAGAGCTCAATAAATTGGCTGATTTAGACCGCCTTAAAGCCGAAGTTGGGAAGGTGGCTCAAGAAGTCAAAAACTTTGATATTACCATTCACCTCAGCCCCTCTGCCCAAAAACGCCTTAAACAACTTGAGAAGCGCTACTCAGAGCTCATGCGTTCCCTATCCCGTAAACAGCGCCAGATGGACCAGGAGTTCAATCGTTTACTGCGTAAAGTGAAAAGCACTCAAAATGAGGCGCATAAGCGATTTCAAAAGGTCAAAAAAATGGCCCATGAGCAAAAAGTGAAAATGGAGAAGGTGATTGCTCAGCCTGGACCTCAGCGCAAGACAACTAAAAGCAAAAAAAAGACCACCGGAGCGAGAAAAAAAGTGACCGCCAAAAAAAAGGTGACCAAAAAAGCCCGCTCCACCAAAGCAGTAGCCAACAAAAAGTAAGATCTTCTTATGCAGGAACAAGAAGCCCAGCTGCTGAATATTGTCAATTATGAGCCCGGAGAGTTTCTCTTTCACGAGAACGAACCGGGTCACTTTTTTCTGATTATTCAGCAAGGAGAGGTGGAAGTGTTTCGGACTTCCAGGGACCAGAAAAAGGTTCCCCTCGCTATTGTGGGCTCAGGGCAATCTCTGGGTGAGTTCGCGGCCATTGACAAGAAACCTCGGTCTGCTTCTGCTCAGGCCTTAACCTCTGTAGAAGCTGTGAAAATATCAGAAGAGGCCTATCATCAGCTTCTCTCGGAGCTTCCTGAGTGGGCTTCTTGCGTGCTCACCAGTTTAGTGGAAAGACTTCGCCAGACCAATGATATTGTCCGCCGCTATGGAATTGTGGATGAGAAGCTGATGGTCGAAATCGAGTCTATCAACCCTAAGGCTGGCCAGGGAAGTGGAGGACCTAAGGAGTAGACCGCCTTTTCTGCCTTTTCCCTTCCCGTTTTAGACCCAATCTGGTAGAGGGTGGGCCATGAAAACACTCAGCCCCAATCACTTTGCTCACCGTCACATTGGCCCCCAGGAAACCTCTGTTAAGGCCATGCTCAAAAGCTTGGATCTTGACTCCCTAGAGGATTTGGTTTCAGAGGCCGCACCAAAATCGATTTTATTGCAGCGAGAGCTTGACCTCCCAGAGGGGCTCTCCGAAACAGAGCTTCTCTCGAGGGCCCGGGAGCTGGCTCAACAAAATAAAGTGGGCCTTTCTTTCACCGGTCAAGGCTACTACGACTGTCATACCCCCACGGTTATTCAGCGTAACATTTTAGAGAACCCAGGTTGGTACACTGCCTACACTCCCTACCAGGCCGAGATTTCCCAGGGACGCATGGAAGCCTTGCTCAACTTTCAAACCATGGTGATGGATCTCACCGGAATGGCTATGGCCAATGCCTCTCTTTTGGATGAAGCGACAGCTGCCGCTGAAGCTATGTCGATGTGCAAGGCCTTGAGCAAAAATAAAAACGCCCAAAAGTTTTTTGTCGACAGTAACTGTTTTGCTCATAGTCTTGAGGTCATTTTAACTCGAGCCGAGC
This sequence comes from Bdellovibrionales bacterium, assembly GCA_007121385.1. Taxonomy (GTDB): domain Bacteria; phylum Bdellovibrionota; class Bdellovibrionia; order Bdellovibrionales; family UBA1609; genus SKYF01. The sequence continues at coordinate 74,593 of SKLV01000002.1, forward strand.
CTTTGGGTATTGAGGTGGTGGTGGGAGACGCCAGCCAGTGGAGTCCTAACAACGACTTTTTTGCTGCTCTTGTACAATACCCTGGTTCCCAAGGCGATATCCCCCATTTACAGCCTTGGGTGGAGGGGTGCCACGAAGCTCAAGTGATGACGATTGTTTCAGCCGACCTCCTCAGTCTGTGCTTACTCAAGCCTCCTGGGGAGTTTGGAGTCGATATAGTGGTGGGAACCACCCAGCGCTTTGGAGTGCCCATGGGATTTGGCGGGCCTCATGCAGCTTTCTTGGCCACTAAAGATGAGTTTAAGCGCCTGATTCCAGGACGGATCATTGGGGTCTCCAAGGACAGTGAGGGGCGACCAGCTCTGCGTCTCTCTTTGCAAACTCGGGAACAACATATTCGCAGAGAGAAAGCCACAAGCAATATTTGCACGGCCCAAGTTCTTTTGGCGGTGATGGCCTCTATGTACGCCGTTTACCATGGACCAGAAGGCCTGAAAGATCTAGCTCTCCGGATTCACCGATGGACTCAAGTATTGGCGAGAAACTTGCGCCAAATGGGTTTTAAAATTAAAAATGAAACCTTTTTTGACACCCTCACGATCCAAACCTCTCAGGCCCAAGAGATTTATCAGCGAGCTCAGGAAAAGCAAATCAATCTCTTTCTTGCTGGTCCCGATGAACTTCGTCTCTCGGTGGATGAGTGTAAAACAGCTCATCATATAGAGTCCCTTCTAAGCTGCTTTGGACCTGACAAAACCTTTGAACTGCAGCCCAAAGAGGACGAGACTTGGCCCCAAGAACTGCAGCGGCAGTCCGACTTTCTCAATTGGCCAGTTTTCCACCAACATCGCTCGGAAACTCAGATTCTGCGCTATATTCGCCACTTAGAGTCCAAGGATCTCTCACTCACCCACTCGATGATTCCCTTAGGCTCTTGCACGATGAAGCTCAATGCCACCACTGAGATGGTCCCCATCACTTGGCCTGAGTGGAGCAAAATTCACCCCTTTGCCCCTCAAGACCAGGTCCAGGGCTACCGGCAGCTGATTGGCGAGCTGGAGAAGTGGCTCTGTGAGATCACTGGATTCGCAGCCGTTTCTCTCCAGCCCAATGCGGGCTCTCAGGGAGAGTATGCTGGGCTCCTGGTCATTCGACGCTATCACCAGGAAAGAGGTCAAAGTCAAAGAAATGTTTGCCTGATCCCCAGCTCGGCCCATGGAACCAATCCCGCCAGTGCTGTCATGGCTGGGATGAAAGTGGTGGTGGTCCGCTGTGATGACCAGGGAAACATAGACCTCACAGACCTTAAGGAAAAAGCCTTTGCTCATCGTGAAGAGCTTTCGGCTCTGATGATCACTTACCCCTCAACTCACGGAGTTTTTGAGGAAAGTGTTAAGGAGATCTGTCAGGTGGTTCACGATTGTGGGGGCCAAGTCTATATGGATGGAGCCAACATGAACGCGCTCGTGGGAGTCAGTCAGCCCGGGGCTTTTGGAGCCGATGTCTGCCATCTCAACCTGCATAAAACCTTTTGCATTCCCCATGGAGGAGGTGGACCCGGAGTGGGGCCCATTGGCGTGGCTTCTCATCTCAAAGAGTTTTTACCCACCCATGGAACTGTTCCCGAGGCAGGCCCTCAGCAGGGGATTAGGGCTGTGGCGGCAGCCCCTTGGGGAAGCGCTAGTATTTTACCTATCTCTTGGGCCTATATTGCAATGATGGGTCGAGAGGGACTGACCAGAGCCACCCAAGTGGCTATTTTGAATGCCAACTATATGGCTCAACGACTCGCCCCTCACTACGATATTCTTTATAAGAGCCCCAAGGGCTATGTGGCCCATGAGTGCATCATCGATGTGAGACAGTTCAAAGCCTCTGCGGGTATCACTGTGGATGACATTGCCAAACGCCTTATGGACTATGGCTTTCATGCCCCCACCATGTCTTGGCCAGTTCCCGGCACTCTTATGATTGAGCCCACGGAGAGTGAATCTCAAGAAGAGCTTGACCGCTTTTGCGAGGCCATGATTCAGATCCGTCAAGAAATTCGTGAAATTGAAGAAGGTCTGGCAGATCGAAACCACAATGTTTTGACGCAATCCCCGCACACCCTCAGTCGATTGATGAGCGAGGACTGGCCCAACCACTACTCGAGAGAAAAGGCCGCTTTTCCCCTTAAATGGGTAAAAGAGAGAAAGTTTTGGCCTTCAGTCAGCCGAGTGGACAACGCTTTTGGAGACCGAAACTTGGTCTGCTCCTGCGCCCCCCTCACGGACTATCAGTCCTCCTGAGAAGCTCCTTCTTGATGACCATGTTGATGGCCATGACCTTTACGACCTTTCCGCTTTTGGTCACGCCAATTCTCTTTAGCCTTTTTCTTGCGTTCAGCTCGTTTTTCTTTAGCTGAATTGCGAGCTTTCTCCTTTAGCTCCTGTCGCTCTTCTTTTTGCTGCTCCCTAAGTTCTTGACGTTCTGCTTGATGTTTCTCCTGAAGAGCCTGACGGGGACTTTGGTCCTCTGCATAAACAGACCCCATTGAAAATAAAGCGCCCACTCCAAAAGTGACTTTGACCAAATTCAAAGTAAAAATTTTCCTAAAACTCATCTTTTTAACCTCCAATAAAAAAATAGAAACCGACCTAATATTTAACTACAAAATTCCATGATTTTGGATTTAAACGGCGAGGCAACACAAACTTCCTCTCGACCCTGAGCTTTTCCTCCAAGGGTTCGTCGTTAGAGGTCTTAGCTCTCAATTTGGACTTTTGCTCGGACTTCTTTAGCATACTTATCCCTCCCTGATGACCTCAGTCTACTTCGGCTAAAGTCCAGTTGGACTTGAGTGGGAAATTAGGGGATGGGAGGAGAAAGGGGAGGACTTTTGACTGCCTCAACGAAGGTGAGCAGGTCTCCTCCTTTAAACTGGGGAATTGGCAAAATATTGTAAAACTCTTTGGGGGAGTAATTATAGGCCGCGTCAAATCCCACTTCGAGAAGCGTTCTTCTCAGCTCCTCTGCAGAAGGTAAATGAAAGTGAAATTTATTGTCCATCAACTGATTAACAACTTGGGTGAAGCTGCGCAGCGGAGCCCGGCTTAAAACCTGCTGAGCTAAAAGATAGTCACTTAAATAAACTCCCCCTACCCCTCGGCTTAAAAAGCGATGAATATTTTCCCAAACGCGACGCAAATCACTGCCCTCCAGATGATTGGCCAAGCCCTCCATAATGACCAAAACTGGCCTTTGAGGATTGATAAAGGGCCGGAGCTCTTCCTCTAAACTAAGGGGACCACTTTTGAGGACTGCGTTGATGGCCACCCTTTTTAATGAGGCGGGACTACTCTTCTCTTTTTGCGCCAGTCTGGCTTTCTCGTCGATAATAGCCGGCAAATCGGACTCCACATAGGTTATATGCGGGTACTTTTGAGTGAGTCTCAGGCCACGGCCGGACAGTCCGCAACCAATCTCTACCACCTGACTCACACCACTTCGCAGCTTGTCTTCAGCTAAATAGTCTAAGATCTGATGGCGCTGCAGTAAAAGCCCTTCTAAATGAATGCCCCCATAAGTCCAGCGCAGAGCCTGATCAGCCCACTTAACGGCCGAGTACAAGGCCTCTCCTTTCATCTGCCCCCATCCTTTTGGTGCCATTCCTCTTTTTACCCAAACTGTATTCGTGTAAAGGGCAGCCCCCCAGTCTATCAAACTCATCCTTTAGTAGCCCTCACAGCACCTTATAATTTGATTCTGAGGCAAACGGTATTCTCCATTTTCATCAATGTAGTGACGCAGACTAAACTTTCTGTTGGCAATAATATCCTGAATATATAGTAAAGTCTGGTAAATTTTTTCCTGACTGAACTCACCATAAAAAAAGCGCAAGTCCGGTTGCCCTTCACCAACTAAAACTAAATTGTATTTCAACACCTCCCCATATTTTTCAGGGGGAATCAAGCGAATGAGATAGTGAGCCCCCACTTCATGGAAAAGGTCGTAGGAACGCAAACTCAAATAGGCCCTATAACGGACCTGAGGAGTGGCCACCCTCGAAAAAATCACTGACAAATAATCCACCATAGCCCAAATATCTGACTCATACTCTTCGATCCAATCCATAGCCCCCCCATCATGGTAGTGGGACCCGCCCTGTGGCTGAGCTTTCGGCCTTCCCATTTCCCTTAAAGTGGAGCGCAAAATAGCCGCTAGTTCATTTCTAGAATAGGACTCGCCCAGGAAAAAGGATTCTGGATTTAAAAAGATCTCACTTTGAAAGAACACATTGATCACTTTTCCCTCTGAGAAGTCCCAATCTGGCCATTCAATCAACTCCTCCAGCTCCCTGGGTAAGAGTGTTTGGACATATCTCCTGAGCTGTCGATACCTTCTTTCCGTTAGATTTTTAAACTCTCTTTCTCGTCCCGCAACAAAAGCTAAAAATCGCTCTGGCTGCCGCTCAGGACTTGCCGCCAGTAAGAGGCCTGATCGAATGAGGTCGTCAGATCCAAATAGGTTAAACAGAAAACGAACTCTTGATCTTTTTTCATAAGTTTTAAAGATAAAGTTCACAAATTCCTGATCACTTTTAAAGCTCAACAAATGATTGGTGGCATGAGCCAAAGACCCCGTATAGGAGGCTAAATAGGCCCCTATCCTCTGCCTCCCTCTTTGAGCTGATATTGTATTCGCTCCCTGGAACAAACGCACAATTCGTCTCTGCTCGATGGGTAATTCCAAATCTTCAAGGTAGATATTCTCCACGGCCTCCAGATCAGTGAGGAGCTGATGGCCCAAGTCACGGCGAGACTTCCAAGGGTGACTGAGAGCTAGATCTTTCAAGATCAGTTTTTTAAGCATCAAATCATCGTAGGCCTGAATGGCATCCTGATTGCGCAGATCAAAGACATAGTCGACAAGGAAGAGATCACTCACATTGGCCAATGCGTCCAACTTTAAAGAGCTGAGCTCAATGACGCGCCGGATTCGACGATCGACAACATTGATACCAAAAATTTCTAGATCTGGGCTCACACCCAGACCCGCCTCGATACCTGCCTGCCGACCGCGGAGAGCGAAAAACTTAATCCTTAAACGATCCTCTTCCATTCTGAAAATATGAACTAAGAACTCGCCCCGCAGCAAAGCATGAGTCGAACCATAAGCACGCAAAAATTCGTGCAGATAGGTCCCTCTATACAACCGAATCAGAAAACTTAAATCGGCCTTAAAAGCAACAAAGTCTCCTGGGTTCAATTGCTCACGAGCGATCCTCGCATTGATGGGAATTTGCGGATAGTGATAGGGCTTCTGCAGGAGAGCTTCCTTTTGACTGCTAAACTGCCGGGCAAAATAGAGCTCGGAACCCTTTCTGATCCGAAAACCAATAGGAGAAGAAAGGTCTTCAATCCAAGCCCCAGGATCAATGCCCACATTAAAGCGATAGCGGTCAATTCGAGTGTATTGATTGGAAAATCCCGTTGGATAGGACTCGAGCTCATACCTAAAACCCAAGTCCACGCCTTCCAAAACTTCAAAGTCGATGAGTGGCAAACTGAGCTTTAGCTCTAGCTTTGAGAACTCTCTCTCGAGTCGACCCATCAGAGGATAGGAACTCAAAACCCCCTCTTCCTCTGAAATCTCCCCATGAGCCCAATGGGAACTCAAAACTGCAAGAAACAACGTGGCCAAAAACAAAGCTGGGCCTTTCCCCTGAGAACTCCCCATACCCCTCCCTTACTGGGAAAGAAGCCTACCACAGGCTTTGGGTGGGAAAAGCACCTACTTCAGGGGTTTTTCGTGTTGGAATTTTTTTTAGCTGGAAGGCGTTCCGCCGAGCTCTCACTGGGTGAAAATTCTATGGCTGAGAAGAAAGCCTTTTCAAATTCTTTAAATTCCTTGAAATTTTTTTCTCCCCCAAGAAGGGAAACCATCTCCTCAAGAACCCTCTCCTCCTCCTGACGCAGTCTCAAAATCCCCTCCCTCTCAAAGCGAGGATTGATCTGGCTGCGTAAAATATTCAAGCTATGAATCAGCCCTGTTTCCAGGACAATAAGCTGCACCGCATTGTAGTCCCGAAAACTTAAGTCCTGAAGGAGAAAGCCATTGAGAGCCCGAATCCACTGCTCTTGAACTTCCTCGTTCGTGCGCAGGGCAAAAAAGTCTGTGGTGTAGAGAATATTGTCGGCGTAGGAGTCCTTATAGTCTGAGCTCATCGGGGGATCAAAGCGATCATAATCCCCTCGCTCTCTCTTTCTCTTTTCAGCATAGAGGGCGGAAGCTGAGTCCGCATAGCGGTCTTCCTCAGACCAGTTCGCTGGATTGAACTGAGCAAAAAATTCCGGATATAAAACAGCGGATGACAGGAGTCCGATAAATACGGTCACCACTCCCACCTGTTTGAGCCAAGCCATTTTCTTTCTATGGTGAAACTGAGAGTCTATGACCACCACACCATCCAAGGTGCTGGACTCATCACTGTACTCCTCCTGAATGGACTTGGTGACAATCTCGGTCAACTCCTCTTGCCAATCTGCCTTCTCCATAATCCGAGGAACAATATAGGTTTGGAGAGCTTGAGCAATCTCCTGGGCTTTTTGATGACGTCTCTGCTTTTCCCCATCCTGAACTTTCTCCAAGGAGGCCCTAAGTCTTTCTTCCGCCTGCAACCTCTCTCGGGCCAGTTCCACCTCCTGATCTTTCCGCAGCCGCTCGACTTCCTTTTGCGCCTGATGGAGGATTTCTTCGGCCTGAGCTTGAGCCTGTTTGAGCTGGTCAGCACAACGCTGATCCGTCTGGGCCTGAACCCTTTGTGTCTCGATGAGCACTGCAGATCTCAGCTTCTCGGCCTCCTGATCGGCATGCTGCCTTTCGCGCTGGATCTGCTCCTCTAGCTGTCGGTAGACTTCATTTTGCTGAATCACCTTCTGTTCACCTTCAGAAATCGCTTTGAGCAGAACCTCCAACCTCTGCTCACTGGCTTCAACTTTGTCGCTGATCTCCTTAAAACTAGCATCCAAGCCGGCCAACTTTTCCTCGCTCTGGTCTTTCTTGTCTCCAAGCTCTTTCAAAACTTCTTCTTGCCTGTCTTGTTCCAGTTTGAGAGCTTTGACTGCCCTTTGATGCTCCTGCTCTAATTCTTGGGCCTCTTGCCTTTTATGCATGATCTTTTCAGCCAAAGAGCGAATCTCCCCCTGCTGGCTCTTGATCTCATCCAATAAGGAGGCCAGCTGCCTTTGAGTCCGACTTTTTTCGGTCTCCAGATCTTTAGTTTCCTGATTAAGTTGACTGTTTTGATCGCGAATTTTCTGTTGCTCTTGAAGTAAACTCACCTTCTCTTCCGATAAGCGCCCGCGAATCTGCTCAACTTCAGCCTCGGCTTTCTTGATCAACAGCTGGGCATCCTGCTCCCCCTTAGTTCGAAGCTCTTCCCCCTTTTGCCGAGCCTCGTCCATAAACTGATCCGCTCTCTGACGAGCCAGAGCCTCGCCCTCTTTTTGCGCCGTCAATCGAATATCATCCACCAGAGCCTGAATTCTCTGCTTTTCTCGTATCTCCACTTCCTGAGCTTTTTCTTTAGCCTCAGCCTGGGCCTGTTGAACCAGCTTATCCCCCGCCCCTTTTGCCTCCGCGAGAATCTCCTCAATCTGTAAAGCTGCATCCGCCTTCATTTTTTCAATCAGTCGCTGCGCCTCTTTCTCAGCATGGGCCACGGCCTCGGCAAGGACCTTTTTTCCCTCGCTTTTTGCCTCTTCCACCGAGGCCTCTATTTTGTTCTGCGCCTGAGCCTGGGCTTGAGCCAGAGCCTCTCTGCCTTGCCGCTCGAGCTCAAGAGCTTGATCTTTAGCCTTGCTCTTGATCACAAAAGCTTCCTGTTTGGCCTTCTTAAGTTCCTGCTCCCCAGCGGCCCCTGCTTCAGCCACAATGCGCTCTGCTTGCGCCCAGGCTTCCTTTGCCGCTTGCTCAGACTCCCTGAGAATATCATCCGCTCGAGAGTTGGCCGAATCGATACGAGCTTGGGCCTCAGCAAAGTGCTCACCAAGCTTTTTATCCACCTCTTGCTTTTTATCCTCAAACAATGTCTGAGCTTTGGCCATAGTTTGGTTGGCCTTGGCCACGGTCTCATGAGCTTGTCGCTGGGCTCGCTCCACCACCTCAGCAGCTTGCTCCTCTGATTTCTGCATCAACTCCTGGGCTCTATTCTTAGCAGAGAGAATCTCCTGCTTGGTGCGCTTAATCTGCTGCTCTGTTTCTTCCTTGGCTTCATCTCGCACTCTTTGGGCTTCAGCAAAAATCTCATTGGCCTCGATTTCTGAGCGTTGGCGATGCTCTTCCAGCAACTCATTGGCCTTTCGATTGGCCTCTTCCTGAATATGCTCTGCTTTTAAAAGAGCCTCTTGAATTATATCTTCGACTTCATCCTCACTGTTGAGAGGTATGCGGTACAGCTCAACCTTGACGCACCCATCGGGAGCCCCAAAGTAAATGGGCTCTCCTTGACTCAAAGGAAAGGCCTTGCCCGGAGTCAAGACATTAGCCCCCACGCGAGTTCCATTCGAGGAATTAAGGTCTTCGACCCATAGTCCCCGACCTTTTACTAAAACTTGAAAGTGTCTGCGACTGGCTGAGTTGGAGGGAATCTGAACGTCCGCATCAGAGGCCCGGCCGAAAACAAACTCCCCCTTTGACGTGTAGGCTACATAGGCCTTTTCGCCCAAGTGGATCTGTATTCGGCAAAGCGTAATTGAGTCATCCATAGCTTCTCTTTATGAAACTGTCTCCTTCAGGTTTATGAGGCTGTTTTTGTCACTTTTTCTGGCGACTTAGGATCTGCACTCTCCCTCGGTCGCTTTTTTCTCTCCAACTCTTCCTGAACGGCCGCCTCCGCTAAGGCCTCTAGAGGATCTTTGTGCTCATCAAAGCTGGTGAGTGCCGGCAGCTCATTGTTGTCGCTGAGGTTCCATAGAATATCTAATGAATTCTCAAATCGATCCACCGTCTCCACAAAAACTCGCTCTGGAGACAAAAATGAATTCACAATATTCATCAGGACAGAGAGCATAATCCCCACAATTGAGGTGCTCATGGCAAAAGAGATTTTTAGCAGGAAATTATCCATAACAAACTTTGTTTGCTCGGCATCTGCCAAGTCCATTCCTCCCAATTCCGGAAGGGCCTTCATAATTCCCAAAAAGGTTCCAAAAATACCTCCAATAATGAACATTCCGGGAAGAACTCCAAGAATTTCATTGAGACCGCTGGAGGGGAAAACCCCAAACAGACGATTGAAGCAGGGGTTAGTTTGAAAGATATTTTTAGAAATTTGAAATAAGTTCGGCTTATGCTCTTTGCGATTAAGGTATTTGACCCTTTTGAGAGTGTCATGAATCAGCCAGGCGACACCATGAGTGACCAGAAAAACTCGATCACTGAGGGCCATCACTGTATCCGGGTTTCGCCTTTTTAAAATGGCTCGACTTTTAAATATCTCGTAAAATGTCTTTTCTAAGGTTTTTTTAGTGAGAACATAAAAAGAGATAGGCCCCTGCAGTCCCGAATGGCTCTCCAAGGCTCGGTTCACTCTCTTTTCAAACTCCTTAGAGAACCACTCCTGGCGCTTGATCGTGTGATAAATCAGCACTCGGGTGATCACGGCCAAAACAAACCCAAAGGCCATAAGTGGCAAGAGGATTTCGGTGGCAAAAACCACCAAAGCATCCACTGTCAGTTGAATTAAATAAGCCATAGAACTCTCCTTATTCTCCCACATTAAAGCGGATAATCACCCGCTGCGCCTGCTTGCAATCATAGACCTCACAAAACTCTCTTTTGCTCATATCAGAGGACACATTTCGCCCCTTCTGGGCCTCAGCCAAATAACTGCGCCCGGTGACCCTAACTAGGGGCAGGAGCTTCCTCTGGTGGTCAAAGTTCATTTGCTGGGTATCAAATATATAGTTGAAAATAGAGCGCGCCCGCTGGTAACTCAGGTCCAGATTGTAATTCACGGCCTCCCGGTCTCGAGGGTCCAGGCTGTTGGGATCCACATATCGTCCCTGGTAAGTGGGCGAGGCAAAGCCCATGATTTCCACCCCGCTGATTTTTTCCGCCAATTTTTGATCTCCAAAAAGACTGCTGGAATAGGCGGGCATGGCCTTTCGCAAGATATTCTTCATTTCAGGCTTCAGTGCGGCTCGGCCCGTGTCAAAATAGTGCTCACCAAAGTCAATGATCACATCACCCGTTTGGCCATCCACTTGAGCTTTCACTCCAGCCGCAGCCAAATTCTTTTGGATTTCTTGAGCTAACTTTTCTCGTGCCTGGGCTGCCTCTTCGGCTGCTCGAAGACGATCCTGGGTGTCCCTCATTTCGGATTGAAGCTGAGCCACCCGCTGCTCCATAGCCCGTCTTTGCTCTCGAGCTTGAGCGGCGTACTGGGCCTCTCTCTGAGCTCTCTCCGCAGCTGAAAGCTTTTCCCTTTTTAGACTCTCTTCAAATTTCCTTCGCTCTGAATCCATTTTTTGAGCAAAATCGGCCTCGAGCTGCTGTTTTTGCTGCTGATGCCGGGCTGAGGTCTGCTGCAGTTCGGTCTTCAATTGCTCCTGCTGTTGCTGTTGTTCGGCAATGATCGACTGAGCGTTGTCCAGTTGAGTGGTGGTTTGCGAGAGTTGGGATTGGGCCTGACTGAGCTCGCGGAAGATTTCTTCATTGCGAGACTGGAGAGACTGAACTCGCTGTTCACTTTCCCTTTTGAGCTGGGCAATTGAGGATTCCATACGACGTTTACTGATTTCTTGATTTTGATAGGCTCGCTGTAACTCACTCACCTTAGAATCTAGCTGATTGCGAATCTGTAGGATCTCTCTTTCGCCTTGGGTGATGGTCTCTTGCTTTTCTTGAATATCTTTTTCCAATTCGCTAATCTGTCCCTCTTTAAAGTCGATCACTTGACCCTGTCGTTTGATGCGGGCCTGAGCTAATAGGTTGTTATTGATGATATTTCTAATCATCTGCTGGTATTCATTGAGGGCCATCTCTTTCATTTCGTTTTCCTGAGCCTGACGACGAAGTTCCTCTTTCTCTCTCTTGGCCTCATCCTGGAGGAGATCAAGACGACTCATCAACTGTTCGTAGAGTTCCATCTCCTGAGCAGAGGCATCTTGCTCCAGGTAATCTTGTTTAAGCGCACTGTAGACTTGAATTTGGCGGCGCAGGTCATCGGCCTGGCGCTGGAGCCTTTGATACTCTATGTGCTGCTGGATATTGCTGGTCCCCTGACGGAGACTGGCTGTGACATAGAGAAGCAAAAATATCACCGACAGAGCCATAAAGAGGTCGCTGTAAGAGGACCACTGGTGCTCTGAACTCTGATTTGATTTTGATCTTTCGTAGCTAAATCCCATGGACTATTTATCGGAGTTCTAGCAAAGCCCTTGATGCATTCTTAAGGAGTCCTTGCCGAGCCTAGACCCTTACTGGACCCAGGCTCCAACCCTGGACTAAGGTCAAAGAGGCCCATTCCAGACCATTCAACCTGGGCACAAGGAAGGTAAGGACTGAGCCCGCTCAGCTTAAGTCCTGAAAAGCTCTAAGCTTTTCAAGTTTTTCCAAATTTGCTTTGCCCCCCTAAAAACCTGTGATATCCAAAGACTAGTTTAACTGCTTCTTCAATGAGTCTGCGGGCATGTCGCCCAACCTCTTGAGTGGCCCCAAGCCTTTAGGAGGTTTTATGGGTAAAAAATTATACGTAGGCAATCTTCCATTCAGCGCAAC
>SKLV01000141.1 GCA_007121385.1 Bdellovibrionales bacterium
GGCCCCAACCAAGCCCATGCCCTGGGGGTTCAGGACCGGGCCCCATAATACTTTGGGAGGCCAAAATCCTTGATGATCTGTGGCATTTTTCCAGCTCTTCATTGATCTCCTTAGAAGCTAGTGCCCAGGGTGGCGCTCAAATTGAAAAAGTCCCCGCGGGGGAAGATGCCCGTCGGTTGGGCGCCGGTGAGCAGAATCTCGGTGTTGGAGTCGGGGAATGTGACCATGTGGTAAGTGCCCTGAAAGCCAATAAAGCTCTTGTTGCGCATCAGGGAGATCTCAATGCCCGCGCCCAAATCCAATCCTGTGGCGGAGTCACGGCCAAAGCGAGATTCGCCGCGGACATTGGCAGTGCGGGTGTTGGAGGAGAAGCCGCCCAAAAGGTAGGGGTTGAGTTGGGCCAGTCCCCGAGTCAGGTTTTGTGGGCTGATATAATATCTGGCCCCCAGGCCCAGCTGCATAATGGATACATTGCCACTGACTCGGGTTCCATCCAGAGCCACCACGGTCAAGTTGGATTGGCCGGTGGTAAAGTAGATGTTTAGAGCCACTCTCATGTCGAAGAAGTAGTTAAAAAACATCCCGTAATTGATCCCGGGGTCGTAGATTTCGCCAAGAGTCTCAGTGAAAATGCGGTAGCCGAGAGAGCCGCCAATGGTGACAAAGCGGCCATGGCGAAAGAAGTTGATGTCAGCCTCCTCCTGGCCGCCAAACTCAAACTCGGAATAGTCGGCAAAGGGGTCATAGACATCATCTCCGGTGCGGGATTGGGCGGCCGCCGGGGCCAGGACCAGGGAGAGGGCTAAACAGAGGCTCGCAAGATGGGGCTTCAAGAATGTTGTCTTCATAACAAAAATTTTAGTCGAGAAATCTTAAGGAAGGGTATTAAAAATATGAATTCTGGCCCCTTTTGTCATGTCCTGGCGTTGAATGATGTCCGCGAGTTTGCTACTTAGAGGACGGTACTTTACCCCTTTCATCAGGAGTCTTTTGAGTGAGTAAAGATTCAGCACCTCCCTCGCCCCTTTCCCCTCTGACCTATAAAGACAGTGGAGTGGATATTGCCGCTGGAGAGGCTTTGGTGGATTGGCTCAAAAAACAGCCTCCTCAGCAGACCTCTTTCAGTTCCCACTTGCTTTCAGGGGTGGGGGGCTTTGCGGCCCTGTTCAGAGCGGACTTTCCCCAGATGAAGAAGCCCTGCTTAGTGGCCTGCACCGATGGAGTTGGGACTAAAGTCAAGTTGGCCGTCCAGTTTCAGCGCTACCGCGAGGTGGCTCAGGATATGGTGGCCATGTCCATCAACGATCTGATTTGCTCTGGGGCCAGGCCATTGTTTTTTCTCGACTACTATGCCTGCGGTCAGCTTCAGCTCGAGGCCGCTAAAGAATTTTTGGGCGGAGTGCGTCAAGCCTGTCAGGATTCGGATTGTCTGCTGATCGGGGGGGAAACGGCAGAGATGCCCGGGGTCTATCAAGGAGAGGACTTTGACTGCGCCGGCTTTGCCTTAGGTCTGGTGGATGAAGAGGCCGTCCTAGGGGCCCATAGGGTGCAGCCTGGAGATCGCCTTTTGGCTTTGGCCAGCAACGGCTTTCACAGCAACGGCTACTCTCTGTTGCGCAAAGTATTTGCTGAAGATCTGGAGCAGTGGGCGGATTGTCTTTTGCGCCCCACCGCTCTCTATGCCCAGGTGGCGGCTCAGATGCAGGAGAGCGGAGGGCTCAGAGCTTTGGCCCATATCACGGGCGGGGGGATGGACAATCTCCTTCGCGTTCTGCCCCAGGGAGTGATGGCCGAGCTCAAGACTTGGCCCCTTCCTGAGGAGTTCTTAGAGGTCAAAAGGCGGGCTGGCTTATCCTACGAAGAGATGCTTAAGACCTTAAACTGTGGGGTGGGCTTGGTGGCTGTGGTGGCTCCGGAGTCTTTTTCTCCACTCAAATCCCTGGCCGAGAGATCGGGGCACAAGGCCTACGATTTGGGAGAGGTAAGAGCTCATAGCTCCGAGGGCTCCACTCTGCCACCCACCTGGTCTCAGCCCTTTGCCGAGGAGGCCTGATGGGAGGGGGAGCTTTCGATTTTGTTCTAGTTTCTGCTTTTGGTCGCGGTCAGTGGTTGGCGGCCAGTTTGGCTCAGCAGGGCCTTAAAGTGGCCTTGGTCGATCTCTCTGAGGGCCTGGGGCGTTGGGCTCCCGAGGATTGGGAGGGCCCCTTTGGCTTGTTTCTTCCCGAAAAACTCAGCCCTTCGCAGCTGGCGCGGATCAACGAAGAGGACGATGAGGACCCGGTGGACGATGGCTTTGTCCTGTGGTTGAAGAGTGGACCCTTGGACTTTAAAGGCCCGCTTTCTCCTCACTGGCTGAATCGAGAGGCCTGGATTCAATTGACCAAAACCTATCTCTCAGATTTTGAGGCCGCTTCTTCAGAGGAATTAAGAGATTGGCGGGAGAAGATTGAGGCCATGAGCTTTCAGAACACCTGGTTGATTCACTTGGCCCACCATCTGGCCGCCAATGTCTATGTGGACAGTGCTGAAGCCCAGAAACGGGGGCGGCCTCTGCCCCTTTTTGCTCCTTGGGCCCTGCGCCGGGTGACCCGCAAGGGGATGCAAAAAAGCTTGGACTGGTGTGCCAGTCAGGGCGTGGAAGTCTATCGCTCAGCTGAGCTCGTGGATTTACTTTTGGATGGAGCTTTAGCTCGAGGGCTGGAGATCAATAGCCTCTCTCGCAAAGGGGTGGTCCTGGCCGAAGAGACCCTGTGGATGTTGACCTCAGAAGAGACTTTTCACCTCTCTGACCCTATTGGTTCCCAGCTCTTTCCTCGGGGCCCCATTCAGCCAGAGTGGTCTTGGCTCCGCTTTCGTGTGGCCTTAGACTTGGGCCTCTATGTCCACACCCTTCCCCTCAAACTGGTTTTGATTGAGGAGTTGAATTTGCCCTGGACCCACACCAACCTGATGATTCTGGACCGCACGGTGAATCTTCAGGATGTGGATGTGTGGATCCGAGTGCCCACCCATTTGCGCTTTCAGCGGGCTTATCTGGAAAAGAGCCTGGATGAGATTCTGGAGCTATTGAAGGGGCGAATTCCCCACTGCCAGCCGCGAAAGGTGGAGATGCCCCAGGACTTTCACTATAACCGTCCTGAGTTAGGGCCCTCTCGTTATGGCCTCTATACTCCCGAGGCCCTGGCCTCCCTTCGACCTGTCAGATTGAGAAACCTCAATTTTCATGGGCCCGAGCAGTGGCTTGCTTTGGATTGGAACTCGCGATTTCAAGCCGATCAGCAACTTTTGCTGAAGATTTTGCGCCGTCGAGAAGAACAGAAACAGGGAGAACATCGTGATCACACGCTACACCCGTCCTGAGATGGGACAAATTTGGACTCTGGAAAATCGTTTTGCCCAGATGCTGAGGGTGGAGAAGGCCGTGGCCTTGGCCCAAGGGGAGGCGGGACTAATACCTCAAGAAGCCGCTCAGAGCATTGACCAAAAGGGAAGTTTTTCGGTGGCCAGAATCGAGGAGCTGGAGGTCACCACCAAACACGATGTCATTGCCTTTGTCAGTGCAGTGGCCGAGTCGGTGGGCTCTCATGGGGCCTATGTGCACTTTGGGCTGACCTCTTCAGATGTTTTGGACACGGCCCTAAGCCTACAGGTTCAACAGGCAGGACAGCTGCTTTTGGGCTCCCTGGCTCAGCTAGAACAGGCCTTACTTGAGCAGATTCAAGCCCATGCTCAAACTCTTTGTGCCGGGCGCACCCATGGAATGCATGCGGAGCCCACCAGTTTTGGTTTAAAGATGGCCGGACACTTGGCCGAATTCCGCCGCCACCAGGAGAGGCTGAAGCTGGGCCTAGAGCAAATGAGAGTGGCAAAACTCAGTGGGGCTGTGGGAACATACTCCACTTTGAGCGCGGAGCTGGAAACTAAGGTGGCCGCCCGGCTCAATTTACAGACGGAGACCATTGCCACCCAAGTCATTCCCCGCGATCGCCATGCCGAACTCATGAACAGTCTGGCCCTTCTGGGCTCAGGGCTGGAGCGTCTGGCTATTGAGTTCCGCCATCTGCAGCGTACGGAGTTGGGAGAGGTCATTGAGAGTTTCAGCTCTGGACAAAAGGGGTCCAGTGCCATGCCTCACAAAAAAAACCCCATCAGCAGTGAGAACATCACCGGCCTCGCTCGCCTCTTGCGTTCCTACTCTCAAGCGGCTTTGGAGAATGTGGCCCTTTGGCATGAAAGAGATATCTCCCATTCCAGTGTGGAGAGGGTGATCTTCCCCGATGCCTTTATTGTGGCCGACTATGCTTTGGTTCGCATGGCTCAGGTGGTGAAGGGGTTAAAAGTGGATGCTGAGAGAATGAGGGCCAATATGGACCTGTCTCAGGGGCAGCTCTTTAGCTCCCATGTTCTATTGGCTTTGGTGGAAAAGGGTTTGTCCCGGGAAGAGGCCTATTCCCTGGTACAGAGACTGAGTCACTCTTTAAAGAAAGGGCAGAGCTTGGGCGAGGCCTTAAGGGTTGACCCTGAGGGGCAGAAGTTGCTCAGTGAGGCGGAGGTACATGAAATCTTCAGTGGCCAAAAACACCAGAAGGCCATTCAGTTGGTGATTGAGAGGGTCTTAGAATGAGTGAGGTCTTAAGCGGAGAGTTAAAAAAGGGCGAGCTTCTCTATGAGGGCAAGGCCAAAAGAGCCTACTTGATTGTAGATCATCCCGATTGGCTCTGGCTAGAGTACAAGGACTCTCTGACGGCCTTTAATGCGCAAAAAAAAGGGGAGTTTGCCGGCAAGGGGGCTATCAACAAGCAGGTTTCCAGTTTGGTCTTCCGCTATTTGGAGAAGCACCGAGTGTCCACCCACTGGGTCCAGGATATTGACGAGGGAAATTTGATTTGCCAACGCCTTGAGATGATCCCTTTAGAGGTGGTGGTGCGCAATCGTCTGGCCGGCTCCACAGCCAAAAAGTTCAATCGACCGGAGGGCGAGGCTTTGGAGAGGCCCTTGGTGGAGTTTTACTACAAAGACGATGCCCTTCAAGACCCCTTTATCAGTGATGAGCAGGCACTCATGCTGGGGACTGTGAACAAGCAGGGGCAGCTCAACCGAATTAAGCTAGAAGCCCTTAAGATTAACGAATGTCTGATCAAGTTTTTTTCTGAGTCGCAAATTGAGCTGATCGATTTTAAGTTGGAGTTTGGCTGGAATATGGGGGCAGCAGCTAAAGGGATGGCGGAGGATTCTGAGGCCTTGGCTCCTTTGGTTTTGGGCGATGAGATCAGTCCCGATAGCTGCCGGCTCTGGGATCAGCAAACTGGTGAGAGAATGGACAAGGATCGCTTTCGCCGAGACCTGGGTGCTGTGGAAGAGAACTATCGTGAGGTTTTAAAAAGGGTTCAAGAAAGATGGGAGAAAGAGTTATGAAAGTGGCGGTGAAAGTGATGCCAAGGAGAGAGGTCCTGGATACCCAGGGTCGAGCAGTGGGCGAGAAGCTGAACCGAGCGGGGCTCACTTTGGAGTCCTGCCGAGTGGGCAAGTATATTGAGTTAGAGATTCAGGAATCTGAAAGGGATAAGGCCTTGGATAAGGCCAAAGAAATGGCAGAATATGTCCTCTATAACCCTTTGATTGAGACCTTTGAGATGGAGGTGGTCGAGCCATGAAGGCCCAGGCCAAAGTGTCTCCTCCAAAGGTGGGGATTTTAAGGTTTCTTGGTACGAACTGCGACCGAGATGTGTGGCAGGCGGTAGAGTCTGTGGGGCTTAAGCCCGAGTGGCTTTGGCATGAAGACCACTTTGAGGCTAAGGACTACTCGGCTTTGATCTTGCCTGGAGGCTTCAGCTATGGAGACTATCTGCGCTGTGGAGCCCTGGCGGCCCGCAGCCCGGTGATGCAGTCCCTGCGCCAGGCCGTGAGCCGGGGAGTTCCGGTTCTGGGAATTTGCAATGGCTTTCAGATTCTCTGCGAGTCGGGGTTACTGCCGGGGGCTCTTTTGCCTAACCAGGGAGGGCGTTTTATCGACGATTGGGTGGAGTTGACTTTGGAAAACTCCAAGGCCGATTGGGCTCCTCAGGCGGTGGGAAGTTCTATTCGATTGCCCATTGCCCATGGGGATGGGCGCTATTTTATCCAAGAAGAGGGGCTGAAGCGGATTGAAGATCAAGGTCAGATTTGGTGGCGCTACAAGTCCAACCCCAATGGGTCGGTGGCCGACATTGCTGGAGTCAGCGATGAGAGTGGAAGAGTGGTGGGCTTGATGCCTCATCCGGAGAGAGCTCTTTGGGACTGGATGGGCGGAGTGGATGGCCGAGGTTTTTTTATTTAGGGAGATTTATGGAAGCGAAGCTGGCCCATTATCGTTTGAGTGAATCCGAGTACGACCGAATTTGCGAACTGTTGGGGCGCCCTCCTCAGGGCTTGGAGTGGGCTCTTTTTTCAGCTCTTTGGAGTGAGCACTGTTCCTATAAGTCTTCGCGAAGGCATTTAAAAAAATTCTACTCTCAATCGGCCCGGGTTCTGGAGTCTTTTGGGGAAAATGCTGGGGTGATCGATTTGGGCGAAGGAGAGAGGCTGGCCTTTAAAATGGAGAGTCACAATCACCCCAGTTACATTGAGCCCTACCAGGGAGCAGCCACTGGGGTTGGGGGGATTCTCAGAGATATTTTCACCATGGGGGCCCGCCCCATTGCTCTGGCAAACTACCTTTGTTTTGGAGAGGCAAGCACAACCATCATGCCCCACTTGGTGGACGGGGTGGTGAGGGGAATCGCCGGCTATGGTAACTGTGTGGGCGTGCCCACAGTCACAGGGCAGACGGAGTTTCACTCCTCTTACAATGGCAATATTTTGGTCAATGCTATGGCGGTGGGACTCTTTGCTCCCGGTGATCCAGTGGTCACCTCAAAAGCACAAGGGGTTGGCAACCTAGTGGTCTATGTGGGGGCCAAAACTGGCCGAGATGGAGTGCACGGAGCCAGTATGGCCTCAGAGTCCTTTGCCGAAGACTCAGAGAAAAAGCGGCCCACAGTCCAAATTGGTGACCCCTTCTACGAGAAGCTATTGATCGAAAGCTGTCTTGAAGTCATTGGTCGAGGTCTGGTGGTGGCCATTCAAGACATGGGTGCTGCGGGTTTGACGAGTTCCAGCTTTGAAATGGCGGCTAAAGGGGGAGTGGGTCTAAAATTGTTCTTGGATCGTGTTCCTCTGCGCCAAGAGGACATCGGTCCCGAAGAGATACTTCTTTCTGAGAGTCAGGAGAGAATGCTGCTGATTGCCCAGCCGGAGAATCTAAAAGCCATTCAAGAGGTCTTTTTCCGTTGGGGGCTAGAGGCTCAAGTCATTGGTGAGGTGATCGAGGCCAAAGAGGTGGAGCTCTTTTGGGGGCCTGAGTGTCTAGTCCGCATTGACCCCCTCTTGCTGACGGATAATGCCCCCAACTATGATCGAGCTCACCAGCCCTGGCATCATCCCCATCGGGCGGAATCTTTAAATGATCTGGTGGCTTCGGGGCCTTCTCTGAAATCTGGAGATTCAGCCTGGGTTGAGGAACTCAAGGGTCTTTTGGCTTCAGTGCAGGGCTGTTCACGAGAATGGGTGCACCATCAGTACGATCAAAGAGTGGGGGGAAGAACTGCCCAAGACGCCCACCACTCGGTGGCCTCTTTACGCCTGGCCGACAGCGATCGAGCTCTGGGATTTACATTGGGTCTGCGTCCCTATCTTATGCGTTTTGACGCCCGCCAGGGGGCCATGGATGCTGTGGCTTACCCCGCTTTGGAGCTGGCCTCCCAGGGCTTTTTGCCCCTGGCCATGACGGACTGTCTGAATTTTGGCAATCCGGAGAACCCTAAGATCATGAGTGAATTTGTGGCCTCCATTGAGGGGATGAGTGAAGTCTGTCGCGAGCTGGACGTTCCCGTGATCAGCGGCAACGTGAGCTTCTACAATGAAACTCAGGGGCAAAATATCACCTCAACCCCTTCTACAGGTTTAGTGGGTTTGCGCAACAAGGTGACTTCAGGGCCTCAAGGGCGCTGGCGACAAGCCAGTGATGAGATTTATATTTTAAGCTTACCCATGCTTCACTGCTCAGGTCAGTGGGCCGAGTGGGCTCAGTCCTCAGCAAGCCTCAAGGGATGGGGTGAGATTCAGGCCGAGGGTGTCAAAGGTCTAATTCAGGTTCTTTTGGAGTTGTCTGCCTGGGAAGAGGGAGTGACGGCTTTAAGACCAGTGGGCAAAATGGGTTTGGCTTACACCTTGGCCAGGATGGGGTTGGAGTCGGATCAGGCTCTGGGGGCGCAAGTGGATTTGTCAAATTGGACACCTCAGGGCTGTGCCGACCTCAAAGGGGCTCAGCGGTTTTTGGCCCTGGCTTTTTATGAGACTCTCTATCAAATGGTGGTGACAGTGAAGCCGGGAAGAGGGGACGAGCTAGAGGAAAAGCTGGGCCACTGGCAACAGAGTCTGAGTTCCCTGGAATGGGCTCATTTAGGTCAGGTGGAGGAGTCCGGCTTTCTCGAGATTCGGGATCATGCGGAGGTCTTAAGGCTTTCGGTGGATGAAATGCAGGATATTTGGCGCAATGCCTGGAGGAATCACTTTGCGACATTGGCATGACGAGTGTGGAGTTTTTGGGGCTTGGCAGGATCCAGAAGCGGCCCGTATGACTTACTTGGGCCTCTATGCTCAACAGCACCGTGGTCAAGAGTCGGCGGGGATAGTCAGTCTTAAGGGCTCTGAGCACTTGTCCCACCGCGGCTGTGGCCTGGTGGGGGAGGTCTTTACGGAGTCCGTGTTGGAGCATTTGGAGGGCTCTGCCGCCATTGGCCATGTTCGCTACTCTACCACCGGACTGAATGAGCAGATCAATATTCAGCCCCTTATGGCTCAGCTGCTCAATGGCCCCGTGGCCCTGGCTCACAATGGAAACATCGTCAACTCCCATATTCTTCGTCGTGAACTCAAAGAGCAGGGAGCGATTTTTCAGGGCACCAACGACACCGAGTGCCTTTTGCATCTTTTGGCCCGTCACCCCAGTGACGATATTGTGACCTGTCTGCGCGAGACAGTGCCTCGGCTGGAAGGGGCTTTCAGTCTTGTGCTCCTCACTCGAGATCGGCTGGTGGCTTTGCGCGACCCCATGGGGTTTAGACCTTTGGTTTTAGGCCAACGGCCTTTGGAAGGGGGAGGATCTTCCTATGTGGTGGCCTCTGAGACCTGTGCCTTTGATCTTATTGGAGCTAAGCTGGTGAGGGAGATTGAGCCGGGAGAAATTTTTTGGTTGGACTCAGAGGGGGAGCACTCAGAGTTTTTGCCTTCAGCCCCCCGTCGTGCCCAGTGTGTCTTTGAGCATGTCTATTTTGCCCGACCCGACTCGACAGTCTTTGGCTTGAGCGTGTATGAGTCGCGTAAAAACATGGGGAGAATCTTGGCTCAGGAGAGTGCTGTTGATGCGGACATAGTGATTCCAGTTCCTGACAGTGGGGTTCCAGCTGCCATAGGCTACAGTGTGGAGAGTGGTTTGCCCTTTGAGTTGGGTATTATTCGCAATCACTACATTGGTCGCACCTTTATTCAGCCCAGTCAGAGTATTCGCAGCTTTGGAGTTAAAATTAAGCTCAATCCGCAAAGCCAAGTGATTCGCGGCAAGAGGGTGGTAGTGATTGATGACTCTTTGGTTCGAGGCACCACGAGTCAGAAGATCATTCGGTTGATCCGCCAGGCCGGAGCTAAGGAAGTCCATTTTCGCATCGCCTCTCCTCCCACCACCGGGCCCTGCTTTTATGGTGTGGACACTCCCAAAAAGTCTCAGTTGATTGCCGCTCAGCAAACCCAAGAGGAGATCCGACGCTTTATAGATGCGGACAGCCTATCCTACCTTTCCATTGAGGGGATGCTCAAGGCCGTGGGAGCCCGGGATCAAGAGTACTGTGCGGCTTGTTTTGATGGCCAATATCCAACTCCGCTCTTTGGTTTGGATCAAGAGGAAACTTAAAAAAGCATTGCCTCCATCTGCAGCCTGGCTGAAACTGAAGCCATGAGTAGGCTAATGATAAAGCGCACCGACTGGAGTCCTCTTGAACCTGGAGATGTGGTGGATGTGGTGGCTCCAGCCTCGGGGGCTTATCGACAAGAAATCAAAAAAATTCAGCAACTTCTTGAGTCCTGGGGGCTAGAGCCGAGGCTGGATCCCCAGATTGTGGACCCTAAGGCGCCTCTTATGGCTCATAGTGATGAGGAGCGCTTTCGGCAGTTGCGCCAGGCCCTTTTGGCCTCTGACTCCAAGGTGATTTGGAGCTTGAGGGGAGGTTATGGTAGCTTAAGACTCTTACCTCTGTTGGCAAAAATGAAGAGGCCAAAGCGACCCAAGCTCTTTTTGGGCTACTCAGATATCACCAGCCTGCACAGTTTTTTTGGCCAGTCATGGGGCTGGTCCACTTGGCATGCTCCGGGTTTGGAGTCCCTCTCCCAGCGCCATGTGCAATCTCGAGTGCAGAAGGAGATCAAAGAGCTCTTGTTTGGCCTGAAACGGCAAATGGATTTCTTAGGCTTAAAGCCAATGAACTCCAAGGCTCGAGCTCTCAAGCGGATTCAGGCCCCTGTGGTCGGAGGGAATATGGCGGTCATCCAGTCCTCTTTGGGAACCCCCTGGGCTCTCAGGGCCCAGGGCAAGATCTTATTCTTTGAGGACATCGGGGAGAAAGCTCATCGGGTGGACCGCATGCTGACTCAGATGAGTCAGGCTGGTTTTTTTTCAGGAGTTCGAGCCGTCCTTTTTGGGGGTCTCAGCCTCAGTGATTCTCGAGGTGAGAAGTTGATCTGGAAGACGGCGATTCAGGACTTTACTCAGGCCAATAAGGTGGCGGTCTTTAGGGGCTTGGAAGTGGGGCATGTGTCCGTGAACCGACCTCTCCCCCTCAATACACCAGCTCAGCTGCTACAGATGGGGAAGCAGAATTTTGCCTTAAGGCTGAGTCTTAAGGAGAGGCGCTCTTGAGCCTTTCCATAGAGAATTCTCTTAAGGCCAAAATTAAAGCGTCTCCCATTTTGCTGGAAGAAGCCACTCCCAGTCTGAAGCTTGCGGTCTATCATCGCGGACAGCGCCGAGCGCAAATGAGTTTTGGTCAAGACTATGATCTCTATGACTGGGCCTCTCTGACCAAAATTGTCTTTACTGTACCCCTTTATATGCGGGCGGTGGAGGACCTGGGTTTAGATTTAGGGACCCCTGTACAGGATTTCTTGTTTTGGTGGCCCCAGCCTCAAGTTCGCTATCGGGATCTATTGACCCACTCGGCTGGAATGCGGGCTTGGCGGGACTTTTATCGCCATCTGGAGGGGCCTTTGGACCCCGTGCAGCGCTTTGAACAACTCAAAGTGCTTTTAATGGATGTGGGGCCGGAGCCTCGGCCCAGTGATGTTGTCCCCCGTCCGGCTCTTTATTCGGACTTGGATTTTTTGCTTCTGGGGGCCGCCCTCGAGGAGATTTTTTTCCGCGACTTAGAAGTGTTATGGAAGGCTCAACAGGAGAAAATGGAACTCTGGCAAACGGACTTTCACCCTCGCAATCGTCGTCCTAAGCCCGAGGACCTCTATGCCCCCACCGAAAACTGTTCTTGGAGGGGAAAGCTTTTGCAGGGAGAGGTCCATGATGAAAACGCCTGGGCTTTAGGTGGGGTGGCCCCTCACGCTGGACTCTTTGGGCCTTTGAGTGATTTGGAGCGCTTTGGCCTACTCTTACGCAAAACCTATTTGTCTCCTCGAGGCTCCAGCTTGGCTTCGCAAGAGGTCTTTCGCCGCTTTGTACGCCGAGCCCTGCCTCGCCGCAGAGGGGATTGGGCTTTGGGGTTTATGCTCCCGACGGCTGGAAAGGCCAGCTGCGGAGGCCACTTTTCACCTCTTTCTTTTGGGCATACGGGTTTTACAGGAACTTCACTGTGGTATGATCCCCGCAAAGACCTATTGGTGGTGATGCTGAGCAATCGAGTGCACCCCAGCCGGGAAAAAAGAGAATTTGTGCGCCTCAGGCCCATGATTCACGATTGGATTTATGAGAGTCTATAGGGAGTGAGCAAGAATGGGGGAGCGGATATGTTGATTCATATGATGGGCATTTGCGGGACAGCCATGGCTAGCCTGGCTGGCCTGTTTAAGGGAATGGGGCACCAGGTGAGGGGCAGTGACCAAAACATCTATCCGCCTATGTCCACCCAATTGGAGGCTTTGAATATTCCTATTCTCTCGGGCTACTCTGCCGACAATTTAAAGCCTCGGCCCGATCTGGTGGTGGTGGGCAATGTGATCACCCAGAGTAATCCAGAGGCCCAGGCTCTTTTGGTCTCAGATATTCCCTACACCAGTTTGCCTAAGGCCATGGGGGAGTATGTGATTGACCAGCGCGAGAGTGTTGTGGTGGCCGGCACCCATGGCAAGACCACCACCACAGCCATGATGGCGGCTATTGCCGATGAATGTATGCCAGGGTCCGGGTTTATGGTGGGGGGGATTCCTCTCAATCACAGTCTGTCTTTTCGTCCGCCCCAAAATAACTGGTTTGTGATTGAAGGGGACGAATACGACACTGCTTTTTTTGATAAGGTGCCCAAGTTCCTTCATTATCGCCCCAAGCATGTGATCCTCACCAGTGTTGAGTTTGATCATGCCGATATCTATAGGGATTTAGAGCAAATCAAACAGGCCTTCCGCCAATTGATCCAAAGTATACCTGAAGAGGGCACCTTGGTGGCCCATGGGGCGGACCCCGTGGTGAGAGAGCTGATCGCCGAGGCCTCCTGTAAAGTGGTGACCTATGGTCAAGAGCAGGGGGACTATCAAATGGGGGCCCGTCAGAATATCAGCGGTCGCAATCAGTTTGCCGTAAAGTTTCAAGGTGTCTCAGTGGGAGACCTGGCTTTAAAGTCCTTTGGCCCTCACAACTCCTTAAATGCTCTGGCCAGTTTTGCCTTGGCCCACCAGTTGGGGTGGAAAACCCACCAGGTGCTTCAGGGTCTGGCCAACTTCAAGGGGGTTAAGCGTCGTCAGGAGGTTTTGGGGCAGACAAAAAAGGGGGCCACAGTCGTTGAGGACTTTGCCCATCATCCCACCGCTGTGGAGTTGACCATTCAGGCCATGGCGGAACAGTTTCCCGAAAAGAGGGTTTTAGCCGTTTTTGAGCCCCGTTCAGCCACCTCCCGGCGTCGGGTGTTTCAAAAGGACTATGTTCGGGCTCTCAGCGGGGCTCACACTATATATGTGGCTAGCCCCTTTGATCAGAGCCGTATTGCCGAGAAGGATAGGTTTTCCTCCACCGAGCTGGTGGAGGATTTAAGGTCCTTGGGTAGATCCGCCCACTTTTACCCTCAGGTGGATGAGATCGTTGCTGCTTTAAAAGCAGAGGCTCAGGCCGGGGATGTGGTTTTGATCATGTCCAATGGGGGCTTTGACAACATTTACGCAAAACTTTTGTCTTAAAATAAGACACTTCTTTGCCCATTCTTTAGTCCAGTAGCTCAAAATGAGGGTTTCGCTCCGGATGCGGCTTTTTCGTCGAACTTTTTTAAAAAAAAGACGCAAAATCTCAAAATCGCTCTAAACCTCCTAGACTTTTGGCCGAAGAGAGAAAGGTCTAAAGGAGAAGGTGAACGAGTGGCATGTAAAAATAAGCTATTTGCTTTCTTTGGAGCGCCTCTTTGTCTTATGGCGCTGGTCTGGGGATCCGGAGCTCTGGCTCAGGAGTATGTTCCCGGTGAGGTCATCGTTAAATTAAGAGACTCTTCAGGTAGTGAGCAGGCTTTTGCCTTTTTGGGCAAGGCCATGACCGAGCGGCAGATGCAGCTTGAAGGAGCCTTTGGCCAAATCGATCTCTATCATTTTAAATTGGGTGCTGGACAGAGTGTACAGCAGGCCATCACTGAGCTGATGCAGGACCCGGCCGTAGAGTATGCTGAGCCCAACTATATATTAAGAAAAAGCTCCGACACAGGCATCGAGCAGAGTTTTAGCTTGGACGAGATCCAGGCTTTCCAAGCTATGGGTGAGGATGTTCAGGCCACCTCAGCCCCAGTGGACTTTCAGGCTGCCTGGAGCTCTAGCTCCTCCAGCTCCAGCGCGCGACCCATCGTGGCGGTGATCGATACAGGGGTGGATATTCATCATAGCGTCTTCGTGAACTCCAATGCCATTTGGCGAAATCCCGGGGAGATTCCAGATAACGCCATTGATGATGACGGCAACGGCTATGTGGACGATGTCTACGGTTGGAACTTTGTGAACGAGAGTGGTCATATGTATGATGACGACGGTCACGGCACCCATGTGGCGGGCATTGTCCTCAGTGTCTCGCAAAACATTTTCTCTTCTTCCTCTGAGGCCAGCAAGGTCCAGATTATGCCGCTTAAATTTTTGGATGGGAATGGAGTGGGGACCACCAGCAACGCCATTCGCGCCATTTACTACGCAGTGAACCAGGGGGCTCAGGTCTTAAACAACTCATGGGGCGGGCCCAGCTACAGTGCAGCCCTCCATCAGGCCATTGCCTACTCCTATCAAAAGGGATCTAGCTTTGTGGCGGCAGCCGGCAATGCCGGAGCCAGTAATGACCAATCGCCCATGTTTCCAGCCAGCTACGATGTGCCTCATATTATGTCTGTGGCCGCCACTACAAATATGGACTTTTTGGCTTCATTTTCCAATTATGGCTACAACTCAGTTCACCTTGGAAGCCCTGGAACAGCCATCCTGAGTACACTGCCAGACAATAGGTATGGGAACTCCTCAGGCACCAGTATGGCCACACCCTTTGTGGCAGGGGTGGCTGCTCTCATGAAAAGAGAGAGCCCCAATATGAATGGCTATCAGATTCGCGAGATCATTAACGAGTCTTCTGACCCCATTCAGTACCTGTCGGGTATGGTGGCTTCAGAGAGCCGCATCAACTTTGCTCTGCCCATTGAGCAGGCCAAAGTGGCCGCCCTCATTAGTCAGCCCTCCATTGGCTCCTATGATGCAGCCAACAGTCGGGAGCTGGCTTCGACCGGAGGGGGCTGCGGGACCGTTTCTAAGATGTATATGGACCGCCACCACCAGTCTGGCCGCCAAGGGGGAGGATCTGGGGGCTCGGGCGGAGGCTTGGGCTATATTGTTCTCGTTCTAGGACTTATGGCTCTGCCTTTGGTTGTGGCGGCCATTCTTCGACGCCGAGCTCAAATAAACAGCCCCGAGGCCCGCCGTCGCCACGAGCGCTTTAAGTTTGACAGCGAGGTGAAGGTCAATGTGGGCGGTCGCGAGCTGGTGGGGTCAGTGAGCTCTATCTCCTTGGGTGGAGTGCAGATCAACACCGAGGCTATGCTGGAGCAGGGAGGGGTAGTCACCATGTCTATCTCCAGCCCAGACGGCAAAGAGCAGATCCAAGTTGAGGGACGAGTGGTGTGGAGTGAGGCCAAGAAAGCCTACGGTGTGGCCTTTGAAGAGGCTCCCGACACAGCCCTGGATCGCATCCGCTCCTGGACTGGAGCCTAATACAAGAAACCTAAACCTCCTCTCCTTTTGAGAGGAGGCCTTATGTTTACAATCCTAAAATTAGAACTGGTAGCGCACCTTGAGGTGAAGGTCGCTCATGGCCA